>NZ_JADEXR010000015.1 GCF_015206995.1 aff. Roholtiella sp. LEGE 12411 | reverse complement strand
AACCTATATAATGCCCCATGCCCCATGCCCCATGCCCCATGCCCAAAATCTACCTCTCATCCCACTGTTGCGCTGCATCTTCTACAGCTTTATCTACCGTCTTTTCACCCAACATTGCTGCTTGTAAGTTCTCATAAACTGCCTTTTGCAGTTTGTTGAAATCCTTTAAAGTAGGGGTTAATATTTCTGCTTGTTGCAGTTGTTGAGCAGTGATAACTCTTGCTTTTTCTACTGTGGAAGCAGTAGCCGGGACATTTTTAAAGTAGCTGTCAGATAGTGCTTTGACTGTAGAAGGAAGGACATTCGCAGCTTTAGCAAAGGCTAACTGATTTTCATCATTGGTGAGAAATAGGGCAAATTTAACAGCAGCGTCAGGGTTTTTAGTTTGGCGGGGAATTACTATGTTCATCACGGCTACATTTTTCTTTCCTGTATCACCGGTTAGTTGAGGTGCGATCGCTGAAGCTTGAGCAATTTTCGGGGCATTATTGGCGATCGTTTTGAGAAACTCTGGCCCCGAAGCTAAAAATACCGTTTCTCCAGATTGGTATAAATCGATCGCATGACGATGCCCTTGGGTTAATACCTCTTTAGGAAGCAACCCTTTTTTATACAAGTCCACCCAATACTGAAACGCTGCTTTACCTTGTGGAGAATTAAAAGCTGCTTTACCTTCAGTATCAACTAGACTAACTCCCATCTGCACAAAGGATTCCAGCACTTCACCGGAATCTTGCGGAACGAAAGTTACAAAAAAGGCATATTTGCCAGTCTTATCTTTAATTTGTTGTGCCGCCTGTGCCAATTCTGCGTAAGTCGCAGGCACATTATTTATACCTGCCTGTTTTAATAAATCAGTGTTATAAATGGTTAGCCGCGTGGTGAGATACCAAGGAATCCCGAAACTTCTACCATTAAGCGTGCTTGCTTTCCAAATATTCGGCAGATAGGAGGAACGTACTTCATTTGGGATTTTTGCGTCCAAATCTAACCAGGCATTTCGTCCGGCGAGTTGGGAAGCAAAATCTGGATTGAGGTTAACAACATCAGGTGGCGTATTTGCTGAGACTGCTGTTAAAATTTTGTTCTCCATCGCTGCCCAGGGTATATCTACCCAGTTAACCTTTATACCTGAATTTTGCGATTCAAAAGTCGTAATCAGGTTTTGAAAGTAATTAGTAAATTGCGGTTGGAGTTGCATCGTCCAAAATTCAACAGTCGATGCTCCTGAAGCAGCTTGTTTATTACCTGTGCCAACGTTACCTGTGCTGCAACTTACAATCCAACTGGTAAATAACCCTACTAGTGTCCAAGCAGCCAGTTGTTTGAATTTTCGCAATTGAATCATCGTACCAGTATTTTTACGCTTGTTATGGATGAAAATCTTATGCAAAATTGTCGAAATTATAGGTTAAATCAATTACCAGTAGAGACGTAATATATTACGTCTCTAGACAGTTTAAATTTTCAATCTACTAGTCTAGCAGGCACAACTGTGGTTAAAAGCTTCAATAGTCTGTTTGGCAAATCTAATAAAGGTGTCGGCATTGAACTTGCTCCAGAACGGATAAATATAGTTCAGCTACGTAAACAACGTCAAGGCTTGAAAATAGAAGCCTTTACATCATTAGCAGTTCCAGAAGGTGTAATTACCGATGGACAAATCACCGACTCTCCAGCAATGGCGCAGTTAATCCAACAGGCACTAGCGGAGAGTAAAATCAAAGCCTCTCGCGTTGCTACTGGTGTACCAGGGCGAGATTCAATTGTCCGTCTGATACCTGTGCCAGCAGAGTTAGATGATAAAGAGCTGCGGGAAATGGTGCTAAACCATGAAGCAGGTTTGTATTTACCCTATCCTCGTGAAGAAGCTGATGTAGATTATCAGAAACTTGGGTACTTTGTAGACGAAGATGGCATTGAAAAAGTACGGGTACTCCTAGTTGCCACCCGCAAGGAGGTGACTGATACCTATATAAGTACATTCGAGCAGGCAGGATTGCAAATTGATGTTTTAGAAATTAACAGTTTTGCACTGCTTCGGACTATTCGCGATCAACTGCGGCAATTTGGGCCGCAAGAAGCAGCAGTGCTAGTTGATATAGAGTTTGATAGCACAGAAATTGCCATCATCGTTAACGGAGTGCCGCAATTTTCGCGCACTGTGCCAATAGGCACTTATCAACTGCAAACTGCTCTCGCTAGAGCAATGAGCTTACCCACATCACGAGATATGGAAATGTTGCAGGGAATGACCATTCCCTCCACTCCCGTAGATGGTGGCAAAACTGGGGTTACTGGAATCGATCCTGGTATGGCGGCCATTGTCAGAGTATTGGCAGAACTAACAGATGAGCTACGCCGTTCCATCGATTTTTACCTCAATCAGAGTGAAAATTTGGAGGTAGCGCAGATTATACTAGCTGGGCCAGGAGGCGGACTCCCACAGCTAGATGAGTTTTTTACCCAACGCTTAAGCTTGCCAACAACCCAAATAGATCCAATAGGATCTTTGTCCTTGGAAGTTGAAAACGATAAATATCCCCAAGTGCAACGCTCTGGCTTGGCGATAGTACTCGGTTTAGGAATGCGGGAGGTGTAATACCAATTTTGGATTGTCTGTTTTGACAATCATGCTGTTTGAGAATTCTCAAACCATAATATTTATCCCTAGTTGGTGTGAGAACATGTACAGTCTAGATGTTAACTTTCTTAAAGACCGCGCCACACACCAAAAAAATCCTGATAGAAAGCGAGTACTAACACTTCCTACAGGGAATCTAACACCCATGTATGTGGGAGTCGCCCTAGGTGTGTGTCTTCCAGTTCTGGTGGCAGGTAGTTGGTGGCTTTTGCAAGCGAAGATTACTGAGTTAGACGGCACCATAGCACAACTAGATCAGGAAAACAAGAGATTAGATACAGAAATAGGAAATATTAACAAAATCAAAGCAGAGACAAACGCGGTTAAGGGGGAAACCCAAGCTTTGGTTACTGTGTTTGACCAGATTCGTCCTTGGTCAGCCATGTTACAAGATTTGCGCGATCGCATACCAGCATCAGTGCAAATTGAGAGCGTTAAGCAAATCGCACCTATTGCTCCAGCACAAGGTGAGCCACCAAAGAATCTCGCTGGGGGATTAGAAATTACTGGAGTGGCTCGCTCCTACAACGATGTCAACGATTTCTTGCTAACTCTACAACAGTCTCAGTTCTTGAAGTCCTCAGAAAGCAAAATTATCACAGCAACTTTGGTAGATGTACCAATACCACCAAATGCTGTGAGATCTACTACTGCCATAGCAATTAAGCCACCTCAAATAGTTAAATACACCATTCAATCTAGCATGAGTGATGTTCCAGCTTCGGAATTAATCCGGGAGTTGGAGCAAAAAGGCACAGTGGGACTAGTGACTCGAATTCGCAGTATGCAACAAACAGGAGTCATTTCAAAATGACAGTAAGTGATGATTTAAATTTTGCAGAACAAAGCGGTGAATTTGACTCGGCAACGCCAGCCTATCCTGTGGTTTTTGGCATTAGCTTCACACCTCAAATCATTGGCATTTTGGTGGCGGTTTTCGGTTTAGCGGCAGCAGCTTATATATTATTCAACTTGGTGATGCCAGCTTGGGAAAACTATCAGCAGCAGCAAGCAAAAAGCGCCGAACTGCAAGGGCAAATTCAGCACAAGATAGCCAGCCTCAAACAGATTGAGAAAGTAAAAGACGAGCTAGCACAAGCAAAGCAGCAAAAAATACAGGTTTTAGGTTTATTTGCTAACGAGAAAAGCTTAGATACATTACTGCTAGATATGAATCGCTTGGTTCAATCTGGAAATGCTCAAAAAATTTCCTTCAATACTGTAAGTGCCAAACTGAAGAAGTTTGTGCCAGCTTCACAAAAACCAGAACCGATTACCGATGGAACTCTGGGAACACAAGTCGATGGCAAGCTGAAACGTAGCAGTATCAATATTGAAATTTCTGGAACTTATGAACAAACACAATCGATAATTCGCAACATTGAACGCTTACAGCCTTTATTGATAGTTAAAGATTATCAATCAACCTTAGCTCCAGCAGAGACTAAGACGCTATCAGACAAAACGGTGGTGGTGCGGTCTGGTCCTGCATCAATCAATACATCCTTCCAGTTACAGGCATTAATACCACTTACTCCAGAGGAAATAGCAGCAGTTAAGACTGCCCCCAAGAAGTAACAATAAACAGTGCTGAGTTTTGAGTAGTCAGTAGAAAAAACACTCAGCACTCATAGCGGCATAACTACTCAAAGATTATTAGTTGACAAGGTTTTATTAAGTGAGGAATGAACTGTGAAACAGTTTCACGGTAATAGTTTAATTTTGGGTGCTACCGCTTCTGTATTTTTGGTAGCTCAACCAGTGTGGGCACAAATTAGTCAAATTACAGATGTACAGTTAAATCCAGTTAATGGTGGCATTAGTGTTGTTTTGAAAACTTCATCAGGCTCGCGCCCGCAAGTTTTCACTACAAAAAGAGGCAAAGCCTTAGTCGCAGATATTATTAATACTCAACTACGTTTACCCCAAGGCAATAGTTTTCGCCAAAACAACCCATCTCCAGGAATTACCTCCGTCGAAATTAGCCAACTGGATGCCAATAGCATCCGAGTGATGGTCACTGGTAGTAACAACGCCCCCGACACTCAACCTGTGGAGCGCAAGCAAAACGGAATTACCCTCAGCTTTAGCCCATCCCCAGGCACTACAGCATCAGTACCAACGCCAACACCAACAGCATCGCCACCTGCTCCTGTCCCAGCCCAACCAGGGCAAAAGCCAAACGTTCTCGTTCCCAACCCACAAGTTACGATTGACGGCACACCTGCACAAGCCGCTGGCCCAGGTCAACCTGTAAGTCAAGCTCCACCTTTCTTACCCAGAGCCGTCGCCCCACCCGTGGGAGACATCGCCATTTCTAATACTGATGCGTCTCCTAGCACTGTTGATTTGGCAACTCAAGAACGTGTACCCCGCTTGGTGTTGCGAGATGCGCCAGTGCGTGAGGTTTTGTCACTACTTGCCCGTGCTGCTGGTATGAACTTGGCTTATGCAGGAGGAGAAGAAGGAGATGGTAAGAATACTTCTGTGTCTCAGACTAATACTGGTGATACCGAAAAGCTAATATATCAAAAAATATCCCTAGATATAGAAAACGAGCCAGTGCAAGATGTATTTAACTACGTCTTGCGCCTGAGTGGTTTAGAAGCCAGCCGTAGTGGACGCACCGTTTTTGTCGGGCCTAAGCTGCCTAATTCCACTCGTGATGTAGTGGTGCGTAACGTGAGACTGAATCAAGCAGCAATGCAAGATATTTTAAGGGTTTTAGTTAACCTAGGAGCAGAAAGTGCTGTCAATGCTGAACAACAGACCACTCGGGTCACTACAGAAGTTGTAGGTAAAGATACTGAAAATAAAAAGGCGACTGAAGACACGGCTCTTACTGCACAAAGGATTAAATTTACTGACTCAATTCCCATACTTCGAGGTTTACAAGTATCAGGAGATACGCGAACGAATACTATCACCTTAATTGGTCTTCCTAGGCTAGTTGAAATGGCAATGGCTCAAATTGTTCCGCTTGATCTCCGCCGTCGTCAAGTGGTAGTTAATGTCAAAATTATTGATGTTAACCTCTTAAATACCGAGGACAAAAACACTAGCTTTTCCTTTGGGATTGGCAATAACTTCTTTACCAATGATGGCGGTGCAGCATCTCTGAATTTTGGTGGTTCCAGGCCAGCTACTAGTGCAGAAGCGACAAGTAGTGTGACTAGTACACCAGTCGTCAGGAATCCAGTTGCAGGAGGAACATTTCTGGGGGATAGATTTTTTAATCCACAAGGTGGCAGACCATCAGCTGATCCTGCTGTAAGCGACAATCCACTACAGCCTGGAATCACAAACTTTACACCTGGAACATTTTCAAATCGAATTGTACCAATAGAGATTGATCCTGTTACTGGTCAACCCTCCAGGTTCGGCTTTGAACCCACGACAACTAGAGATGCATATACATTCAGCCTACCTACATTATTTCAGTTCCCCAAACGGTTTCTTGCTAGCTTGCAGGCTCAGGTGACAAATGGCAACGCCAAGATTTTGACTGACCCGACTTTAATTGTGCAAGAAGGTCAGACGGCTGATGTTAGGCTGACCCAACAAGTAGTGGGGAACGTTAAGAGGGAAATAACTCGTGGTGATGGTACTTCCTCAGAAACAGTTACAGCTGATAAAGAAACTGTAGGTTTAACTCTAGCTGTAAAGGTTGAACGAATTGATGACAATGGTTTTGTCTCTCTTTCTGTAGCCCCTACTGTTTCATCTCCTCAAGCTCCAGCAGATATTAATTTGGGTGGTAATAGCCAACGAATATTTTTGGTTTCTACACGTTCTCTTACTTCTGGCTTAATTCGTCTACGAGATGGCCAAACGCTCATCCTTTCAGGCATCATTCAAGACTCAGACCGGACAAGTGTCTCTAAGATTCCCATTTTGGGTGATCTTCCACTAATTGGTTCGCTGTTTAGAAGAACAAATAGAAGCAATCAACGTAATGAGGTGATTGTGTTGCTCACACCTCAGATTATGGATGACACAGAAAACTCTTCCTACGGTTATAACTATAATCCCAGCCCAGAGGTGCGGCAAATCCTGGAACGTCGTGGATTGAAGGCTCCGGCAAGACAATAAAGGTGATGGGAAGGTGAGAAAACGAGTTTTCCACTTTTGTATCAGTTCGCTTTACATTTGTACTTATCAGATAAGCTACTAGCTTTTAAGCTTGGTGGCACTTTTTTTTAATTAGTTTGTAACAGACCTTCTCATTAGTTTAAGATTCACGACTAACAGGAGAGCATCTGCTAACGCTAGATTAAATCAAGGACAGGATTTACGCAGGATTCACCGGATATCCTTTGTAGTTCAATTAAGTTCTCTGTGTAAGTTCCCAGAAACCAACTTGTTGTTAAAGAGATATATAAACTTATGACTTTTGATTACGACCTGTTTGTAATTGGTGCTGGTTCTGGGGGTTTAGCAGCTTCCAAACGAGCGGCTAGCTATGGTGCTAAAGTAGCGATCGCTGAAAACGACTTAGTTGGCGGTACTTGTGTAATTCGTGGTTGCGTTCCCAAAAAACTCATGGTCTATGGCTCTCACTTTCCTGCATTATTAGATGATGCCGCAGGTTATGGCTGGAAAGTAGGTAAGCCGGAACTGGACTGGGAACATTTCATTACGTCTATAGATAAGGAAGTTCGGCGACTGTCACAGCTACACATCAGCTTTTTAGAAAAAGCGGGGGTAGAACTAATTCCCAATCGCGCTACACTCGTAGATCCCCACACTGTAGAAGTTGATGGACGCAAAGTTACCGCAGACAAAATTTTAATTGCTGTTGGCGGCCGTCCTGTTAAACCAGATTTACCAGGTATGGAAAATGGAATTACCTCTAATGAGATTTTTCATCTCAAAGAACAACCGAAACATATCGTGATTATTGGCGCTGGTTACATAGGCACGGAATTTGCTTGTATAATGCGCGGTTTAGGCTCTGAGGTGACGCAGATTACCAGAGGTGAAAAGATTTTGAAGGGGTTTGATGAAGACATCCGCACCGGAATTGAAGAGGGGATGACGAACCACGGAATTCGGCTGATCAAAAATAATGTGATCAAAGCAGTTGAACGCGTGCCGGAAGGGTTGAAACTGACTTTATCAGAGGAAGATCAACAACCAGTAATTGCTGATGTGTTTTTAGTGGCGACTGGTCGAATTCCCAATATAGATGGACTGGGTTTAGAAAATGCTGGGATTGATGTTGTTTCCAGTTCCGTCGAAGGGCCTGGCTACAAGACCATGAGTGCGATCGCAGTTAATGAATATAGTCAAACTAGTCAACCGCATATCTTTGCCGTGGGCGATGTTACTGACCGCTTAAATTTAACTCCCGTAGCCATTGGCGAAGGTCGCGCCTTTGCTGATAGCGAATTCGGAACTAATCGCCGTGTATTTTGTCACGAAACTGTGCCAACAGCCATATTTTCCACACCCGAAGCCGCTACAGTCGGTTTGACGGAAGTGCAAGCACGGGAACAACTCGGCGATGCTGTGAAAATATACAGCACTCGTTTCCGCCCGATGTACCATAGTTTGACCGGTAAACAAGAGAAGATAATGATGAAGTTGGTGGTTGATAGCGACACTGATAAAGTACTGGGCGCTCACATGGTGGGAGAAAATGCAGCTGAGATAATCCAAGGGGTAGCGATCGCTGTCAAAATGGGCGCAACTAAAAAAGATTTTGATTCTACCGTTGGTATCCATCCTTCAGCAGCAGAGGAATTCGTCACGCTGCGGTAAGTGGTCAAGGACGCGATTAATCGTGTCTGTACAAAAGTAGAAACGCAGTTAATGATGTCTGTACAAGAGTCAAGGAGTAAAATTAATAACTTTCAACTTTTAACCCTTGGCTCTGCAAATGAGAAAACTTAATGGCTACCCAGTTTATATATCTTCACGGCTTTGCTTCCAGTCCTAAATCTGCTAAAGCACAAAATATAAGCGATCGCTTTGCCCAAATTCAGACAAACCTAAAAATTCCCGATTTGAATGCTGGGGATTTTTCTCATCTGACCATCACTCGTCAGATAACACAAGTAGCCGCAGAATTCAGTGATGATTCTGTACCTGTAGTGCTGATTGGCTCAAGTTTAGGCGGTTTGACCGCTGCCCATTTGGCACAGCGACATTTACAAGTACAACGCTTGGTCTTGCTAGCACCAGCTTTTGGGTTTTTATCCCATTGGTTGCCCAAGTTAGGAGATGAAGAAGTGCAGCGTTGGCAAAGGGACAAATATCTCATGGTCTACCACTATGGGGAGGGGCGATGTCTAATGACAAGCCGCTCCGCGTCTACGCTTCCCCTAAGTTACGATTTTGTTAAAGACGCTGCTCAATATCAAGAGGAAGTTTTGCAACGTCCTATCCCCACGCTGATCTTGCATGGAAAGCAGGATGAAGTCATCCCTATTGAAGCTAGTCGTGATTTTGTGCAATCGCGTCCTTGGGTGGAGTTAGTGGAACTGGAGGACAATCATGCCTTAGGTAATGTTATGGAAGAAATTTGGCAAGCACTTCGCCTATTCTGCAAGTTACCTTGAAGCTGTAAAATATTAAACTCTTACTTGTTCTTTGTCATTTGTTTTTTGTCATTAATGACTAATTACTAAAATTATGCTTCCATTTATCAGGTCAGATTTAACCAAGATACACGCATATAAACCCCATCCCAGCAGTGATACAGCCGGATCTGTTTCAGCACAGTTTGATCGACTGGATACGAATGAAAGTCCCTATGATTTGCCACCTGAGTTAAAAGAAAAACTAGCCTGGACGTATCAGCAAGTAATTGAAACAAATCGTTATCCTGATGGCGGACATGAGACACTCAAAGATGCGATCGCCGAGTACGTCAATGAGTCAGCTGCTCTTTCACCATCCCTGTTCACTGCTGCTAATATTTCTGTAGGCAATGGTTCAGATGAACTGATTCGCTCTTTATTAATCGCCACCTGTCTTAAAGGAGAGGGCTGCATTCTAGTTGCCAACCCTACTTTCTCGATGTATGGGATTTTGGCACAAACTTTGGGCATCCCTGTAGTGGCAGTGGGCAGAAATGAAACAAATTTTGAAATTGACTTAAAAGCTGCACAGTCTACAATCGAAAAAACTCAAAATCCCCCCATTCGGGTGGTTTTCGTAGTACATCCTAATTCTCCAACTGCTAATAGCTTAACTACAGCAGAATTAGCATGGTTAAAAAGTTTGAGCGAAGAGATTTTGGTAGTTATTGATGAGGCTTACTTTGAATTTAGTCAGAGTACCCTAGTTAGTGAATTAGTACATCGCCCCAATTGGATTATACTACGTACTTTTTCTAAGGCTTTCCGATTGGCAGCTCTTCGCGTTGGCTATTGTGTTGCTCATCCAGAGGCGATCGCTATCTTAGAAAAAGTCCGCTTACCTTACAATCTCCCTAGCTTTTCTATAGTAGCAGCATTAGGTGTTTTGCAAAACCGCACACTTTTACTCGAGGCGATTTCCCATACCCTGAGTGAACGAGCCAAACTCATCGAAGCTTTGTCTCAACATCCAACATTACAAATTACAGAAAGTACTGCTAACTTTATTTATCTGCGTCTTAAACCAGAAGGCTCTCATTTCCAAGACGCTGCTTTAAAAAGTTTATATCAAAAACTCCGGAGTCACGGCACTCTTGTGCGGCAAATTAGCGGAGGATTGAGAATTACTATAGGGACAACCGAAGAAAACGCCCGAACCTTAAAGCGAGTACAAGCTGCTTTGAACAACCTTGACTCTTAGCGATTCACTCAGTAATTAAACTTATTATCAACTTCGCTGCCCAAACGGCGTACTGTTCCCACTGTTTGTGGTAGGACACCCACTAAAAGAGCAAAAGCAACATCCGGCAAATAAGCCACTATTTCTGGTAGAAAATATTGTTCAAATTGATCAAGAATTTTCTGGACTCGCTGCTGGGGCATCTGGTTTTCTGTAATCTGTTTGATTAACCGAATCCACTGTCGTCTAATCAAGTAAGCTTTTTGACGCTCCTCATTAGATTCAGGAGTTAATAAAAACTGATTAGAAAGATTGCCTATAGGCAGTGCTCTGTGGCAATCGCAATCGTAATCCCCACCCACTGCTGCTCCAGGCCCAGCAAACTCTGCGTGATAGCGTTTAAAGAGTATTAATCCATTCCGCTTGCGACTATTGACGATGAAAACTTTTCCAGTATGTAAAAGTTTGAGGATATCCGAGCCTTGCGATTGCTCAGTCCCATCAGGCATGACAGGATGGTCAAGGAAACTGGTGTCTGGGTAATAAGTTGATAACATAGCAGTCTGATAGCGTCGGCGCTTTTCGCTATCCATGTTTTGTCAAACTTTCAACGAATTTTGTAGTATGCACTTCAAAGCAGAACTAGATTTTACATCAAATTAAGTTTTTGAATTTTCTTATCATCAACAATTTACAGGAAAATTTAACTAAGATGAGAATAAATAGGGGTTGTTCAGTAATTGAGTAATCATATTTTATGAGATATAACTAGATTTGTCTCCAACTGTACGACTGTTTGCTTAAAGTTTTTATAAAGATAAATATCTTAATTACAAAGTTATTATGAGGCGTTGAAATTTTCAAAGTTGTGAACTTGTGAATGCATTTAATTATAATCGATTAATTTACGTATAAAAAATATTTGTTATTAACATCTAAAGTAAAAATATTTGTATTTATCAAAAATAGATTCAATGATATTTAATTTATTCATTAACCACCAACCCCCATTTGATATTTACTCACATCTATTCTGTTCTTATTTATGAAGAAATATCATCTAAAAACACCCAAATTCAACACCTTAGATTCAGGCTATAACGGTGAGAAATTCGCTCTTGCTGTTTGGCTGATGATGCAAGCTCGTGTCGAGGTGATGCATCGAACAGAACCCAAGGAAATTCAGATAGTTGAGTCAGAATTTAGATGTTTTAATAACAGTATTTGGCGTGAGCGTCTTAAAAGATACGTATTCCAATTCGATTCAACTTTATGCACCCTATATCCCAGCTTAAAATAAAGCTGCCTTGCCTGATAGTTATTTTCCAACACGTGGAGATATAAGTCTTGAAACCCCCAATCTTGAGAGACTTTTTCACAGCTAATTAGTAATTCTGATCCCACACCATGCCTACGGTATTTTGGGTGAACCGCTAAGTTTGATAGATAAGGAAAACTCCTACCAAACTGGGCCCACGAATCACTCAAACGTACACTCATCTCCACAGTTCCCACTAAGTTATTAGCCTCACCATTAGTAACATCAACAGCAACTAAACAAACTTGATGGGGTGTAGGTGACGCTAGGCGATGCCTTAAATCTTCATAAACACCCAAACGCAACAATGGAAAAGTCCATCCCCACATACCCTTTTGCGAGTGAAAGCTGTCAGTAATGATTTGAGCAACACTAGTCAAATCAGCAGATGTAGCCGCACGGATTTGAAATTGGCTAGAAGTTGGATTGACAGCAGACGTGATCGGTTGTTGGTGGGATGGACGAAAAAACCAAGATGTCAAGGCTAGTTTAGTATTGATTTTATTCACGGAAATCTTCTCAAATATCCTAAAACACCATCCGCACCTGGGTAAAACTCAAGAGCTACCCAGGTGATTGAACTGACGCTGAGATTACGAATTAGCCTTTGATTGTAGATCAAACAAAGTGCAAAAATTTGCTTTGGATTTTATAACCTGCGTGGCTCAAGGAGTCTTAAGAGTTGCAGTTTCATAAATCTGCACTCTTTAGTTCAGGAGGTTTAAGCGCATCTTGGTTTTAGGTTAAAAAAGTTAGCAAGTTATTTAGTATGAAAAAAGTTGACAGTGGTGGTAGCTGGATTGAGCAGGTAGACGCATAGTATAACCTGTTAATAGCATTACCTACAAAATTGTTATGCAATTACACCTCTGGCAAAGCTGGTTTCAAATCACCCTTGATTGCGGTACTGACTTGCTTATTCAATTCGCACTACACCAAAATTATTCAGCTACTAGGTTAATAGGGACAGGCTATATGGGCACCAGGGAAGAATCTGGGAGATTTTCTAATCCCTAGTCTCCAATTTCTCTACTGGTAATATTTGTCTTAGTTATAGTTTTGATTGCTAAATTGAAAGAGTTATTTGTCTAATAGTATACGTTGCCTTTAAATCTCATTGTTGTAATATTACTGACTCTACCATGACTACTATAAATAAAATTTACCTGCATGTGTTAGTGCAACTGCTGCGAAGGGAAAACTTAATATGCAGCTTCATCTGGATTTTACCACCAGCTTTGAGCACTGTATGTAGTATTTAAACATTTCTCACCGGAGGTGAGGGAAAATTTGGCAAGCAAGTATCAACTCTGTAACATTAAAACTGACTATGAAACCAATTGCGCTGCATCAAAGCGAATAGAAATCGGCACAAGCCATTGAGACGAATTACTGTGAGTAAACGCTTCTACACTCAGCAGTCATGTAGCCAAACAGCTTTATTGGTCGAAATGCTCTGCTTTGGCCTGGCTCAGAAACATCTTTACCTGATCAGATTATTCTTTATCCGACTGCCGTTGCTGCAGGAAAGCGGTGCATGAAATCCCAAGTAAACAGTAAGCCTAAAATTTTGGTTGTCGATGACGAACCAGACAACCTTGACTTGCTTTACCGCACTTTCTATCGCGACTATAAGGTGCTAAGGGCAACCTCTGGTCCTGCGGCACTCGATTTGCTTTCCCAAGAGGGGGAGGTCGCAGTGATCATCTCAGATCAACGAATGCCGATGATGAGCGGTACTGAATTTTTGAGCCTGACAGCCACTCAGTATCCAGATATTATCCGGATTATTTTAACTGGCTACACCGATGTCGAAGATCTGGTGGAAGCAATTAACGCTGGTAAGGTATTCAAATATGTAACTAAACCTTGGGAAGCAGAAGATCTTAAAGCACTAGTACGCCAAGCTTTGGATACCCACAATGTTCTTAAAGCCCGCACCCGCGAACTTACCCGCACACTTCGTCAAGAATCTCTGCTGAACACTGTCACCAATACTATCCGCAGTGCCTTAGACTATCGGCAAATTTTGCAAGCAATTGTGGATACAGTGGGTCACATGTTGGAGGTGGATGTCTGTCTGTTACGTCCCTTCCAAGATGAGCAGTTGGCAGATGAAGGATTCATTTACCAGAAAGCTCCAAATGAGGTAGGGAGAGTGGAGGAGTGGGAGAGTGGGGAAGAAACTCATTCTTCTTTTTCCCCACCTCCCCCTATTCCCTCCTCCTCCTTGATAGTTCAGACGGTGTGGGAAACCCGCGAAGTGCAAGTGATTCACGATGTGGCAGGTGATCAACATATTCAGGGCGATACTGCCGAATGGCATCAACGTGGCGCTGCTTTTGCTGCCGCTAACATTTGTTCCAGTTTAGTTGTGCCACTGATTTGTCAACAAGAATTGATGGCAGTACTGGCACTGCATCAGCTTTTTCAGCCCCACTTCTGGGGGGAGGAGGAGGTACAGTTGGTGTTGATGGTAGCGGATCAAGCAGCCCTGGCGTTGTCTCAAGCCTATGCTTACGAGCAAGTACGGGCCCTTGCCAAACGAGAAGCTCTGATTAATACGATTACTAGCGCGATTCGCTCTAGCCTAAACCCTCAAGACATCTTTGCAGCTATTACACAACAACTGGGGCAAGCTTTACAAGTTGATGGCTGCATGTTGTCTTTGTGGACAGAGGAAGATGAGTTTGTCCAGTGTGTAGGGTTGTATGACAGTTCTCAAAATCCAGAGGATTACCTTGCAAAAGCCCAAGAAAAGTGCATAAGTAGCAATAAACACGGCTTGAGTCAGCAATCACCTGATTATCAAGCACCAATCAAGGATAATCCGATCCTGCAAGAATTGTTGCGGACACATGAACCATTGGTAATTGCTGATACAAACCATTCTCCTCTAGAAATTCAGAACTTTGATTTGCCTTTGAAAATGCCGACACGATCGCTAATGGTCGTCCCATTATTGGCTGATGGTAAATGTATCGGTAGTATCACCCTGCGTGAAGGTAGCAACGCACGTCGATGGGTTTTATCTGATATCAACTTAGCTAAAGCAGTAGCAGCGCAAGCGGCGATCGCTGTGCAGCAGTCACGTTTATACCAAAAAACTCGCCAGCAAGCTGAACGTTTATTGGAATTAGACAAACAAAAAACCGAATTTTTTCAAAATATCTCCCATGAGTTTCGCACTCCCATAACCTTGATTCAAGGGCCTTTAGAGTCGGCGGTGGCAGCTGGTGAGGGGTTATCTTACTCTCAATGTGCGATCGCCTTGCGTAACTCCCGCCGCCTGTTGCGACTGGTAAATCAACTGCTTGATCTGCAACGCTTGGATGCCGGGAGAATGCAACCTAGTTTCCACCCTTGCGATTTAGTTGAATTTGTCAATCAAATTGTTGAGTCGTTTCGCCCCTACTGTGAGAAAAAGGGACTACATCTCGATATCCATTTGAGTGAATGTTCAACGGTTTATTTGGATATGGAAAAATTTGACAAGGTGGTTTATAATCTCCTATCAAATGCCATGAAGTTTACACCTGAAGGGGGAACGCTCAGCATCAGACTACAGTCTGAAGATGACCGTTGCATATTACAAATACAAGACACTGGAATTGGCATTATTCAAGAACAAATTCCTCATTTATTTGAACGCTTTCGCCAAGCCGAAGGCTCAGCAAATCGCTCCTATGAAGGCAGTGGTTTGGGTTTGGCTTTAGTTAAAGAATTGGTGGAATTGCATGGTGGGAAAGTAACTGTCGAATCAGTTTACGGACAAGGGACTACCTTTACCTTATGTCTGCTTACTGGTAGTGCTCACTTACCCGTGCAACAAATACTAGAAAAACCTTGTGAACTCAATACAAGCCGCGCTAGTGTAGAATTGGCTGATTTAGAACTATTAGAGCCAACAGCAGACAATATTGAAAGTATTACAAAAGAAGACTTATCACCCAGCCCTGACACTCAGCATTCAGAACTCGGCACTCAGCACTTAATTTTGGTCGTAGACGACAATCCAGATCTGCGAGCTTATGTATCTGATATTCTTCGCCGCAACGGCTATAGAGTACAGACATCTCGTAACGGTTACGAAGGGTACGGTATAGCTCAGAAAATTTCACCCAGCTTAATTGTTACCGACTTGATGATGCCCTTAGTGAGTGGACTGGAGATGATTCAGATGATTCGCAATGAGAAGAAGTTAAAAGGAACACCAATCATTCTGCTCACAGCGAAAGTTGATGAAGAAACTCGCATTGAAAGCACAGAACATGGCGCGGATGCTTATTTAGCAAAACCATTCAATGATCGGGAACTTCTGGCGGAAGTTCGAAATCTTTTAGCTTTGAAGGAAAATGAACGACGGATTTTGGAGTTAAATACTTATTTAACAGAATCGGTGCTAAAGCGCTTTTTACCGTCTGTATTGGTACAAAAAGCCGCAGCAGGAGATCTGACACTAGATTTGCGCCCAGAACCACGTTTGATTACAGTTTTGTTTAGTGACATTGTGGGCTTTACGCAGCTAGCAAATACCCTCAGATCCCGGCGAGTGGCAGAGTTGCTAAATGAATATTTAGAAACTATGACCAAGGTTGTATTTAACAATGGCGGCACTGTCGATAAATTTATGGGAGATGCTATCTTAGCTTTATATGGAGCGCCGGAAGAACTAACCCCCAATGAACAGGTGCGGCGTGCCATTAATACAGCAAGAGCAATGCACCGCTCACTAGTTCCGTTAAACCAGCGTTGGCGAGAGCAAGGTGTATTCGACGGCGATAGACTTACTAGCGTGCAGTTCCGTTGTGGTATTCACCAAGGTACAGCTGTTGTGGGTATGTTTGGTAGCGCTGAACGTGCAGACTACACTGCTATTGGCCCAAGTGTGAATATTGCTGCTAGGTTGCAATCTGCCGCTGTTCCCGGTACTATCCTGGTTTCTGCTGCCGTGGCAGATTATTTGCAAGAAGAAGAAATTACTAAAGGTAGTCCGCTAGAACTAAAAGGAATCGATGAAACAGTTCTGACTTTTGCTGTTACACCAGAGCTAATGGTTAATCGCTAAAATTCAGCAGTCTGGATTTGAAGCATTAGCATTGTGTAAGAGTGCCAAATCATATCCAGTTTAAAATATAATATGACACCATCGGTTACAGACAAAACTCCAATTCCAGCCAAAGTCTGGAGGCGACACACCGATCCACCAGGTTTGTGGATTGCCGTCATTGTAGGTTCCGTCTCTCTGCACTTGCTGGCGTTCTGGCTGATGCGCTCATCTCAGTTTAGCCGCTTGTGGCAGCAACAGAATAAAGCCGCTATTCCGATTGAGGTTGTAGAGATTTATTCTCAAACAAAAGCAAGAGCGAGAAAAGTTGCTTCTAAACCAAAAAAAGTCTCGCCTAAGCCACCATCCACAAGTCAAAAGTTACGAGAAGCAAATTTACCAAAGCAAGTAATTCCAAAAGATAAGTTAACAGCAAAATCTGCCCCTAGTACTCAAGATCGAAGTACAATAGCTTTCACCAAAAATAAAGAAGCACAGGCTGAGCAATTTCAACGAGCACAAGCTGAGCAACTTCAACGAGCACAAGCTGAGCAACTTCAACAAGCACAGGCTGAGCAACTTCAACAAGCACAGGCTGAGCAACTTCAACAAGCACAGGCTGAGCAATTTCAACGAGCACAAGCTGAGCAACTTCAACAAGCACAAGCTGAACAACTTCAACGAGCACAAGCTGAGCAACTTCAACGAGCACAGGCTGAGCAACTTCAACGAGCACAGGCTGAGCAACTTCAACGAGCACAAGCTGAACAACTTCAACGAGCACAAGCTGAACAACTTCAACGAGCACAGGCTGAGCAACTTCAACGAGCCTCCTCACAAACCCCTAATGCACCTAGTGGAACTCTATTAGCAAGTTTGGTAGGAGAACCTCAACAGGTAGAAAGGGATGGACATAATAACCCAGCTAAGATCAAAATAAGCGACGAGCCATTTCCCAAAGGTCTTGAATATGTAAAGTTTATTGAAAAGAAACCTGGTCAGCCTGTAGAATTCACTGTAATATTAACAATTTCTGAAAAAGGCAAACTTGAGAAGATTGATGTTGAAGATGAGGCAGTACCAGTAGATGAAAGAAGCTACTATGAAGACTTCGTTGCCGATCAAGTTTTCAAAGGCTGGGAATTTGAACCTGCATACGATAATGATCCAAATGATCCAAAGCCTAGCAATCTTATGGTACGTATTAGAATACAACCTCTGCCTTGATAACTAAATACTTGAATTTTAGTTAAAGCTATGTTATACTTATAAGGTTGGAAATTCGCGGGCGTAGTTTAGTGGTAAAACTATAGCCTTCCAAGCTATTAATGCGGGTTCGATTCCCGCCGCCCGCTTATAAAGAAGAAGCTGTGACATACTCCCCCGAATTAAATTGGCAGGATTCTAGACTAGAATATAGCGATTGCAGGCACAGTCTGTCTGACATAGCCTAACTCAACAGTTGATGCTCCAAAGGCACAAGTATTTTTAGAGGCGTTGTCGTCTCTACCGTTTAAGGATTGTCAGCCAAGGTTTATAAGACCTTACACTTGTTTGTTGGAAAAAGGATTAAAATCCTTATCTGGTCTATATTACAATTATATTCAGCAAGCCATACGTAGACAATTATCTTGCTTTTTTTCTTGGCTAACCATTTGATTTCTTCAAGCCGCACACTCGTGACTTCCAGTCATGAGTTAGGCGCTCTATATTAGGTGTCACTTTGTGTTAAGATTGAAAGGTATTCAACAAATTAAAGAAATTGTCATCCATCCAAAAAGCATTTAAAGTTACTCTCATACCGACACACAATCAAGAGGTCTTAATCAACAAGACGATTGGTTGTGCAAGATATGTATATAACCGCTTTTTGGCACTAAGACAAGAGTTATATAGGACTGAGCAGAAAACCTTAAACTACAATGCTTGTAGTCAAAAGCTAACTATACTCAAGAAAGAAATTGAATGGTTGAAAGAAGTAGATAAGTTTGCCTTACAGAATTCACTCAAGAATTTAGAGACAGCATACAAAAACTTTTTTGCTGACTTAAAGAAGATGAAAGGGAAAAAGGGTGTAGGCTGTCTTGAAAAGTCCCTTCAACGGGGGGAACCCGCCGAAGTTGCTCCTCTTGGGGAGACCTCAAGACCGCACTTCTCCCCGCACAGGGCTTTCCGCTTTCCTAAGTTTAAAAAGAAGCATGGATGTAAGCAGTCTTACAAAACTAATCTGACTAACGGCAATATTCAAGTAATAAAAAATCGTTTAAAGCTTCCAAAGTGTGGATGGGTAAGGTTTCATAAATCTCAGGATATTAGTGGAACGATTATAAACGTTACCGTAACTCGCACTTCATCAGGCAAATATATTGCTAGTATTTTGTGTGAAACAGAGATAGAGAAACACCCTCAAGTCTCTCGAAATATTGGTTTAGACCTGGGGATCAAATCTTATCTTGTTACAAGTGATGGTGAAGTTGTAGATAATCCCAAATATTATCGAACTCAAAAAAGGAAATTACGTAAAGCGCACAAAAAACTATCCCGTAGTGCAAAAGGTAGTAACAACCGAGTTAAAGCCAAAATCAAGCTGGCTCGTACTTATGAAAGGATTACAAATTTGAGAGATGACTTTCTGCATAAGCTGTCAACCCGATTAATCAAAGAAAACAGTATTATCTGTATCGAAGATTTACGAGTCGCCAACATGGTGAAGAACCACAAATTAGCGTTGAGTATTTCAGACGTTAGTTGGACTAAGTTCATTACAATGTTGGAATATAAAGCTTTGTGGCACGACAGACTTGTGCAGAAAGTTGGTACTTTTTATCCCTCATCTCAAACTTGTAACCATTGCGATTTTATTAACCCTTTGGTTAAAGATTTAAAGCTGCGTGAATGGTCTTGTCCACAATGTAATAGTTATAATTTGAGGGATAAAAACGCCGCACTTAATATATTAAGTGAAGGTTTGAGATTATTAACCGCCGTCGGTACGCCGGAGGTTATAAAAAACGCCTGTGGAGAACTCGTCAGTCCTGAAGTGATTCCGGCAGAGATCATTGAAGCAGGAATCACGCGACTTTCAGTCGTGTGAGGTTCAAAACTTGCATATTACTCGAGCATGGGCGCTATCATGACTGACGTAGACAGAGCTTCCTTCTCAACTTCAGAAGGGGGCTTTATTTTTATGATTTTATTTGGCAACCTCAAGTTTTTACTCGTAAAATCGAAGACAAGATAAAGATCAGTAGAATAGAGTCTCTAAATTAATGAGTCAGTTGATAAGTCAGGGTGGAAGAGCTATCACTAAATCTCCAATGGTAGATCGGATAAATGACATTGCTTGGCAAGCTCACCAAGGTAGCGTTGCTGCGATTATTCAACTATTGAATGAAAAGCTTGCTAAGTCTGGTGTTAGAACCAGAGCCATTTTTTCCGATGGTGTCTTACAACTTCTTTGTGAAGCGGCTAGGGTAGAGCAACTAGAGCAATCTCCCTTAGTAGAACAAATCCAACAAATTCTTGATTCAATCGCACCACGTAACATTCGCCGAGTCAATATTAACAGTCGAATTGTTCGGGAACAGCAATTACTTTGGTTAAAGGAAATTTGTAGCGATCGCGAGAATCAATTGCTTTGGTCACAGGAAGTTACATTAGTTCAGCCAAATATCCTAAAGCAACTAATTAAAGATTTCACAGAAGCCCAGAATGAACTAAAAAAAATAAATTTACCTAAAACACAATCATCTCATCCTCTAATAGTTACTAATAAAGAAAAACACAAAATTTCACCCAAAACAGGGACAGTAACAGCAGTCAGTTTATGTTCACTCTTGTTGCTCGGTTGGGTTGTTTATGCTCAGTTAGGCGATAAATTGAAAAACTTAATACAACTAGACTCCTCCCAATCTTTAACTACAGCAAATACTAACGATAGTCGAGCAAAATCACTACCTCGTGCTGATAGAAATAGCCTTTATGAAGCATTAGACGACCCATTTGTAGCATCAGTTCGACTTGCCAACCAAGCTTCTGTATCTGGTAAAACAGCCATCACCTCAACTCAGTGGTTAGAGCTAGCTGCCAGATGGCAACAAGCTTCAGATATGATGAGCACTGTTACACCAAAACACAGCCGCTATCAAGAAGCTCAGATTCGCACTAAGCTATACAGAAAATATAGTGAGGCAGCGCAGAAAGAGGCAGATAAGAGTAAATCATAGTTTATGAAGTAGACTATATTTTTAGTAGAGC
Source organism: aff. Roholtiella sp. LEGE 12411 (assembly GCF_015206995.1). GTDB lineage: Bacteria > Cyanobacteriota > Cyanobacteriia > Cyanobacteriales > Nostocaceae > Komarekiella. Next base: position 45,904 of record NZ_JADEXR010000015.1, on the reverse strand, counting down.
GTCGGTTACTCAGTTGAAGCGCTTCGATAATTAACAACATCACAAAACATTTTAGTTTTGGGAAAAACCGAAGATGAGGCAAGTAATCATGTACAAAGATAAGGATTACTATTGGTTGTGAAATGCCCAAGTTTCAAGGGGCACCAAATCTTTTTCAAAGCCAACAAAATTTGTAGAGATGCTCTTAAGAGTATCTCTACAAATCATACAAACCTAACTAAACGCTCATCTCCAGCATCCGTTGAATTGGTCGCAGTGCAGCCAGACGGATATTCTCTGACATTGTGATTTCAGGACTGCGATTTTTCATCGCCCAGTAAAGTTTTTCCAAGGTGTTTAACCGCATAAATGGGCATTCATTGCAATTGCAATTATTCATTGGCGGGGCAGGAATGAAGTGCTTGTCAGGAGCTAATTTTTGCATTTGGTGAATGATACCAGGCTCTGTCGCAACGATAAATTTTTTGGCATTGCTCTGTTGACAATATTTGAGTAAAGCCGCTGTAGAGCCAATAAAGCTGGCGTGGCGTAATACACTACTTTCGCATTCTGGGTGTGCGATCGCCTCTGCTTCTGGGTGGGCAATTTTCAACTGCACAATTTTCTTTTCTGAAAAGGTTTCATGAACAATACAGCTACCTTGCCACAATACTAAATCTCGCCCAGTTTGTTCCATAACATACCGTCCCAAATTCCGATCTGGGGCAAAAATAATCGGCTGTTCCTTCGGTATCTGCTGCACAATTTTGACAGCGTTGGAACTGGTGCAGATAATATCGCTCATCGCCTTAATGTCAGCAGAGCAGTTAATGTAAGAAACCACCAGATGATCCGGATGTGCTGCTTTAAAAGTTGCAAACGCTTCTGCTGGACAACTGTCTGCTAGAGTACAACCAGCATTCAAATCTGGTAAAAGTACCAATTTATTAGGATTAAGTATCTTGGCTGTCTCTGCCATAAAGTGAACGCCAGCAAAGACGATCACATCTGCATTGGTCTTCTCTGCTGCTTTTGCTAGTTGTAATGAATCTCCGATAAAGTCTGCAATATCCTGAATATCAGGCTCTTGATAGTAATGCGCTAAGATAACCGCGTTAAGTTCTTTTTTAAGACTCAGGGTGGCGGCAAAAAAATCTAGTGGTAGTTCACCCAGTTGGGTTTTGTCTCGTTGAGCTAGTACAGTCGTAAACACAGTTAGGGGTTGCGTTAAGTTGCAAGTTTTGTCTTGTGGAATCAATTATAGTAGTTTTTACCAAAAATGGTGGACGGTTGATGTCTTGGGATTGTGTCCAAATCCGGCTGAGTTTCATATCCTGGAGATAGACGGCAAGGAAAGTGGCATGACCAGTCAGAAAACTCAATCAACAACCCTCAAAATTGCTGTAATTGGAGATGTTCACGACCAATGGGAAGCAGAAGATGGTATTGCACTCAAGCATCTGGGTGTTGACTTAGTACTGTTTGTAGGGGATTTTGGTAACGAATCGGTGGAAGTGGTCAGAGCGATCGCCTCTATCGACATTCCCAAAGCAGCGGTGATGGGAAATCACGATGCATGGTACACTGCCACGGAATGGGGACGTAAGAAATGCCCCTATGACCGCTCCAAGGAAGACTGGGTACAGGAACAACTAGATTTATTAGGCCCAGCCCATGTTGGTTACGGTAAGTTGGATTTTCCACCTTGGAGCTTAACTGTAGTGGGGGGTCGTCCCTTCACTTGGGGTGGACCAGAGTGGAAATTTGCTGACATCTGTAAACAAAGGTATGGTGTGACAAGTCTGGAAGAATCTGCCGATCGCATCGTCAAAGCAGTCAAAAGTGCCGCTTATGAGACGATAATTTTTCTGGGTCACAATGGACCTAGTGGGTTAGGCGATCGCCCAGAAGATCCCTGCGGCAAAGACTGGCATCCTATAGGCGGCGACTTTGGCGATCCAGATTTTGGCGAGGCGATTTCCCAGGCTCTCACTACTGGTAAAATAATTCCTCTGGTGACATTTGGTCACATGCACCGGACTCTCCGGCATACCAAAAAAGTACTGCGAAAGCCAGTATTTAGAAGTCCAGAGGGGACAATTTACTTGAATGCGGCCAGTGTGCCCAGAATTGTGGAAAATGGCAGCGATAAGTTGCGTAATTTTTCGATTGTTTCCTTAGAAGCGGGTGTGGTTTCCCAAGTCTCCCTAGTTTGGGTTGGGGATGATTTCCAAGTGACATCAGAGGAAATTGTGTACGAGCGATCGCATCCAGTAGTGCAATCTGCGTAGATGATAGGATATAGTATTATCTGTCAGCTTTAGTGCTAACCAACGAAAGCGCCTGAATAACGTCTGAAAGTAGGGCAAGCACAAGTTTGACAGATTTACTGGAGAGGTGGCAGAGTGGTCGATTGCGTCCGACTTGAAATCGGATGAGGCTAAAACCTCCGGGAGTTCGAATCTCCCCCTCTCCGTTGAATAGTTTGTGAATTAAACTAGGTGTATGGGCACTGTGTCCTTGCTTGATGCTCAACCACATCCTTGGCTGCTTGACATAAATTCTAATATGAGGTAGAGCGATGGCTACCCTTTATGTAAGAAATTTACCCGATGATTTGTAGGCAGAATTTTTTGCTAATGAATTTTCGCAAGCTCTTTGGGAACCTAGGTTGTATAGTTAGGGCAAATTAGTCGGGTTAGTCGGGTTGATTAAATTTGCCTTGACTTAAGATACATTACAGGAACTCCGGAAGAGCTATTGCTAGGATAAAAACGCTGCTATGTGTTAAAAGTTATTCAGCAGCTTTGCTACTAGCTCGATTGGCACGTGCCTCAGATGAAGCCATTACTTCGTCAATATTCTCTAGCATTTCGCCAGGAAAGTTTTCCAAAATTCTGGTAGAAAGAGCAACCCGACCTTTACCCTCATCCAAGTCAATAATTACAGCTTTAATCGGTTGACCGATTTGAAAAACTTTTTCTAGAGATTCAATGAATTTTTGGCTCACTTGCTTGATGTGAAGTAACGCGCTAATACCATCCAAATCTACAAATACGCCAAAAGGTTTAATCCCAGTCACTTTACCTTCTACCAACTGACCTAGTTCTAATAAGCTGAAGTTACTAGAGCGAGTTGCCAAGCGCTGAGAAAGTATGAGTTTGTTAGTGTTACGATTAATTTCTAAAAAACCAACATTCAGATTTTGACCTTTGAGTGCTTCTAAGTTATCACGTTCAGCTAAGTGCGATCGCGGAATAAAACCTCGCAAAGAGAGAATATCAACGGTGACACCACCTTTATTTACACCCATAACCCGTACTTGCACCGTCTGAGCATTTTCCTGCATTTGAGCCAGTCTTTCCCAGATATGCTGAATTTCCAACTGCTTTCGGGAAAGAGTAACTTGACCTTCTGCATCCTGATCACGGATAATCAAAAACTCCATTTCCTCTTGCAATGGCAGCACCTCCGATAAATCGGTCACTGCTCTCAAAGAAGCTTCATCGCGGGGAAGAAAAGCTGACGACTTGCCACCAATATCGACATAAGCTCCATCATGATCGAGTTGAAACACTTTCCCGTGTACAACCTGGCCTTTTTGAAACTGGTAGTCGTGTTTTTCTAGTGCTTTGGCAAAATCGTCCATTGTGAACGACGAATTAGCTGTTTGAGAAAGTTTCGATTCGGAATTCATGACTTTTGAAGATTAATAGTTGTTTGAGGTGATGCTACTGGAGTTTAGATTGTCATTTGTCCCTTGTCATTGGTCACTAGTAAGGACTAGAGACCAATGACAAAAAACGACTTTGGTTGCATAGGTTTCAAATCAGTTGCCCAAAGAGTTGTTTTACCTGCTCCCAAGCATCGGCCGCAGCTTTAGGATTATAACTGCCACGATGGTCACAGAAAAATCCGTGATCAGCTCCATCGTAGCGAAACACACGATGAGGAATTTTGTATTTTTCTAACTCTGCTTCAATCTCGTCAACCTGTTCAGTGGGTATACTGCTATCTTCCGTACCAAACAGAGCATAGAGAGTGCCTGTAATTTCGGTTGTACGAGTAACGGTAGGAGCGCCACCTCCTGGTGTGCGAGTAGTGATACCAGCACCGTAGAAGGAAGCAGTAGCCTTAATATCTGGTAGGGTAGCAGCAAGATAGGCTACATGACCACCAAAGCAGAAGCCAATACAGCCAAAGCCATCTTTTTTGACTTGAGGTATGCTTTTGAAGTAATCAATTGTTATTTGGATATCGCTCAATAATTCTGATGCTTGAGTTTGCATGGCGTATTTTCTCCCAATTTCGATATCTTCCGGGGTGTAGCCGGTTTCAAAGCCAGGAGCTTGACGCTGGAAGAGTGCAGGTGCGATCGCCACATACCCTTGTTTGGCAATCCGTTCTGTCACCTCCCGAATGTGAATGTTAACACCAAAAATCTCCTGCAATACCACAACTCCTGGGTAAGAACCAGATTCTTTAGGTTGTGCTAAATAAGCCTCTATTTGGAAATTATCTTGCGTTCGCCTAGCGTCTGGTAGAGAAAGTTTAACTGTTGTGGTGTCGATTGCTCGCTCTGTCATAATAATTTTTACCAGTGCGTGTGATAACTTATGTGATTGTTTGATATAACTATGCCAGTATGTCCAGGCTATTTCCAATCAAATTATCAATTACCAACAGTGATCACATTAGAAACTTTCATCAGAAAAACTTCATGTGTAAATAAAGTATTTAACATCTAGCAAATGCAACTGGTCACTTGCCGCTACTAGTGCATAGGAGGTTTAGTGATGATTCAATTCCGTATTCAGCCAGACAGTGAAATTCCCGCATCAACCCAGCTGTTTAATCAAATCCGGTTTGCGATCGCTTCCCGGCAATATCCACCTGGATACAAATTGCCAAGCACACGAGCGCTAGCAATGCAAACTGGGTTACACCGGAATACCATAAGCAAAGTTTACCGCCAGCTAGAGGAAGACGGATTTGTCGAAAGTCTAGCTGGTTCAGGAATTTATGTCCGTACTCAAGGTCATGAGGGCGGTAGCAGGCTGCAATCGCCAATTCTTAAACAAAATCCCAACGCATATCAAGTTGTCCAGCAAGTACTAGACGAACTGCTCTCCCAAGGATGTTCACTCAGTCAAGCACGGGAGCTATTTTTAGCGGAAATTGACTGGCGCTTGCGTTGTAGTGCGCGAGTACTGGTTGCAGTTCCGTCTCACGACATGGGTGCTGGAGAATTGATGGTGTATGAATTAGAACGAGCTTTGAAAATACCAGTACAGTTGGTAGCAATGGAAGAATTAGCCGCTGTGCTAGATAAAACTACCTCTGCTACAGTGGTTACAAGTCGGTATTTCATTGGAGATGTAGAGGCGATCGCTGCTCCTAAAGCTGTACGGGTGATTCCTCTGGACATCTACGACTACACCAAAGAACTTAACCTACTAAAAACCTTACCAAAAGAAAACTGTGTAGGTATAGTTAGCCTCAGTTCTGGAATTGCACGAGCTGCGGAAGTTATCCTACACGGTCTACGCGGGGACGAACTACTGATAATGACTTCCCAACCAAAAGATGCTTATAAACTTCAGGCGATCGTCAAGAGAGCCGAGGTAATAATTAGCGATCTAGCAAGCTTTGCAGCAGTACAAGCAGCGGTGCAAATAGCCCTTGAAGACATTATTCGCCCACCCAAACTGATTAAGGTTGAAAATTACATTGGCACTAACTCGATTAACTTGCTAAAACGAGAGTTGGGTTTAAGTTAACCCAAAGGATAGAAACTTCTTCCCTATTCCCTATTCCCCATACTTCTCTACAAGAGGCTACGCCAACAACTAGGCTCAGGACAAGCTCAGTACAAGTTCCCTGTCTCTACGAGTGATTCAGCAATCAAACAGGATTACTATAGCTTTGTAAATTGCAAAAACTCTTTCACCCGCCGGAGGTAAGTTGGTGGATCTTCCAACATCGGGAAATGCGCCGTACCAGGAATCAAAGCAAACTCGACTTTATCGTTTAATGCAGCTGCTTGACGCCCCATCTCGGCTGGAATAATCTTGTCATACTCCCCTGCCACCAACAAAGTTGGTACAGTCAGTTTGGAAAATTCTTGCGGCATCAATTCAGCTTGTGCCTTGCTGACTGAAGTGAAAATTGTACCTAGAGCTGCATCGTAATCTGCTTCGAGAAAATCTTGTAAAAAAGCCTGACGTTCAGAGTTTGGTATGGACTTATGTAGAAATCTAGACATAAACATCCGGTCAACAAATGGTATTTTCCCTAACCACTTGGGACGGAATTTAACTACATAGCCACCAAATTTATGAAAGGCTGCAAATGCTTTTTCGTCGTATTCAAAAATGCCGCTACAGGTCAAAATACCTCGCTCTACTCGCTGGGGATAGCGATTAAAAAACAAAGTAGCAATAGACGCACCCGTTGAGTGAGCATTTATGTAGAAACGCTGAATCTGTAACTTATCTAGTAAAGCTGCCAAGTCCTCAGCGTATTCCTCTAATTCATAGGTTAACTCTTTGATTGCCTCTGATTCTGCCTGGGGAGACTGCGACTCGACAACAGACTCACTAGCTTGAACTATTGTTGGCTGACCACAAGAACGCCCAAACCCACGCAAATCGTATAGTAGACAATCAAACTGGTCTGACAGAGCATTAGCAGTACTTTTCCAGTACCTAGCCGAACCAGCCCAACCATGGATGAAAACCATCACTGGTTTTACCAAAAAACTGGATGGTTTTTTCACCCATTCGTAGTAATGCTCAACTCCACGAACATTAATATAAGACATTTGTCATTTGTCCTTTGTCCTTTATCCTTTATCATTAGTCATTTTTCTTTTGCTAAATGACTAATGAAGGCCAGTGACTACAAAGAGGGGAACCCCAAACCGCACTGGCTGGCTAATAATGACTAATGACTATTAAGCTGATTCCGGTTTCGGTAGTGAAGATGGATGCATTATCAGTTCGGCGGTTGATCGCTTCTCGACCATTTCCCTTGTAACTGTACAGCGTGTCACATCCTTACGGGATGGCAACTCATACATTACATCCAGCATTAGTTCTTCGACAATACCACGTAATGCTCTAGCACCAGTTTTACGGCGGTAAGCTTCTTGAGCGATCGCCCGCAAAGCTTCTTGTTTAAAGTCTAATTGGACATTATCCATCTTCAGCAGCTTTTGGTACTGCTTCACCAAGGCACTGCGTGGTTGAGTGAGAATCGCCATCAGCGCTTCTTCATCTAATGGCTCTACTACCGCTACCATTGGCACTCGCCCAATAAATTCTGGAATCATGCCAAACTTCACTAGGTCGTCCGGTTCTAGATGACGCAGAGTATCTGCTGCCCGTTTTTCCTTCGACTGACCTTCTCCAGGTTGCACAAAGCCTATTGCTTTTTTGCCAACTCTCTGATCCACAACCTTTTCTAAGCCTACGAAGGCACCACCACAGACGAACAGGATATTACTGGTATCAATCTGGATGCAGTCTTGATATGGATGCTTACGTCCTCCTTGAGGTGGTACGTTAGCGATCGTCCCCTCTAACATTTTTAGCAAAGCTTGCTGCACACCTTCGCCAGAAACATCGCGTGTAATTGAAGGGTTCTCACTCTTGCGAGCAATTTTATCAATTTCGTCGATGTAAATAATTCCCCGCTGTGCTTCTTCCACATCCAAATCTGCCACTTGCAACAGTCGAAGCAAGATATTTTCTACATCTTCTCCCACATACCCTGCTTCCGTTAGTGTCGTGGCATCGGCGACAGCAAAGGGTACATCCAGGATTTTGGCTAGGGTTTGCGCCAAGAGAGTTTTACCACAGCCAGTCGGGCCAATTAATAAAATATTCGACTTTTGCAACTCTACTGCATCATCCGCTCCTGAACCTTTGCCACTGGCTTTAGATTGAATGACCGCTAGCCGTTTGTAGTGATTATAAACCGCGACTGACAACACCTTCTTGGCTTCGTCTTGACCAATCACGTGTTCGTCTAGATACTTTTTAATCTCTCTTGGCTTGGGTATTTGATTAAACGAGAGATTAGAAGAACGGGCGCGACGTTTTTGAGGCGGTTCTGACCGTGGTGCAGGTTGCCCTGCTGCACCATTCGTGTCGAGTAACTCCTCATCTAGTATTTCATTACACAAGTCAACGCATTCATCGCAGATGTAGACTCCCGGGCCCGCGATCAATTTACGCACCTGCTCTTGAGACTTGCCACAAAACGAACATTTTAAATGGGAGTCGTACTTAGACATACCAGCCTCTTATTTCAGAATGGTGACGTTTTCCCCTGCTGTGGGAAGATTTTGTCTGGAAATAACTTGATCGATCAAACCGTAGTTCTTTGCCTCTTCTGCCGACATAAAAAAGTCGCGCTCAGTATCTGCTTCAATTCTTTCTAAAGGCTGACCAGTATGATGAGCCATTAACTGATTCAACTTAGCCTTAATATAAAGGATTTCTCTGGCTTGAATTTCTATATCTATGGCTTGCCCTTGAGCGCCACCTAGTGGTTGATGAATCATGATGCGAGAGTCGGGCAAAGACATACGCTTACCCGCAGCCCCTGCTGTTAACAAAAATGCCCCCATGCTCGCGGCTAATCCAAAACAGATGGTGACAACATCAGGACGAATTTGTTGTATTGTATCATAGATTGCCATCCCTGCGTATACCGAGCCACCAGGAGAATTAACATAAAGTTGAATGTCCTTTTCTGAGTCTTCGGCGTCGAGGAACAACAACTGAGCCACAATTGAATTGGCTACGGCGTCGTCTATTGGAGTTCCCAAAAAGATAATCCGCTCTCGCAGCAGGCGGGAGTAGATGTCGAAAGCCCTTTCTCCCATACCAGATTGTTCTACCACCATCGGCACGATGTTGCTAGGGCTGTTCAACTGGGAGTTAATTTTTTTAAGACTGAAACTGTTGATTGGGTAATTTCCCGACTGTGATACAAGCATACAAGAACATTTGACAATAGGTGGGACAGAGGTTAGAGCACTAAGCGCTTTGCTAATACCAAGAGCGTACGCTGCTTTTATGACAAATGGGATTTTTATTTGAGCTACGTGTTAACCATTATGCCTCATATAAATTCCTCTCGTGCAACCTAGTATTAAGCTAAGACGGTAACAACGCAGCTATTTGTTGAAGATTCCTTATTCTGGCTGATTCCAGTTCTGAGTCGTGTTAGCGGTAGCGGGGCGTTTAGCCCGTGCTTAGTTGCAGGGTGAAAGTAATTTTGAATTTTTTTCTCTTCCTCAGCTGTTTCATCGCACCAATCCCTTGACTTAGGACTAGTGGACTCGCTGCTGTTGGAATTTTCATTGTCCTTCTGTGGCTTCTGTTGGCGTTTCGTTACTTTCTTCTTCTATTTGAGAAGCATCTGATTCTGCTGTTTCTGCTTGCGTTTCCTCTTTAGCATTCAAAGAACCTTCAGGTACAAGTTCAACTGAAGAATGCTCTAGCAGCCAATCAATGATTTTTTCAGTTAAGAGTTCGTTTTCTACGACTGATTGCAGTCTTTCGGCGTCAATGTCTTGATCTGTATACTGCTCTAACAGTTCTGTGACTCTGGCTTGAATTTCTTCCGGTGTCACCTGGATTGATTCGCGTTTACTGACTTCCCGTAAGGACAAGGAGCGCTTTAGACGTTCAATTGCCTCGGTACGCGATCGCTCCCGTAACTGGGGAATGATATCTTGAGTAAACAGCTTCTTGACATCTAATCCTTGCTGAGAGAGCCGAATCGCTGTTTGTGTTAACATTGCATCCACTTCCTGCTCAATCAAAGTTGCTGGTAAATCAACTTCTATATGTTTGAGCAGTTCTACTAGCAGTGCTTCCTGCTTATTGGTTTTGGTTTTATCCTCGGCTTCTTTCTGATATCGTTCTTCTAAAGAAGCACGTAATTCCGCCAAAGTTTCAAAATCGCTGACTTCTTGGGCGAAATCATCATTCAATTCAGGTAGCTCTTTTTCCTTTAATTCTTTGATTGTCACCGTGAAAGTTGAAGCTTTTCCAGCTAATTCTTCATTGACATAAGGATCTGGGAACTGAGCCGAAATTTCTCTAGTTTCTCCAGGATTCATCCCTATCATGCCAGAGACAAAACCTGGAATAAACTTATCTTCCTGCAACTCTAGTTGAAAATCAGTTGCTTCACCGCCAGGAATTGGTGTGGGTTCAGCTGTTTCGTCTTCGCCCTCAGCTTTAGAGAGCATACCTTTAAAATCAACTACGGCAAGATCGCCAAATTGGGCTGGACGTCCTTCCACAGGAATCAGTGTCGCCAATTCTTCACGTTCCTTATCCAGGACGCTTTCAACTTGAGTTGGATCATACTTGACTTCCTCGGCTGTAGCTCGCAAATCAGTATACTGCACCAGATTTATTTCTGGTTCTACATCGACAGCAGCAGAAATGGTCAAGGGTTTTCCTGGTTCATAATTATTAATTAAGTCCTCAAATGAGGAACGCAATTGTGGCTGACCAATTGCCTGGATGGCTTCTTGTTTGACTGCTTGTTCAATGCCGTCTTGAATTAATTCTTCTAGCGCTGCTGCCTTGATTCGAGTGATACCTAGGCGCTGTAGCAATATCGGTCGAGGCACTTTGCCCTTGCGAAACCCAGGAATATTGGCAGTACTAGCTAAGTTTTTAATGACCTGTTCGTAAGTTTGCTTGGTAATTTCTGGCGTGATCTCTATTTCTAGACCAATTTGGCTGGCGGGAAGTTTCTCCTGGGTGACTTTCATGCTACGTCTCTAGTTTTCTGGTATTTTAAACTCTAAGTACACACAAGACGCGATTAATTGCGTCTGTGGCTTGCTATTTTTTGACTGGGATGAGAGATGCCACAAGGCATTATCTGAATCTTAGGATGGATATTTTTCTTGGGGCAGATATCCAGTTTACTGCCAATGGCAAAGGACTAAACATTTTACCGTCATAACAATATTCTTCTTTGACAGTTTTTCAACTAGAATTCAGTACTTGGAACTCAGGACTTATTATCACAGGGCTAACACCGTGATATCCTAGTTTTCAACCAGCAGTTCGTACTCCAAGATTGAGTTGTACTATTCTGTCTGACTGCGTTGTTGGATAATCGCGTTGCTCCCTACTTTACCCTATAGCTCGATGCTGGGTTTATTTTATTTGGATCAGATCATAGTACATTCATTGTCCTGGCAAGTGACTCCAAAGGCAATGTAATAGTTTTTACCTTTAACGCGTCTAAGTGCAGATATCTCTACTTTCTGCTAGATACTAGTCTGTTGTATAATATATAGGATATATAGTTTAAATTAATGAAGAAGTTGAGCAAAAATAACTGTTCTAAACTGCAACATCACTTAACTTATGATCATCTCATCGAAAAAATAAATGTATTAGTTTTATAAAAATAGATTAAATTAGAGAAAAACTAAAAATTATTCAAATTAATTTAATTAATGACTGAAATATTAAAATTCAAATATACATAAATTGTATGTAAATTGTTCAAGAATGCACATAATATCTTAAAGGAGGAAGCCAGGTTGTCTAAATCCTATCGTGTAGCTATTTTGGGAGCAACTGGTGCTGTTGGCACAGAGTTGCTGGAATTACTAGAGCACCGTAATTTTCCTATTGCTGATTTGAAGTTATTGGCATCAGAGCGAAGTGCAGGAAGAACACTACGATTTAAAGGGGAAAATTTACCAGTAGAGCCGATGAGCGATCACGCCTTTGAAAATGTAGACTTAGTACTGGCTAGTGCAGGTAGTTTTACATCCAAAACTTGGGCAGCAGTTGCTGTAGAAAAGGGCGCAGTAGTAATAGATAACTCTAGTGCCTTTCGGATGAATCCAGAAGTACCGTTAATAGTGCCAGAGGTAAATCCATTAGCTGCTGCCAATCATCAAGGCATTATTGCCAACCCTAACTGCACGACAATTTTAATGACACTAGCAGTATGGCCCTTGCATAGAGTTAGACCAGTGCAACGCATTGTAGTGTCTACTTACCAATCTGCTAGTGGCGCTGGGGCAAAAGCAATGGCAGAAGTCAAAACCCAAACAAGCGCTATATTACAAGGACAGCCTCCAGTTGCTGAGGTATTACCTTATCCATTGGCGTTTAATTTATTCCCACATAATTCCCCATTAAATGATTTGGGGTATTGTGAAGAAGAAATGAAAATGGTCAACGAAACTCGAAAAATTTTTGGCACGCAACAAATAAGAATTACCGCAACTTGTGTACGGGTTCCCGTACTCCGCGCCCATTCAGAAGCAATTAATCTCGAATTTGAAAGTCCTTTTAGTTCAGATGAAGCCAGAGAAATTTTAAATCACTCCCCTGGGGTAAAACTGGTAGAAGATTGGGGAACTAACCATTTTCCTATGCCAATTGAAGCAACTGGTCGAGATGAAGTTTTAGTGGGAAGAATTCGACAAGATATTTCTCATCCCTGCGGCTTAGAACTGTGGCTGTGTGGTGATCAAATTCGAAAAGGTGCAGCGTTAAATGCAGTACAAATTGCTGAGTTGTTAATAGAAAAAAATTTACTCAAAGTTACTAAGGTATATGTTTCAAGCTAGTCATTGAGCATTAGTCATTAGTTAAGAACAAAGAGTGTATGAATCACGCTTGAAAGCAATTACATTTTACGGATAAGTTATTACAATATAAATCCACCAAGATACAAGAACAAAGAGGGTAATTAGGAGTGAAAAGAGGGTGGGAGATTTTGGCAGGGTTTTAACCGCTATGATTACACCGTTTAAAGCAGACGGTAGTGTCAACTATGATGTAGCAGCAGAGTTGGCAGCGCATCTAGTTAGCAACGGTACAGATACATTGGTGGTGTGCGGCACAACAGGGGAATCTCCTACCCTGAGTTGGGACGAAGAATACCAGTTGTTTGTGGAGGTATTGCAGTCTGTGGCAGGAAAAGCCAAGGTCATAGCAGGGTGTGGCTCCAATTGCACTAAAGAAGCGATCGCAGCAACCCAAAAAGCGGCTAAAATAGGAGTCCATGGTTCCTTACAAGTTGTTCCTTATTACAACAAACCGCCGCAAGCAGGACTGGAAATGCACTTTCAGGCTATAGCCCAAGCCTGTCCAGACCTACCATTGTTGTTATACAACATCCCTGGTCGTACCGGACAAAACCTTCAGCCAGAAACAGTTGCTCGGTTAGCTAAGGTTAACAATATTGTCGGGATTAAAGAATCCACTGGTAACATAGATCAGGCAAGCGAAATTCGCCGCTTGACACCAAAAGAGTTCCAGATATACTCTGGTGATGATTACATGACTTTGCCTTTGTTAGCAATCGGGGCAAAGGGTGTTGTAAGTGTGGCTTCTCATCTGGTAGGAAACCAACTACAGCAGATGATCCAAGCTTTTAGTGCGGGTAAAATTGAAGTTGCCACTGACATTCATCTTCAACTCTTCCCGTTGTTTAAAGCTTTATTTCTAACTTCAAATCCCATTCCGGTTAAAAAAGCACTGAAACTTAGAGGTTGGGAGGTCGGTTCAACTCGTCCGCCGCTATGCGAAGAAGCGGATTCAGAAGTCAGTCAAAAGTTAGAGGTGGTTCTTAAAGAACTTAGTTTAATCTAGGCACCAGCTTATTGAGTGCTGGCAATTTGCTAATTGCCAAAGACAGATATAAACAATGGTCATAATTGTTAACAGGTTGTAATTAAAATATCTGTGTTAGGACTGATAGATATACTATGAATCCTTCAATGTACAGTCCATTTTATTGAACAAAAAATTGAACATCTGACAATTAAAATTTAGTTGCTTTCAGACTGACTTAATAGACAGGTTAAATTGTCTTTAAATACAAGAACGCTAACTATCAACTGATTAACAACAAACAAAAATCTAAGGAGAAAATGGCTAAAAACGAAGCTAACTCCGCCCTAAAAATCATTCCTTTGGGCGGTTTGCATGAGATTGGAAAAAATACCTGTGTTTTCGAGTACGACGACGAAATCATCTTGTTAGATGCAGGATTGGCATTTCCTACAGAGGCAATGCATGGGGTAAATATTGTTCTGCCAGATACGACATATTTACGCGAAAATCGTCACAAAATCAAAGGGATGATTGTTACCCACGGTCATGAAGACCATATTGGTGGAATTGCTTTTCACCTCAAGCAATTTGACATACCTGTGATTTATGGTCCAAGACTAGCAATGGCAATGCTAGAGGGTAAATTGGAAGAAGCAGGAGTGCGCGATCGCACGGAATTAAGAAAAGTTTTACCACGTGATGTAGTACGGATTGGCAAAAACTTTTTAGTGGAATATATCCGCAATACTCATTCCATCGCTGATAGCTTCACTGTTGCTATCCATACGCCTCTTGGTGTAGTCATCCACACCGGAGATTTTAAAATTGACCATACCCCAGTGGATGGTGAAAAATTTGACTTGCAACGGCTAGCAGAACACGGGGAAAAAGGCGTTTTGGCGCTTTTAAGTGACTCAACTAACTCCGAAGTACCAGGATTCACCCCTTCCGAACGTTCAGTTTATCCCAATCTTGACCGGGTATTTAGTCAAGCCACTGGGCGACTGTTTGTCACAACCTTTGCCTCCTCAGTGCATCGCATCAACATGATTTTAGATCTGGCGAAGAAGCAAAATCGTGTAGTGTCGGTTGTAGGGCGTTCTATGCTGAATTTGATTGCTCATGCCCGCAATCTAGGTTACATCAAGTGTGAAGATAATCTGCTGCAACCATTGCACGCAGTGCGTAACATGCCTGATGAAAGAGTGCTGATTCTGACTACAGGTTCTCAAGGTGAACCGATGTCAGCTATGACTCGCATTGCTAACAAAGAACATCCCCACATTAGAATTCGCCAAGGAGACACAGTAGTATTCTCTGCGAACCCGATTCCCGGTAATACAATCGCTGTAGTCAACACCATTGATAAATTGATGATTCAAGGGGCGAAAGTAGTCTATGGCCGGGATAAAGGAATTCACGTCTCTGGTCATGGCTGTCAGGAAGACCAAAAACTGATGATTGCCTTAACTAGACCCAAGTTTTTCGTGCCAGTTCATGGCGAACATCGGATGCTGGTAAAGCACTCGGAAACTGCTCAGAGTATGGGCATTCCCGCAGAAAACATGATAATTATCCAGAATGGCGATGTAGTGGAACTTACCGAAGATTCTCTGCGGGTTGCGGGTAAAGTGCCATCTGGTATAGAGCTTGTGGATACTACCAGTTCTGGAATGGTGAGCGCTAAGGTATTGCAAGAACGGCAACGCATGGCAGAGGAAGGTATTGTTACCATCGCCGCTGCTATTGATTGGAATGGCAAACTCATGGCTAAGCCAGAAATTCATTTGCGCGGTGTCGTCACAAGCATGGAGCGATCGCTTGTGCAAAAATGGGTACAACAGCGGATTGAAGAAATCCTCACCGTTCGCTGGTCAGAATTTGCTGCTACCGAAGGTGAAGCAGCAGATATAGACTGGGGGGGATTGCAAGGTACTTTAGAGCGGGAATTGCAACGCTCTATCCGTCGAGAATTGCAATGTCAACCATCTGTAACTTTGTTAATGCAAATCCCTGACGAGCCACCTGTGAAAGTTGCTGACGGCAGAAGACGCCGGACTCGTACTGCTGCTCAGGTAGCATCTTAGGGAATTCAAGATAAAAATCTCACCCAGAGGCGCAAAGACACAGAATCTTTCTGAACGTTTTTGCGCTTTGGCGTGAGATAGGGTCTTTTGATAACGCTTCTCAGTTGAATCCAATACAGACCTAACCCCCAGCCCCTTCGCTCGTAGGGAAGAAGAGTAAAATTCAAAGCTTCTCTACTTTTCACAGAGAGATTCAGACTGAATTGCATACAAACGATAACCGCTATGTCACTAGCTTAAGGGATATCTTCAGGCATAATTTTTATCATCATTTCTTTGGTAACGTCTGGAAATTTGACAAGTCTGTTTGCCTGCTTCTCGATTGTTTTTTCAAAAATATTTCTCACCAGCCTTCCATTGCCAAATTTATTATCTCGATTTGCGTGTAAATTAGTTAGCTTATTAAGTAATGCCTGCTTTGACTTATCAGTGAGCTTGAAATGGTTCTGTTCACAAGTTTTTTCAAACATATTCAGTAACTCATTAGGCTTGTAGTCCTCAAAGTAGAAATATTTATTAAATCTTGACTGTAATCCAGGATTAGCATCTATGAATCTAGACATTTCTTCACTGTAGCCAGCAACAATAACTACTAGCCTATCTCTGTAGTCCTCCATTCATTTTAGGAGAGTATCTATAGCTTCTTGTCCGAAATCATTACGGGAACTTTCTGGCTTTAGTGCGTAGGCTTCATCAATAAACAACACGCCGTCTAATGCTGATTCAACAAGTTCATCTACTTTAATAGCAGTTTGGCCAACATAACCTGCTACCAATCCCGATCTATCAGTTTCGACAAGATGACCTTTAGAAAGTATCCCTAGTTCTTTGTATATTTCACCTTCTGCATCCCCACCAGATTATTTAGTTGTTCAAGAACACTCTCCAATCCTTCAGAATTACAATCATTATCAAGATGGCGCTTCTTTAGCTCTTTTTTCAATTGTTCTAGTTCAGCGTCAATTTCCCGATCCCACAAACTATTATTCCCAATAGTCATACTCTATAGCCTCTACAAGCAAGTAGAAGATGTATTTATTGTGTATAAGTAAAATTTTAGTAAGATGTATTGAACTTCGGCTGAACCTAATATAAAAACCGAAAACCCACTAAGGTAGAGTTAGCAATATACACGTATATAATTCTGTTTTCCTGGCTCAGTTTATACAAATTTATCTCATAGATCTTATAGACGCAAACAATAGTAATTAGAGCGATCGCCCTCAATGAACCCAGAGGTATACTAAAACTAAAGTACACACTGTTAACGGCGCTCCAAAACGCAAATGCTCCCAAAAAGTCAGCTTGTAACCAAGCTCAGCAGCGGCTTCTACAGTGATCAGGTTAGCAACTGCACCGAATAAGGTTAGATTACCTGCCAAAGTTGAGCCGGCTGCTAGCAACAGCCAAGACTTGGTGTCATCCTGAGAAATGAGGGGTTGAAGTAAGAGTACAGCCGGAACATTAGAAATCAAGTTAGACAGCACAACGGTTATACCCAATAGACTCGCAGCTGAGTCAACCGCATGGGTAAATGGCTGTAGCAAATTCAACTTCTGTGTGGCTCTAGTCAGAATGAAGAGTCCAGAAAACATCACCAGCAAGTTCCAATCCACCTTTTTCAGGATGCGCTGGGGTTTTATCCGCCGAATGATTAGCAATAAGCTAGCAGCTACTAAAGCAGACTCCGCTAAGGGTAAGCCTACAGTAAATGATTTAAACCCAAAGCTTCAGTCAAGCTCAAGGTCAAGGGTGTAAAAATTAGTTCATGCGTAAACCGGGAATGTAACCCAATGCTAATCCCAGGTAAGTCAGCCCGAATACGCTATAAGTTGCAAATTGCAGGATAATCACTTTCGTTACCGAACCAGTAGAAGCAGTGATTTCTGGCGGCAAACCAGCCCTGAAGTTCTTAGATTTTGAAAGTCGATAGTTGGACTTCTCAAAAGCCAGCGCTCAAACTTCTCTGTGTTTGCAAGGCATTCAGCCACCAGCAAAATTATTTCCATCGCTGATATTTATACTTACAAAAAATATTTGCAGGAATTCGTTATATTAAATCTTGTAAAATTTACACCATAATCTGTCTCATGGTAGATGTCTTTACTAAAATTTAAACTGTGTCAAGATATAAACAAGATCAGCGTTAGTACACTACCACTCCGCAAAATTTGCGATTAACTTGATGTAGTAATAAATTAGGTTCTGACTTAAGTGGCTACTCAAACACTATATTGTATCGTCAGTCAGAACACGATTCTTCCGGGAAAGGTCGTTGCCACTTTGTATATATTCATCGGAAAGATGAATACCCTCAATAACACAGAGGACTAACCATGAAGGTATTTAATAATACCACAAAAAAGATTTTTTTGGCAAGCTGGGTATTGATCAGTCAAGCAGAGTCTAGTGATGCTCATGTAACCCAGTTGCACCGTTCTACTTCCAAGTTTTACTATGATATTCTCCAACCATTGAGGCAGCGAGTAGACAGCATTCAAGTTCACGATCGCCAACTAGCTCACCGTTTGTGCAAACTGATTCCATCTCAGTGCCCCTTTGAGCGCGATGTCAAATTATTCGGGAAAACCCTGTTTCACATTCCGCCAATGTGTAAGCTTAACCCCTTATATGACGAAGTAGTTGGCTTACGTTTCCGAGCAATGTGCTATCTAGCCGACGAATGTGGTGAGGATGTGTCGCAGTACTGTTAACACAAAGTCAATCAATAGTTCAATAATTAATAGTCCAGGGTTCATGGCAGTTGCTTTTGACTCTGGACTTTGAACTTTTTACCATTTTTAATTTCTAATTTCTAATTCTTCTATCCTGCCATTTTTGGATAGCATCTTGAGCATCTTCGTAAGCGGCCGTTACTTCCGGAACTAGAGCCGCAGTTTTAATTGCTGCATTGAGTTCTCCTTGAGCCGCGCGACTTTTAGCTAAATCTAAAATTTTTTCACTCCATTTATTGATCGATTTTTGAGCAGTATCAAAGCCTGGTTGACCTGATGGTACTCTCTTGGCAACTTCGATAGCACGATTGTAAGTAGATGCCTGTCCGGGATTAATCAAAGCATTCGCTGCATCTAAAAGAGTTTTATTACTCACATACTCCTTGCTCTCTATCCGCCACTGGTTAATTGCTGCTTGTGCTTTAGCATAAAGGGCTTCGTCTTTGGTGATTAATTGTGCGGTTGCAATGGCATTAGCATATCGTCTTTGTTTAGCACGACCCTCGGCTAACTCTAAAATCATCCGGCTCCAAATCTTAATATTCTCCTGAGCTTGTTGATAAAGCGGTTCACCGGGTTGAATTTTCCGGGCTGTAGCGATCGCCAAGCTAAGATCGCTAGCTTGAGTTGGCCGGAGCGACATTTTTCTTAAATCTAATACTGCTTGATTCCGGTTTTTTGACTCAGAATTAGAGGCTATTTGCGCTCTGGATCGATTTCTTGATTGACCTGGTGGAGCAACTTCAGTAATAGAGCGGTCATTTGGTGAATCCTGAAACGTAGGATCACTAGTCTCAGCATTGGGTGATGCTATCGATATTTGCTTAATTCTAAAAGTTGCTTGATTGCGAAGAAAAACAACTGCGATTAAACCCGCTACCACCATGCTGCCTCCACCCCACAATATAAACTGTTTCCACAATGCAGGGGTATTTGTCTGATTTGGCGGCAATCGTGAGACGTAGGCTGGGTAAGAGGAGTCAGTAAGGTGCGTAGATTCCTCCTGGTGAGACGACTGGAGTGAGGGGAGGAACCTTCCGTTTGTATTCACATCTAGGGAAGTTTCTGGCATTAGATTTTGATCTGGAAACTTGCCTACTGGCTCGGAAACTGACTCTATAACTACTTCTCGATCAGAATTATCGTCTTTTGCTTTCTGTTGGGAAGATGGACTCACAGTAGTTTCCACTGTTCTGACTTCTTCCCACCTATCCTGATCTGCGGAAGTTTTAGGCGGATTGTCATCAAGTGGGGGAGCTGCACGAGCAATAGCGAAGGATTCTTCTGGATAAATAATCGGATCTGTTTCCAAGTCACTTTCTACTGCCAATTGCGGCAAGATTACTTGCTGTCTTGATGGGATGATAACAGCAGGGTTTTGGATGGGACGCCAGTGATGTTGACATAATTGAGGCGTGATCAAGCTCAGGTAGCTTTCTAAATCAGTTAAGCTGCTGCCATTGCCAGAACGCAAAGCTTCTAACAACGCCGCTGTAAAGAATCCATGACCTAGTTCGCTATTTTCGTGGGAGAATTGCTCTGGCTGGCAAGAAAGAATTGTGGCAATTTGTAGTTCTTGGGCTAGCTCTATGATTTCTTCCCCCACAGGGGCATCCGCTTGAGTACCAAAGGCGCGGTTGATATCGAGTAGTAGCAATACATTCAAGTCAGCAAGTTGCAGACTTTGCATTAGCGATCGCACTTCTATGCCAGTCTCTAGAACCAGTTCGGGGTTTCCTTCTACTGGTATCAAGTAATCTTTACCGTTGTAGTTGACCCCATAACCGCTAAAGAATAACCACAGATAATCTTGTGGGTGAAAACTTGTTGCTGCTAAATCTTCAAGCAAAAGCAGAATATTTTCTTTAGTCGGATAGGTTGATCTATTTGCTCTCGGTGGCGAAGTATCTGTCATCAGCAGACAGTGTTCCCTGACAAAACCTGCCTCTGTTACTAATAAATCCCCTAGTGCCTCAGCATCTGCTTGGGCATAACTTAAAGGTTGAAATAACTGATATTGATTGATGCCAATAGCGATCGCCCAGTAATTTGCCATCCCGCTGTTTGTCAGTTATTGTTTGCTGGTCTTAAAATTGCGGTTAACTTTGTTGTTTTAGGAAAGCTAACCTATTTCTTTTAGTCTAGGTAATTCACATCGAACCTTCAGATATAATGTAGCTTTTATTACGACAACACGTCGGAAAATACTTTTACTCAATTTCCATTACAGATCATCAATAAGGAGCTACAAAGTTATGAGCAAAAGTCATGCTCACCTACCATCATCGATCATCCCCTTCTCAGTTATTAGCCAAATTGCCACAAGAATCCGGACAGTTCCTTTAGTAGTTTTGCTCATATTTACGGTTCCTATATGGCTTTTGAGTGAAGCGATCGCGCCCGAGGTTGTGCGAGCTTACACCGCTAGAGTTGACCTAGCTATTGACCGTCTGCCAGAAGAAAACTATGAAACCATTCTGCGAAGGGCGGAAGCGGCTGCTAGGGCAGCTGCTCAACGGAGCTTCGACCAAGATATCTTGGTTACAGATGTTTCAATAATCGTATCCGTACAAAGTTATGGAGCGATCGCACCAGTTCTGACATTAGAAGTCAGCCGCTCCCAATGGCGCACGCGCCCGGATGCTCAACGCTGGGCAGCTTACTTCAAAACTGCGCGATCGCTACTGTTATTTGAAAAACAAACAACCTCTAATCCAGTTCCAGCCGCTACTACTAGCCCCGCAGCTTTACCCCAACCCATCAAGCCTACAACAACAGAAAAACCCACTGATTAAGATACCGATGAAAACACCTCCAAATGGGGCGCTAGATAGACGCTAATCAAAAAGAGAACACACCATATTCCAAATCCTAGGTTCTGGACTGCCTGTTTAATTCTTCATACTTTCTTTGGTCAGTTGATCGCTTAGAATAAAAAGGTTGTCAAGAATTCCGATCTCCGCTAATATGGCTGTCCCTAAGAAGAAAACGTCCAAGTCTAAACGAGATAAACGCCGAGCTACCTGGAGGCACAAAGCTGTTGTTGAAGCTCAGAAAGCTCTCTCCCTAGGCAAGTCGATTTTGACTGGACGTTCTACATTTGTCTATCCAACAACTGAAGAAGAGGAAGAGGAATCATAAAACCTCACGAAAGTTTGGAATTACCCTGCCTTTCATAAAATCCCAGCGGTTTTAGCCTCTGGGAATGTTAAATAACAAGTAAAATATCTGGTTCTTCTAGCTTTTAGCCAATCAGCAAAAAAGCTTGTAAATGTCTTGAGAAAACTTATTTTTCTACGACTATGCTAGGAAAATTTTTTCAAAAACCAGAAAAGGAACAAGGCGAACGCGTCCCTCCAGGTCAACACCTGGCCAAGGGTTTCCCCGTATTAACTTATGGTGCAACCCCCCAAGTCAGCACCGAGGAATGGGAGTTTCGCATTTGGGGTTTAGCAAAACCTGTGACTTTCACTTGGTCAGACTTCATCGCACTACCTCAGTACGAATTCACGGCAGATTTTCACTGTGTAACGCGCTGGTCTAAATTGGATGTCAAATGGACTGGCGTTAAAGTGACAGACTTTATGGATCTGATTGAAGTAGATCCCAAATCAGTGCATATTATGGAACACTGCTATGGCGGCTACACCACCAACATCTCAATAGAAGACTTTTTGCGCGAAGAAAACTTCTTTGCCTTTAAAGTGTTTGGTGAGCCATTACCAGCTGAACATGGCGGCCCAATGCGGCTAGTTGTTCCCCATCTCTACGCTTGGAAAAGTGCTAAGTGGATCAATGGTTTGGAGTTTTTAGGTCGCGAAGAACTTGGCTTTTGGGAGCGTAATGGCTACCATCGCCGTGGCGAACCCTGGACAGAGGAGCGTTACAGTAGCGCTTTTGGGTTTTAATAGTTAGGAGTTAAGAATTAAGAATTTTTAACTCCTGACTCATGACTCTTGATTTTTAATTTTTAACCCAGAAATTTCTTTATTAAGGGTAATTTACCCTTATAGGGAGCATACCGCCATTTTAGATCCAGCCAGAAGGAGTTTTGTAATACACTTTTGTCATGGGAAAAAATGTCGAAACTAGCTTTACCGTGATAGCTGCCAATACCGCTATCTCCCACACCACCAAACGGTAGAGATGAGGCCCCAAACTGCATAAGTGTGTCGTTAATACAGACTCCACCAGATGAAGTTTCCTGCAAAACGCGCTTTTGCAGGTTTTTATTTTGAGAAAATAAGTATAAAGCTAAGGGCTTTGGTCGAGAATTAATCAAAGCGATCGCTTCGGCAATATTAGTATATTCAATTATGGGTAGCAGAGGCCCAAAAATTTCTTCCTGCATTATTGGATCTACTAAAGAGACATTATCAATCAATGTGGGGGCAATATACAGCTCTGAAGGTTTAGTCTCTGCGCCAATAATAATTGCACCATCTTTAAGAAAGCTAACTAATCTGTCGAAGTGTTTTTGATTGATAATCCTGGCATAATCAGGACTATTATCCGGCTGCTCGCCATAAAATTCTTTTAGGCATTCCTGTAATCCATCTACTAAATCTTTTTTGATTTTCTTGTCAACTAAAAGATAATCAGGTGCAATACAAGTTTGTCCAGCATTCAGAAACTTTCCCCAAGTAATTCGTCTAATAGTATGTTCAAGATTAATATCAGTATCTACAATACAAGGACTTTTACCGCCCAATTCCAAAGTGACTGGTGTAAGATGTTTTGCCGCTGCTGCCATGATGATTTTACCCACAGCTGTGCCACCAGTAAAAAAGATATGATCAAACTTTTCTGCCAGTAGTTCTTGACTGGTTTCCACGCCTCCTTCTAGCACTGCAATATAAGCTGGATCGAAATATTTGGCAATAATCTCAGCAAGGACATGGGAAGTATGCGGGGCAAGTTCTGAAGGTTTGATAATTGTACAATTTCCTGCGGCGATCGCACCAACTAACGGTGAGATAATTAAATTGAATGGATAATTCCAAGGGCCGATAATTAAAACAACTCCCAGCGGTTCTGCATAAATTTGGGCAAAGTAGGAAAAAAATTCCCAGGAAACTGCTGCTTTTTTAGGTTTAATCCAAGTTTTAAGATGTTTTATAGCATAATCCACTTCCTTGATTATGCTAAATTCTGTCATGTAAATCTCAAATTCTGGCTTATGTAAATCGGCTTGTAATGCCTGAATTATTGATTGTTTGTGCTCAATAACTGCTTGCTTGAGAGTTTTGAGTTGTTCAATACGAAAATCAACATCTTTAGTTTTGCTAGTTTGAAAAAACTTACGCTGATTAAGAACAATTTCAGCAATGTTTGATAATTCAGTATTAATCATTTTTGGCTCTTGCGAAAGAAAGATTTAATACAAATGTCGCTATATTAATATATCCAATTCATAATCTTTCATTTATAATGATGCTTATTTTTTAATAATCTTATATATAACTTTTTAAAATCTGTAAATTTTATTTATAATCAAGTTATTACTTGAAACTAAAATATTAATAATTTATATTTTTTTATTCCAATTATTTTATGATTTCATGGGTAAAAGTACAATAAATTTACTACCTTCACCCAACTCTGAATTGAGCCGGATTAAGCCTTGATGTGCCTCGACAATTCTGCGAGAAAGGTACAGTCCCAAGCCACTACCAGAACTCTTGTGGCTACCCTGGCGAAATCGTTCAAATAAAGTGGCTTGTTCTTCAGAGGAAATACCTGGGCCGGTATCCGCTATTTCTATGCTCATGTAATCAACAGAATTGGATTTCCGAGAAAACTGAAATTGATCGGTTTCGGCTAATTTGCGTAGAGATGTCAGACGAATGGTAACAGAACCAGAATCTGTGAATTTGATAGCATTGCCTACAAGGTTGGTGAATAGACGATGCAGTTCTAAGCGATCGCCCATTACTGTATTCGTGCTTAAATCCTGAATGAAATCTAGATTTATAGATAGTGTTTTAGCTTCAGCCAAGGGCGCCAATTCTCCAGTCACCTCTTCTAACAAACTTATCAAATTAACTGGTTGAAGCGCCAGGGTTTTACGACCTGCTTCAAAGCGATAAACTTCCAATAAAGTATTGACCATAGAAAGTAGGTTAGTATTGCTGCGAGCCATGATGGCAATTACTTCCTGCATTTGTGGTGATAAACCTCCCAAAGCACCCTGCTGAAAAAGCATTAACATGCGATCAGCAGCCACTAAAGGAGTGCGTAAATCGTGGGTAAGGCGTGAAACGAAGTCTTCTCGCTGGCGAGCAATTTCATCACGTTCATCCATACTATGTTTCAAACGCAAAAGCGATCGCACCCTAGCCAGCAGTTCATCTACAGTTACAGGTTTGCGGATGAAATCATCAGCACCTAAGTCTAATCCACGGGCGACATTGGGCGCATCATGGGCGGTGATCAGCAGTATCGGGATATATTGCGGTAACTTCATATCTCCACGAATGTGCGTAGTAACCTCGTAACCGTCCATTCCTGGCATCATTAAATCTAGTAACACCAAGTCACAAGGAGATGCTTTCAGTTCTGCTAATGCTGAAATTCCATTTTCTGCGGTGCTAATTGTGTAGCCTTCTTCTTCCAAAATAGTTTTAATCAAAAATACGTTATCGGGAGAGTCATCGACAACCAGAATTTTGTCAGAGCGAGAAGATTGTGAACTCATAAAACTGCAAGGTATAAGGTAAAAGGAAATTTAGGTAATTTTAACCTCTTATTCAAGAGCGATCGCCTATCAATAATCTGCTACCTGTCTATGCTCATTCCCTAATGGGGAGAGAATCTAAAACTTGTTGAAATTCTGTTGTGGAAGGAATTGCGATCGCATCCTCAACCTCAAGCAGGCGATCGCTCCCATTACATAATTTGCACAGACTGAGTGTTAATTTCTGTTAAATTAGCCAATCTGACATCATTCGTAAACAATATTGCATTTAGATATTTTGCAGTTGCCACAATTATTGCGTCAGGAAGCCTGAGTCTATATTGTTTGCGAAATGCGATTGTTAAATTCTTAATATTACTATCAATACTAACAACTGTAATTTTATTTAAAAAATCAATAATTTGTGTTTCTTCTTTTAGACTGAGACTCGGATAAGAAAGCAATTCAATCTCAGTAATCACTGAAATAAAATATTGTCCTGATGGTAGTGGGTTTACCAAACGACCACCCAAGAAGTACAATACTACATTTGTATCTAAAAAAATCAAAGGTTGTGTCAACACCACTCATCCCTAATTTGCTGTTGATATTCCAAAGGGTCTTGAGTTAGTTGAATTACACCCACATATTGGTTTAAATTAAACTCTTGTTTTTGTTGTGATTGATGAGCTTCTAATATCTTCTCAATTTGCTGCCAGTCTTGATAATCAATCAAGACTGCTACCGGACGCATGGCTTCATCAGTGACAATTTTTTTCTTAAAAGGTAGCATTATTTTTCACATCAGATGCAACGTTCAACTTATTTGATCGTAACTCCAAAATAAAAATTTACAGGAAGCGATATCATAACAATTAAACAGTCCTAATCATTCAGGTAATGTGCCAGAGGAAACATTACGTGCGATTTTAAAGCAAGCTGGTATTCAGTCAGATGATTTTATCAACAAATCTTGAAAATCAAGAGCGCCAAGATCGAAAAGTAGGAAAGTGCTAGCCATCATCGTTAGAGAACTTGGACTATAAGTAAGTCGAGAACTTTTATTTTAATATTGCGATCGCTCTCTCATATCTTTCCGTTTCAATAAAAAACAGATGCTCCCATCAGGAAGCAGCTGTTTTTACCATTACGGAACTGATTACAGAATATTTAAATATTAGTAATCGAAGTCGCCGCCACCCATACCACCACCACCAGCAGGCGCAGCATCTTTAGGCTCAGGCTTGTCAACTATGATACATTCGGTTGTCAACACCATACCAGCGATAGAAGCAGCGTTTTGCAGAGCAGAACGAGTCACTTTGGCAGGGTCTACAATGCCAGCACCTAACAAATCAACGAACTCGTTGGTTGCAGCATTGTAGCCAATGTTGAATTCCTTCTCTTTGACGCGCTCAGCGATGACAGCACCGTTCTGACCAGCGTTTTCAGCAATCCGCTTCAGAGGCGCAGGTAAAGCACGAACGACAATCAAAGCACCAATCAACTCTTCATCCTTAAGATTAATCTTTGCCCACTCTTCCAATACGGGAGCAAGGTGAGCCAGAGTTGTACCACCGCCAGGAACAATGCCTTCTTCCACAGCAGCCTTGGTGGCGTTGATAGCGTCTTCTAGGCGGAGCTTCTTGTCTTTCATTTCGGTTTCAGTGGCTGCACCCACTTTTACCACGGCGACACCACCAGAGAGTTTAGCTAGGCGCTCTTGCAGCTTTTCTTTGTCGTAGGAAGATTCAGTTTCGTCGATTTGACGACGAATCTGCTCAACACGAGCTTTGACAGCAGCTTCGTTACCTTCAGCAACAATTGTGGTGTTGTCTTTGGTGATGGTGATGCGGCGAGCTTTGCCCAGGCTTTCCAGCTTGGTATTTTCCAGCTTTAAACCAGCATCTTCAGTGACCAGTTGACCACCAGTCAATACAGCTATGTCTTCCAGCATAGCTTTGCGGCGATCGCCAAAACCAGGAGCTTTAACAGCAGCAACATTTAGTACACCGCGTAAGCGGTTTACTACTAGGGTTGCCAAAGCTTCTTTTTCGATATCTTCAGCGATAATCACCAGGGGACGACCTGCACGAGCTACTTGCTCCAGAACTGGTACAAGGTCTTGTACTAGGGCAATTTTCTTATCAGTCAGCAACAGATAAGGCTCATCGAAAATCGCTTCCATCCGCTCAGGGTCAGTGGCGAAATAGGGAGAGATGTAGCCTTTATCAAAGCGCATCCCTTCAGTGATTTCCAACTCAGTAAACATAGATTTCCCTTCTTCCAGGGAAATTACGCCTTCTTTGCCTACTTTGTCCATTGCTTGGGCAATCATCTGACCAACTTCTTCATCGTTGCCAGCTGAGATAGAACCCACTTGAGCAATGGCTTTAGAATCTTCTACAGGACGAGCATGTTCTTTGATTTTTTCTACCAGGAAATTGGTAGCTTTATCAATACCGCGCTTCAGCAAAATCGCATTAGCACCAGCTGCAACGTTCCGTAAGCCTTCTTTGACGATAGCGTGAGCTAAAACGGTGGCAGTGGTGGTGCCATCGCCCGCAGCATCGTTGGTCTTAGAAGCAGCTTGACGAATCAGAGCCACGCCAGTGTTTTCAATATGGTCTTCTAATTCGATTTCTTTAGCGATGGTTACACCGTCATTAACGATTTGCGGTGCGCCAAATTTCTTTTCTAGGACTACGTTACGACCTTTGGGGCCAAGGGTAACAGCTACAGCCTCGGCCAAGATGTCAATGCCTCGCTCTAAGGCACGACGGGCGTTTTCGTTGTAGATAATGCGCTTTGCCATAGGTGTCTAAATTCAGAGAGTAAGTCAACTTTTTCTTGAATTGGGCATTGGGCATCGGGCATTGAGTATTGGTGATTGTCTTTGTTTTTGACATTCCCTGTTCCCCATTCCCGATTCCCAGTTAGATAACCACTGCTAAAATATCTTTTTCAGAAAGCAGTACATATTCTTCGGTGCCGAGTTTGATGTCGGTGCCAGCGTACTTGGAGTACAGCACCTTATCTCCGACTTTAATTTCCAATTCCTGACGGCTACCGTCGTCGTTACGCTTACCAGGGCCAAGGGCGACTACTTCCCCTACCTGGGGCTTTTCCTTGGCGGTGTCGGGTAAATACAGACCACCTGCGGTCTTTTCTTCAGAGGCGCTCACTTTCACGAAAACGCGATCGCTTAAAGGTTTAACTGTAGAAACGCTTAGAGATACAGCTGCCATATTAATTTCTCCAGAGTTTTAGCACTCTCAACTCCTGAGTGCTAATTTACCGAAAAGCGGCGTGTAATGGCAACAATTTCCTTAGTACGGGTTCCCGAACCAGAGAAGCGCAGGTCTACTTAAGTATAAATGCTTGATTATTGCCGGCTTTCAGATTCCCTTGCGTAAGTTCCGAATATTTTTATGTAGACAACTTTATTTGCAAACCTGGGAAATTGTTATAGAACTGTAATCAGGGAGCCGCTCGATGAGTAACAATCCAGTGATCCAGTCCAGCCATCCAATCCCCAAAACCACTAAGCCTCTAGAACATAAAGCCTTAAGTAATTGTGTAGAAACTCTAGGACTGGCTAAAATTCAGCGACACATTTTTATTTGTGCTGACCAGACAGTTGCTAACTGCTGCTCAAAACAAGCTAGTCTGGAGTCTTGGGAATACTTAAAAACGCGACTTAAAGAGCTAAAACTCGACGAAGCGCGAGATGGTCGTCCCATTTACGTCTTTAGAACCAAAGCCAATTGCTTGCGCGTTTGTTGTTCTGGGCCGATAATGGTGGTTTACCCAGATGGGGTTTGGTATCGCCAAGCAAACCCGGAAGTTATTGAGCGGATCATCCAAGAACACTTAATAGGCAATAAGGTGGTAGAAGAATATGCATTTTTAACCCATCCTTTGCCAGAAACTTCCCTGGTTTCTTGTGAACATCTAGTAAAGACTTAACATCCGAAAGATATGGTATAGCAGTAAGCTTTAGGAAAGCGCGGGTTGGTTTTGAGGTAGGGTCATCTTAAGCCAACACTTAGTTGTGAATCAGAAAGATTATTTAATCGGTGTTTTTTAGCCCGCCACTTTCAAAGCGATATATAATAGCGCATTATATATACTACTGCTATACGTATCCTTGCTGGACTTTTGCCATCGAGCTACTAATCTCTTGAGAGTGCTCAGCACTTTTGAGACATCGAGGCAGTAAAGGCAAGTTAAGTTGAAAAAAGGACAACATCTCAAATAATCCACCATAGAGGATAACTATTCAAGACATTGATGGACCGAAGCGCAACAAGTGCCACTGCTATGAAAGAGCCCAGCATGAAAGATCACAAACGACTTCTATTGATTGATGATGACCCTAACCTCATCTTGCTGGTGAAGGATTACTTAGAATTTCGGGGATATGAAGTCATCACCGCCGAGAATGGACGAGAAGCTCTGGAAATTTTAGAGCACGATGTTCCAGACATGATCATCTGCGACGTCATGATGCCGGAAATGGACGGATATAATTTTGTGGAACAAGTCCGGCAAAACGAACGAACCAGTTGGATTCCCGTTCTTTTCCTTTCAGCTAAGGGACAAAGCGCGGATCGAGTTAAAGGTCTGAATAAAGGTGCTGATGTATATATGGTCAAGCCCTTTGAGCCAGAAGAACTCGTAGCGCAAGTAGAATCCTCGCTCAAACAAACTATCCGTTGGAAAGAACACCAAGCAAAAGGAGGAGAAAACGGTTCCCGTATTCAGGTTCCCTTCGATGTGCAGTTAACTCCAACAGAACTGAAAGTAGTGCAGTTTGTAGCTAGGGGTTTAGCTAACCGCGAAATTGCTGAAGAATTAAATGTTAGTCAGCGAACAGTCGAAAGCCATGTGTCCAACATGTTGGGCAAAACCAATCTCCATAACCGCACTGAATTAGCGCGGTGGGCGATTGAAAATCAAATGGCATAAATAAAGTTAAGAGTTAAGAGTTAAGAGTTGTTAATTTTTTAACTCCTAACTCCTGACTCCTAACTAAATCTACCACCCATCTTCTTCAGAGTTGGATTGGTGCAAAACTTCTAAATCAAGTTCATCTAGGTAAGTTAAGGCACTTTCAATCTGAGAAGCAGTACCTCGTAATTCCAGCTCAAAACAGCTACATTCAGGTACGTTTGCGCTTACCTGAGCAGCAGCAATAATTACTGTGATGCCATAGTGAGAAACCAATCGTGAAATAACTGGTTGCTCGTGCAATCCTTTGGGTATGTAAACTTGGATACGAGTTTGGGTGCGTCTATTATCTAAAATATCAGTATTAAATTTTACCTGTTTATTTGTAATTGCCATTCTAGCTTCCTACTCGACTTCTTGGATAAGGATTTTGCTTTGCACAATTTCTTTTAAGACTAGCGTTACCTATCATACGCAGGCAAGCAAGAAAGCATTTGTCTTGGCAAACCATAAATCTATACGAATGCGTAAATATTGATTAGTTTGTACTCTATACGGCACTCAATACTGAGTTTTGTTAATAAGTAAGCTAAAACACCTGAAAGTTTGCATATTGACTCATGAGAGTTGTCCAGAGTCAAGATGAGCCAGTCACGTGCGGGGGTTCCCCCCGTTGAGTGAACTGGCGTTCAATAGCAATTCTGGACTCTGGAATGCGTGACTTTTGACAGCCTAAACGCTCATAATATGCAAGTTTATTTGCGTAATAGCTTATTTATGACTCAAATCGCCTGACACCTTGCTTATTATTATTGCGAAACTAAAACTCGGCACTTTGCGGTGTACGCGGGAATGGAATCACATCACGGATATTTCCCATACCCGTCATAAATTGCACGAGTCGCTCAAAACCAAGTCCAAAACCCGCGTGGGGAACAGTACCATAACGACGCAAATCAAGATACCACCACAACTCTTCTGAGTTTAACCCTTGCGCTAACACTCGGCGCTCCAGGACTTCTAGACGTTCTTCCCGTTGAGAACCGCCAACAATTTCGCCAATTTTGGGTGCGAGAATATCCATTGCGCGGACGGTTTTTTCATCGTCGTTTAGGCGCATATAAAAGGCTTTGATTTGTGCTGGATAATCTGTGACGATCGCAGGCTTTTTAAACAATTGCTCAGCTAGGTAGCGTTCATGTTCAGATTGTAAATCTAAACCCCAACTTACAGGATATTCAAACTTGACATCAGCTTTTTCTAAAAGTTTGACAGCTTCTGTATAAGTCAAACGTTCAAATTGATTATTTATAATATTTTCAGCCGTTGCTAACACCGTATTATCAATGCGTTGGTTGAAAAATTCCATGTCTTCTGGGCAAGTTTCCAACACATATTTAAAAATATGTTTGAGAAACGCCTCAGCTAAGTCCATATCGCCTTCCAAATCACAAAAAGCCATTTCTGGCTCAACCATCCAAAATTCTGCTAAGTGGCGGGAGGTGTTGGAATTCTCTGCACGGAAGGTAGGACCAAAGGTGTAGACGTTGCTAAACGCCATCGCCATGACTTCCGCTTCCAACTGTCCGCTAACTGTTAAATATGTTGGTTTACCAAAAAAGTCTTGAGTGTAATCTACTGCTTGATTTTCTGTGCGAGGAATATTTTTTAAATCCAAACTAGTAACACTAAATAGTTCACCTGCGCCTTCGCAGTCACTAGCGGTGATAATTGGGCTGTGTACCCACAAAAAGCCTCTTTCTTGGAAAAATTGGTGAATTGCGGTAGAACAGGCATTTCTGACGCGGAAAACCGCACCAAAGGAATTGGTACGCGATCGCAAATGTCCAATGGTTCGCAAAAACTCAAAGGAATGACGTTTCTTTTGCAGAGGATATGTATCAGGATCAGCTTCGCCGTAAACTTTAACTGTCTCTGCTTTCAACTCAATCCGCTGTCCTTTACCAACAGACGCCACCAGTGTCCCTGTCACTTCCACAGCAGCACCTGTATTCAGCTGTTTCAAGATAACTTCGTAATCTGGCAAATCCTGATTGATGACGACTTGCAAATTAGCTAGCGATGAGCCGTCATTGACTTCAATAAAAGCAAAACCTTTTGACTCGCGTTTTGTTCTTACCCAGCCTTGAACTACGAGAGACTCATCAGGTTGACCACTTCGCAATATTTCTGCAATTCGTCGATTTACCATATTTACCCAGCACAGGATTTCAATATCCAGCCTATAATAACGCCCATTCCACCAAAGCGGACGGCTTGCCAGAAAGGTTTTTTGAGGCTAACCCAAGAGAATAACTGGCTTTCTAAGTTTATTTCTAGCACTTCCAACTGCTGTTTGATTTGCCGTAACTCTGCTTTGATTTCTGGCGTCTGGTGCTTATTATGATTTAGTTTGTTAAAACGTTGTTGCCATTCTGCCTTTGAAAGGCGATCGCGTTGCACTTGATTATAGCGTTCTTTTAAGGATAGGAGCGATCGCTCTATTTCCCCTAGTTCTTGTTCAAAATCTGGTTCGGCATTTTCCGCTGGCGGCTGCGATTGTTTAGGCGGCTTCATTTACAAGTAGTACAGTAGAAGTAAATTCAACTTTGCCAAAAGTTAATTGTCAATAGTCGATAGTTAAGATTTTGACTACGAACTGTTGACTGTGGACTCAGAATTCAACACGCAGGACTCAGAATCATGTCTCAATCAACCCAGCTGCCTAAAACCAGTCAACTGAATGAATTTAGCACTTTGGAACTAGCCCAGACGCTGATGGAAAGACTAAGCATTTCTCCTAACGATTGGCATCGCCTCAAGTCTAACCGTAATTCTCGCGCCAATGAACAAGTAGCAGCAGCAGTCGTGTATCTGCTCAAAAATCAGCCACAAGAAGCTATCGCTAGATTAGAACAAGCAGTTGGTTGGTTAGATCGCTCTATTTCGGCCCCACCTTGTCCAAGCCACGGCGAACATAAGAAAATAGTAGAAGAATAGGCTTTCGATTAACTCCTACTCCCCCACTCCTCTAAATTATCGCCGCAGAGATAGCCGGGGGCGATTTTCCATTTGTTTACAAAGTCTTAATTCTGTGCCTTTGCGGTTCCACTCTACCTGATCAAAAATTTGATGCAGGAGACATAAACCACGACCACTTTCTGCCTCATCTGGTGGCAGATAGTCTGTTGGTTCGTCATCATCATTAGCAGATGAGGGACAAAAGCCACTGCCTTGGTCTGATATTATCCACCAATATTGATTATCTATTAAAGAAAAACGGACTACAACTCTTTTACTAGGATCAAGATTATTGCCATGTTTGGCTGCGTTTACTAAGGCTTCTTGAAGCCCTAGTCGCAGTTCTGCTTGCAGCTTTGCTGGAATCTCTGCCAACAGTAGATCTAATATTGGACAAAGATAGAGAGTTGAGGCGAAACTAATTGTGCCCCAGTAACGTCCAACTGGACGAAGCGAAATGGTAATCACAAGAGAAACCCCATAGCTTTCAGTTAGCTAGACATCAGTTTGCTTTAACAGGCACCCTGATAAAAGTTGAGGTGGTCATGCTGCCTTCAAACTTGCGTCTTTAAAACTAAATTTTGAAAATGCTAGGGAGCATTGACTCAATGAATGAGTTAGGATTGTTCGGATATATAACGGCTAAGATTAACCTGATAATAGATTCAGCAACTTAAAAGATGCTTGAAATTTGAAGGAGTATTTTCATACTCTACTGTTTGCCGATCTGTAATTTAGACAACCCATTTCATGTTTTTAAGAGCCTATGCAACTTGAATTTATTTAAACAAAATGAAATTTATTTTTAGCTTAATTCGATTTTAGCATTTTTAGTATGCACTAGATTACAAATTTCCAGTTAGAGTTTTTGTGAAAGACTCAGCACCCTTATCCAAATGTGATAGCACAAGAAAAGCGGCAGCTTCCACATGAGCCGTTTGGGGAAAAAAATCAGCAGGTTGCACCCGTGTGATGTCATACTGCCCGTTTTGACAAAGTAGTTTGAGATCACGGGCGAGGGTAGCTACTTTACAGCTAAGGTAAACGATTCGAGATGGTTTAGTTTGGAGTAAAGTATCGATAACAGCGCGATCGCATCCCTTACGTGGCGGGTCGAGTAGAACTACTTCTGGTATTATGCCCATTTTTGGGAGCAATTTTTCCACTGCCCCGACTTGGAATGTCACATTATTAATTTCGTTATGCTGAGCGTTTAGAATAGCTTGTTCCACCGCTGCTGGTTGCACTTCTAACCCTGTAACTTGGCGTACTTGTTTGGCGAGGGGTAAAGTTAAAGTTCCAATGCCACAATAAGCATCGACTAACACTTCATGCCCTTGAAGATTCAGTTCTGACTGAATTATCTGCAATAGCGCCTCTGCTGTTTCTGTATAAATCTGAAAAAATGTATCTGGGCGCACTTGAAATTCCAATCCAGCAAACTTTTCTTGCAGGTAGGGGACTCCAGCAATGCAACGGGTTTCATTTCCAAAGATCACATTTGTGCGATCGCGATTCTGATTCAGAGACACACCCACTAATTGGGGATAGCGCTTCAACCATTCTTGGGCTTGGTTTTCAATTCCTGCTAAATTCCAGTCCTTCACCACCAAAGTCAGCAACATTTCCCCTGTGCGCCGTCCAATGCGTAAACCAAGATGGCGAATTTGCCCTTGATGACGCTGTTCATCGTAAATTTGCCAGCCCTGTTTTTGAATGTCCTGCTTAACTTCGGCCAGTAAAGGATTTAATCGCGTGTCCTGAACTGGACATTGATTTAGGTTAATTAATTGGTGGCTACCTTTTTGGTAATAACCAGCTTGGACTTGTCCTGTAGCCGATCTGCTTAGAGGATAGGTAGCTTTGTTGCGGTAACTTAAAGCAGAAGGAGCAGCGAGTACCGGATCTACAGGTGGTTGGATAAAACCGCCAATGCGTTCCAAAGCTTGGATAACTTGATTACGCTTGGCTATTAACTGGTAATCATAATTAATATGTTGCCACTGGCAACCACCACACTTATCAGCCACAATGCAACTAGGTCGGATCCGGTGAGGTGATGGTTGCAATAGCTGCTGGAGCTTACCATGAGCGTATTTAGGTTTAACATGTATCAAGCGTACAATAGCGCGATCGCCTGGGACAGTATCCGGGACAAATACTACGCGTTCATCAAAGCGTCCTACACCCTCGCCTGTATCATTTAAGTCGGCGATCGTAACTTCAATTAATTCACCTTGTTGCCAAACTATTTTAGTCATTGGTCAGCAGTTAGGAGTCAGTGTCAGTATTAGAGACGCGATTATACTCTTGCGATCAGCCTTTCTCCTATGGCCCCCGCTAGGCGTAGCTTGCTTAAGAGCAGGGGTATAAGTTCGGGGGTGACGCTCGAACGCAAGAGCGTGTCTCAGACAAGACTCGCTCTTAGCGTTTCCCCTTGGGAGAAGACTGCGACCCCCTCACCGCTCTGGGAGCGTCTACGCAACTGTACAGGAGCCAGGAGACAAAAGACAGGAGTCAGTAGTAATATTATATTTTGCTTCCCCACTCCCCCACTCCCCACTCTTCCTGTGCCTCATCTCCCTCATCTCTCTTCACTTGTGTACCTCCAACTCGTTAAACTAGCAAATAATATTTCTTTGCGTGATTGCAATAATCATGACTGTAATTAGCCAAGTTATTCTCAAAGCCGACGACGAACTGCGCTATCCCAGCAGTGGCGAACTCAAGAGTATCGAAGAATTTTTGCAAACCGGCATACAACGGACGCGGATTGCTGCGACCCTAGCTGAAAACGAAAAAAAGATTGTTCAAGAAGCAACCAAACAGCTTTGGCAGAAGCGGCCCGATTTTATTTCACCCGGTGGCAATGCTTATGGAGAACGTCAGCGTTCTCTATGTATCCGTGACTTTGGCTGGTACTTGCGCCTGATTACCTATGGCGTACTTGCCGGCGACAAAGAGCCAATTGAAAAAATCGGTTTAATTGGCGTGCGGGAAATGTATAACTCACTCGGTGTTCCCGTACCAGGAATGGTAGAAGCCATCAATTCACTGAAAAAAGCCTCCCTTGGCTTACTAAGTGCGGAAGATGCTATCGAAGCATCACCATACTTTGATTACATCATTCAAGCGATGTCTTAATGCAAAGTGTGTGTTGTTTCTAAAAGTGGACTTGCAATCTACTCGATTTAGTGCAAGGCATTAGCGCTCGATACGGATAAAATTCCTAATTTGATCATACCTTCCCCACACTCGGTAGTGGCTGTGGCAAATCTCTGTCAAGTTACCAACCAATTGTGGGGAAATTTTATGGAATTGTCATTTGCTATTTTTGCTAATGACAAATGACAAAAAGCCGACAGTTCCTTACGGAGACTGTCGGCAATTAGTGTGTTCCCTATTAATGACTCGGCTAGAGTTCAGTTGTATTTAATTATGCCAACTTGGCAATTACAGGGAGACGATCTCAATCAAGGATACTTGTGATTGTCATCACTTAACTGTTACAGCTAAACTGCATATAACCAAGTAATTTCATACCTGCTGTAGACATATAGACTTCATAACGTCTGGAATGTTCACTCATATGACAAGAGCTAGTTATAGCTAAACACTTTCTAGATCGGTGCAAAAAAAACCAATTATGTAAAAATTTAGTAAATATTGTGTGAGTATTTACCTTAAGAAAACGAACACAGAATTATCTACATTCTTAGAACTGCACTTAGAGGGCAAGTAAATCGATAGAATAATGCTCTGTTCAATTGGTGCATTACTTCCATGACCGCCACATCCGCTGCTCCCTTTTCCCCTGAAGAAATCGCTGCTGAAGGTCTAAAGCCAGAAGAATACGCAGAAATTGTCCGCCGATTAGGGCGTCATCCTAACAAAGCTGAACTAGGAATGTTTGGGGTGATGTGGTCAGAGCATTGCTGTTATAAAAATTCTCGACCTTTACTCAAACAGTTTCCTACAGATGGGCCCCGCATTCTCGTGGGGCCTGGTGAAAATGCTGGTGTTGTGGACTTAGGCGACGGACTGCAATTGGCTTTTAAGATTGAATCCCACAACCACCCTTCAGCTGTTGAACCATTCCAAGGAGCCGCAACTGGGGTAGGAGGCATCCTGAGAGATATTTTTACAATGGGTGCACGTCCCATTGCCCTATTAAACTCGCTGCGTTTCGGTTCCCTAGAAGATGCCAAAACCCAGCGATTATTTAACGGTGTCGTCGCAGGAATTGCTCATTATGGTAATTGTGTGGGAGTGCCCACTGTCGGCGGCGAAGTTTACTTTGACCTTGCTTACTCTGATAATCCCCTAGTGAATGTTATGGCACTAGGGTTGATGGAAACGCCAGAAATTGTCAAATCTGGGGCATCTGGCTTAGGTAATCCCGTGCTGTATGTTGGTTCCACCACTGGCCGCGACGGCATGGGAGGCGCAAGTTTTGCCAGCGCAGAATTGAGTGATCAGTCAATGGATGACCGTCCCGCAGTGCAAGTGGGCGACCCTTTTTTGGAAAAGTCGTTAATTGAAGCTTGTTTGGAGGCGTTTAAGACAGGTGCAGTTGTTGCTGCACAAGATATGGGAGCAGCTGGTATCAGCTGTTCTACCTCAGAGATGGCAGCAAAGGGCGGTGTAGGGATTGAACTGGATTTAGATAAGATTCCCGTGCGGGAGTTGGGGATGGTTCCGTATGAATACTTACTCTCAGAATCTCAAGAACGGATGCTGTTTGTTGCCCATAAGGGACGTGAGGGGGAGTTAATCGATATTTTCCACCGTTGGGGACTTCAGGCTGTTGTCGCTGGTGTTGTGATTGCTGAACCCATTGTGAAGATTCTGTTTCAGGGTGAAATAGCAGCAGAAATTCCAACTGAGGCGTTAGTGGAAAATACTCCTCTTTATCATCGAGAATTGTTGGCTCAACCGCCAGAATATGCCTTAAAAGCCTGGGAATGGACGCCTGATTCTTTACCCCCCTGTACAATTGCTGGTGTTGAAATTTTAGGACATCTGCAAAGTTGGAATGATATTCTTTTAACTTTGCTCGATACGCCCACGATCGCATCTAAACGCTGGGTATATCGTCAGTATGATCATCAAGTGCAGAACAATACAGTCATCCTACCAGGTGGTGCAGATGCCGCTGTAGTGCGTTTACGCCCCCTAGAAGAAGAGGGGGGGAGTGGAAGAATAGGGGAAGGGAAGAGAAGTCCTACTAATGACCAACGTGGGGTGGCGGCTACGGTAGATTGCAATCCTCGTTATGTTTACCTTGATCCCTACGAGGGTGCTAAGGCTGTGGTGGCAGAAGCTGCACGCAATCTTAGTTGTGTGGGTGCAGAACCTCTGGCGGTGACGGATAACCTGAATTTTGGCTCTCCAGAAAAACCGATTGGTTACTGGCAATTAGCAGAAGCTTGTCGCGGTTTGGCTGAAGGTTGCCGAGAATTAGCAACACCAGTCACAGGCGGAAATGTCTCTCTGTACAACGAAACTCTTGATTCTCAAGGTACTCCTCAACCAATCTATCCCACCCCAGTTGTTGGGATGGTAGGGCTGATTTCCGATTTAACCAAAATTTGCGGTCAAGGTTGGCAAGCGGCCGGGGATGTAATTTATCTTCTTGGATTACCTTTAGCTTCCACAATCAGTCTGGGAGCATCTGAGTATTTAGCCACTATCCACGGCACTATTGCTGGAAAACCGCCACGGGTAGATTTTGATTTGGAACGCCGCGTACAGAAAGTTTGCCGCGAGGGCATTCGTGCTGGTTGGGTACATTCAGCTCACGATTGTGCTGAGGGAGGAGTAGCTATTGCCCTGGCAGAATGTTGTATTGCTGGTAAACTCGGTGCCGAAATCAATATCGACGCAAACCGTTTTGGCGAATCCTCTTGCAGAGAAGATGGGGGCTGTCTCACCGCACTTCTTCGCCTTGATGAAGTGCTTTTTGGCGAAGGTGGGTCACGAATTTTAGTTTCTGTACCCTCAAAACAACAAGAAATTTGGGAATCCTATTTACAGGAACATCTGGGTAAAGAATGGCAAAAATTGGGTATGGTAGGTAATTTCGACACCGATTTGGCGGTTTTAACCGCTGATAACCAAACTTTAATTAAGGTTAGGATCGAAGATATTAGCGATCGCTTTTACAATGCCATTTCTAAACGTCTAGCTATTCACACCACTACCCCCCAGTCCTGATTTCCTAGAATTAGTGAGTTCTAGGTGAAGTCTAAATACTCACTACTTAGCATTCAGAACTATTTACATCCTTGAGCATAATTACGGTACTGTTTTAATAGATGGTTAAAGATTTATTAAGAAATCCGTAACTGTCTAACAACATAATCCCAGTGACTTGACCCCCCCACCAGGAGCAAAGCTAGCATGATTCCCATCCATCCCGTCACTTTGGATGATTACTCCCAACAGACAAACAACCCAATCAATAGTCATGAAAATCGTCCTGATAAGCCAGAAGAAGCTTGCGGTGTTTTTGGCATTTTCGCACCGGGAGAAGATGTTGCGAAGCTGACCTACTTTGGATTATATGCCCTCCAGCACCGGGGTCAAGAATCAGCTGGGATTGCCACATTTGCAGGTACACAAGTACACCTCCACAAAGATATGGGCTTGGTGTCCCAAGTCTTCAATGAATCTATCTTGAACCAGTTACCTGGTAATCTTGCTGTTGGTCACACTCGTTATTCCACAACAGGTTCGAGTCGCAAAGTTAATGCCCAACCTGCTGTACTTGAAACTCGCTTAGGTACATTAGCACTAGCACATAACGGTAATTTAGTCAATACTGTGCAGTTGCGTCAAGAGTTGCTTGAAAACAAATGCAACTTAGTTACGACAACGGACTCAGAAATGATCGCTTTTGCGATCGCGCAAGCAATCAATGCTGGAGCAGATTGGCTCGAAGGTTCCATTCAAGCGTTTCACCGCTGCTATGGAGCCTTTAGTTTAGTCATTGGCACTCCCATTGGCGTTATGGGTGTCCGCGATCCCAATGGCATTCGCCCCTTAGTAATTGGCACTTTAGCGGGTAATCCAGTCCGTTACGTTTTAGCTTCCGAGACTTGTGGTTTAGATATCATTGGAGCCGAATATCTGCGGGACGTAGAACCAGGAGAGTTAGTTTGGATTACCGAAGAAGGTTTGGCTTCTTACCACTGGAGCCAAAAGCTTCAGCGGAAGCTATGTATTTTTGAGATGATTTACTTTGCCCGCCCTGATAGCGTCATGCATAACGAGAGTTTGTATAGTTACCGAATGCGGTTAGGAAGGCAGTTAGCTGAAGAATCTCCCGTAGATGCTGATATTGTCTTTGGTGTTCCTGATTCTGGTATACCTGCTGCTATTGGGTTTTCCCAAGCCTCTGGAGTAGCCTATGTTGAAGGACTGATTAAAAATCGCTACGTTGGGCGAACCTTCATTCAGCCCACACAAACTATGCGCGAGTCGGGTATCCGCATGAAACTAAACCCCCTCAAAGATGTATTGGCGGGTAAGCGTGTGATCATTGTAGATGATTCCATTGTCCGGGGTACTACTAGCCGTAAACTAGTCAAAACCTTGCGTGAAGCAGGTGCAGTGGAAGTACACATGCGAATTTCTTCCCCCCCAGTAACTCACCCCTGCTTTTATGGCATCGATACTGATAGCCAGGATCAGCTAATTGCTGCTACCAAGTCAGTAGAAGAAATCGCTAAGCAACTGGAAGTGGATAGCCTTGCCTATCTCAGTTGGGAGGGAATGCTAGAAGCTACGCAAGAAGACACCAATAGTTTCTGTTCCGCCTGCTTCACTGGAGATTATCCTGTGGCGATTCCTGAGCAGGTGAAGCGTTCTAAGCTGATATTGGAAAAAGAAAAAGTAGTAGTGTAACGATTGGGGACTGAAGTAGGGTTGAGGGTACAGATTATTCCTGATCGCCTTTCCCCTAACCACAGTCCCCGCCCAGGCTAAAATTAATAGATCCTCTAAATAGAATTGTAGATTGGCGTAAGCAACAGGTGGAAGTTTATCGACGCGAACAAGCAAGTTTAAACAGGACTTACGCAAGTGTCATATTTTTAACGCCAGAGGTTGTCCAGAGTCAAAAGTCCAAAAAACCTTCTTATACCAGAAGCCTTGTGTGCCAGTTGCGTAAGTCCTAACTTAAACACCATGAAAGCGATGTCTGACGACAAGCCGCTTTGCGTCTACGCTTATTCAAAAACTTAATTGTGCTGTAAAAACTCAACTTTGGGCAATAAAGGATCACTAACAATACCCACACCGCTAAAACCCCAGCGTTTCAACAAGTTTCCCACCTGCGTACCAGGAATAGATTCCACAGCAAAACGGCTTGCAACTTCTGCTGCGTGGGTATTTAGATAACTTAAGGCGTCAAAATTTTCCCGAAACAATAACAAATAACTTGATGCGTCGTCGGCATTGGGACGAGCTATGAGATAACGTCCGTCAGTTTGTGAACGCACCAGGTAATAGAGTTCTGAGAGCATGGGGATGGGGAAAGGGAGAGAGGGGGAGAGGGGGAGCAGGTGGAGAAATAACCAATGGCTCCTGTCTTATGACTCTTAACAAGTGACAAATGACCAATGACTAATTAAGATTTTCTAGTTGAATACGCGG
This sequence comes from aff. Roholtiella sp. LEGE 12411, assembly GCF_015206995.1. Classification (GTDB taxonomy): domain Bacteria; phylum Cyanobacteriota; class Cyanobacteriia; order Cyanobacteriales; family Nostocaceae; genus Komarekiella. Next base: position 4,170 of record NZ_JADEXR010000015.1, on the reverse strand, counting down.
ATCGGCTGCTTTGAGCATCAAGTCGGCGATTAAATTGCCAACAATCAGCAGCACTGCACCCATTACCAAGCTTGCCATTAACAAATATAAATCTTGAGCTTGTAAAGCTTGTAAAGTCAATCTCCCTAAACCGGGCCAGTTAAAGAAAAATTCGGCAATGAATGCACCATTTAATAAACCGGCTAATTCAAAACCCAATAAGGTAATTAAGGGATTTATTGCATTACGGAGAGCATGAACGTAAATCACGCGATTTTCTGGTAGTCCTTTGGCACGGGCCGTTTGGATATAATCTTGACGTAGAACATCCAATAATTCGCCGCGAGTGATGCGCTGCAAACCAGCAAAGCTAGTAATCGACAGGGCAATAGTTGGTAAAATCATGTGCCAACCGATATCTAGAAATCTGCCAAACCAAGACAGTTCTGCATGATTAATGCTAGTCATGCTACCTACTGGAAACAGCGGTGAGGTCATTTGGGCAAAAACCAGTAGCGCTAAGGCGGTAATGAAACTGGGAAAGCCTTGTCCGGCATAGCTAACTACTTGTAAAATCCGGTCAGCTAGCTTATTTTGCTGGACAGCTGCAAAGATTCCTAAAGGGATAGCGATCGCCCAAGTTGCAATTAAAGATGCGATCGCCAATAGCAAAGTTGCTGGTACTCGTTCCCACAACAAGGACGCCACCGAACGCTGGTAAACAAAACTCGTACCGAAATCCCCTTTTGTCAAGATTCGCCACAGCCACAGCCCAAATTGCTCTGGCCAAGATTTATCAAGTCCAAACTGCCGCTTGATTTCCTCTATTCTTTCTGGGGATATCTTAGGATTTTGCCGTAGCGTATCTACATAATCCCCTGGAGCAAGTTGAATGATAAAAAACGACAACGCTGACGCCAAAAACAAAGTTAGTAGTGCCTGCAATAGCCGCTTCGCCACATAAATAAAAGTCTCATTTGTGACTAGCCTGATTAGCCAATCCCGTCCTGTCTCCAAGGAAATTTTTGTAGATGTCATTTGTCATTTGTCCTTTGTCTTTTGTCATCTATCATTTGTCCTTTGTCTAGTAACTAATAACTAATGACCATTGACTAATATTCAATTAAAGAGATAATCGGCACATCCGGCAGATGTTTACGCCCTTGCAAATCTCGTAGCTCGATAATAAACCCAAACCCCACCAGTTTGCAGCCATTATTCTGTACCAACTTTGCTGTTGCACTCGCAGTTCCACCTGTTGCAATCAGATCGTCCACAATCAAAATTCGGCTACCTGGGTGCAAAGCGTCTTGATGTACTTCTAGGCAGTCCGTACCATACTCTAGTTCATATTCAATTGAGTGAACTGCTGCTGGTAACTTACCTCTTTTGCGGACGGGAATAAAACCAGATCCTAATTTATAAGCTAGAGGTGAGGCAAAAATGAACCCCCGCGACTCCATACCAACAATATAATCCGCTTTGATCTCAGCTTCTATACATTTTTGTGTAAAAATGTCAATAGTGTAGCGCAGTCCCTCCGGATCGCGCAGCAGCGTAGTAATATCCCGAAATAAAATTCCGGGTTTAGGAAAATCTGGGATGTCACGAATTAGAGACTTCAAATCCATAAAACAGGGATTGGGGATTAGAGAATAGGGAATGGGGGGTTGAAGAGGGAAAAGGTTAAAGGGTAAGTAGTAAAGGGGAAAATAAATTCCTGTTGCCTTTCTCCCTTCCTAGTCTGTAGTACTCAGTTTCCAGTTCTCAATCCCCAATTCCCGATACCTGAAAAATCGTACACTATAATGTCATACGCTGGGGATCGAAGCTTAAGTTTTGTCGTTTATTGACGATAATTAGAATCTAAACCAAGCTAGGGAAAGTATTGCACTCACAAATGAGGTGGATAAACTTATGCTTTAAAAATTTGATTTTAGTATACGGGAACTTTTGAGTAGAAAGAGTAAGTAATGTATATATCAGGTAGTTATATTACTGCCACAGGCTTAATGTTCTTACATTTGGCTACCTATCTTAAATTTGTTTTACCTAGTCTGTTGGAACCGCAAAAGGTATTTATAGAATGAATGTCTCCGCAAGTTTAACGCCTTTCAACAGTCCAACTCAAGAGTCGCTGCCAACGATTCTGGAGACTTTACCAGATCCTGCGATCGCCGGACAGGGATGTCCTCGGAGAACCCGCCTGCAAATTGATCTAATTTTATTGGCGATTGAAGCCTTGGAGCTTGGTGGTTCTGAAGCTATCCTGACTTTTGCCCAAGAGCTCGATCTTAAAGGAATTATTAAAGACAGAGTAAATCTATGGCGGATGCGTAGCTCTAATCCCTTACGACGAGCGCATATCCGCCGCCCCTTAACCATTATAGAAGCAAAAGCTTTGGTGGTAATTGCTTGCTACATAGCGCGGCGTTTAACTGTTGTCATCCGCCAGCTACTAATGATATATCAACAAATGGATGAAAAGCAGATTCCACTAGAACAAAATTTACGGCTATCTAATTATTTAGAGCGGTTTAGAGCGCATTTTAAGAGCCGGATGAATGCTCGACGTTCTGGTGTACTAGCATTGAGTTCTGATGCCAAATTAGATGAATTGGCTATCCATTTATTGGGACAATTACTATTCTGTACCGGTACGGCGGGAATGCAACGGTTCTGGATTAGTCTTTTTGACGGTGAAGTAGAATGAATATTCAACGTAAGTACAGTCTACCTAATTGTACACTGCTTTTAGAAGGGTTAAGTGATATCACTAGGGCCGCAAACTTTCAGGAACTGCGCCCAGAACTGTCAATATTGGTAAATGCAGAATGCTATTTATCTGGTTATAATCAGCCCTTAGTAGGAGGGCGAGAATTTTTTGAAAGTTTGGTAAGGGCGGTTAGTGCCTATGCCCAAGAATTTTTGAGTAATGTAACAAATCCCCAAGCGCACAATCAAGAGTCTGAATTAGTAGAGTTTCAGAAAATTGACAGCAACCAACACAGGTTAATTGTGCATTCGGAGAGTTCCCCAGAAAATTTTGAGTCTAAGCCTAACTCTCCTCAGCGTCCGCCTATTCAAATAGATTTGAGTACGGTACAGTTGTTTGACTTAGTGGAAGCAGTAGATCAGTTTTTTGCTGATACCCAAACTTTACCAGAACTGTCATTAGAACTACAACCAGTTACCAGACGCTATGGCGGTGCTAGTTCAGCCTTTGTCAAACAGGCAATACCCGCTGCCGTGGGAGTCTCAAGTTTAGCAGTGGCCGCGATCGCCTTTAATTTAATTCCACCTCCCCAAGTGCGTCCACCAGAGCCGAAGCCAGATGAGCAGGCTAGCTCAATACCCAGCGTCACCCCTTCCGCATCGCCTGTGACGACGCCCATAGCAGCTGCTGCAATCCCCACACCATCGCCCATAGCTGCTACAACTCCTGCATCCACCACCAAGCCAGCAATTACAGATTTAGAAGCACTGCTAAATACTGTTTCAGAAATTACTGATGCATCCCAACTACGAGCATTGAATCGCCAAGTATATAACCAAATTCATCCAGCTTGGACTAATCGTTTAGGATTAAAGCAAGAATTAATCTATCGTGTGGGTGTAGCGGCGGATGGGGCGATCGTTGGTTATAAAGCACTGAATAAAGAGGCCAATCAAGGAGTGCAGCAAACTCCTCTACCTAACCTCTTATATAATCCTGCTAACCGCGCTCCCATTTCTAATGAGCCGATCGCTCAATTCCGAGTAGTATTTACTAGACAAGGTGTACTGGAAGTTAGCCCTTGGCGGGGATACTTCAGCACACCAGAGGTAGTTGGGGAAAAAATTACTGACTCCAAAACAATCAAGGGTTTAAACCAAAAGCTTTATAAGACAGTTCGCCAAAGTTGGAGTGGTAAACCCACTTTTACACGAGATTTGAAATATCGGGTAGCAGTCAACAAAGATGGTGTAATCGCCGATTATGAACCACTCAATCAAGTTGCGTTCGACTATTTCCGGGAAACACCTCTACCCAAGATGTTCCAAGCCATTTACGGCTCTAATGTAGCTGCTCCCAATAACAAAGAACCTCTTGCCCATTTTCAAGTACTATTCAAGCCTAGCGGCACACTTGAAGTCATTCCTTGGCAAGGATATCAGTAATTGGGGCATGGGGGATAGGGGATTGGGCAT
>NZ_JADEXR010000116.1 GCF_015206995.1 aff. Roholtiella sp. LEGE 12411 | reverse complement strand
ATCCCCAATGCCCCATCCCCAATGCCCAATCCCCAATGCCCATTCCCGCGATCGCTCCAGAAGTCTGTACCATTGGTAAATTAATAAGAATACAAGAAGACAAACCTATGGGACTTTTCGATCAAATTCTTGGTGCTGTTGCTAATCCCAATCAACAAGGGAGTTTGGGGCAACTGGGAAATATCATCAACACTGTGGATCAATTGAGCAATAGCACTGGAGCAGACCCCTCCACGATCCAATCAGTTTTGTCAGTTGTAGGCGGTCAAGTGCGTTCTGCTTTACAACAAAAGCAAGCCACAGAAGGTAATGAAGCAACCCAAGCTTTAGTGAATCAATATGCTGGCAATTCCCCTAATCCTCAAGCCGTTAATTCGCTATTTTCTCCTAACATACAACAACAAGTGACTGAATTTGCCGCCCAGCGCACAGGGTTGAATGCTGGAACGATTCAACAATTGCTACCTCTGGTTGTGCCTGTTGTGCTGAATTTCTTGAAATCTGGTGCAAATGCTCAGAATCCTCAAAATGGCGGAAATCCCGTACTGAATTCCTTTTTGGATGCAGACGGAGATGGCGATGTTGATATTGCTGATGCCATCCAGTTAGCTAGTCGCCATATAGGACGATAAACGTAGAGGAAAGGGGATTGGGGAGAGGGAAGCACTTTCTGTCCTTCCCTGTAGTAATTTTGAACTTATTTGTGCTTTGGCTGAACCCCAAAACCACCATGTCAATAGGGTTTGAGATGCGCTTACCCTGGCTTATATCCCCCGGCTGAAGCGCGGGGGATATAAGCCTCACGAATCGTAACAAAGTCCAGAGTTACAATCAGTCATATCAACTCGGACTTGATATGTACCGCTTTGATATCTTGCAAATCTAAAGCAATGGAATGCGTGCTAGTTCCTAACAGAGTGCGATCGCCTTTCACAAAAAACTCACTTCGTCCAATCTTCCAACGTTAAATCAGGAATTTGCGAAAAATCCTTCTGGTTGCGAGTCACCATCACAGCATTTACTGAAAGTGCAATTGATGCTATTCGCAAATCTTTTTGTAGTCTTTTTTTATTGAGTTGCTGATTTTCTGTAAGCAAATGTTCATAGTAATTGCAAGCAGCAATATCAAAGTTAAGTATCCTAATCCCTTTAAAAAATTCCTGCGTAGTCCACAACCGCGTATAAAGTCTTACTAAATTTTCAGATTCAGAACGGTCGTTAATTTTAACAACCCACCCGTTCAATATTTCCTGGACTGTAATAATTGTTATAGCTAAATGACTAACTGCCAAAGCAACTCTAGAGACAACAGCTTTGTTACCTTGCAGTAACAGCGAAACATGATCTGTATCAAGTATATAAAGGCTCATTAATTCCTCTCAATCAGACCTTGAATCTCATTTTCTAGTCGTGTATGTTACCTTCTGCTCTAAGACTTTCAGCAATTTCTGTAAAATCTGGGTCATCCTGAAACACACCTGCAAACTTCAGCCATGGATTTTCTGTTTTACTTTGAGACAATATAATTTCTAAAGGTATTATTTCTATATTCTCAAGATAAGCATACAGCAGTTTTTGTAACTCTTCTAGAGCTTGTTTCTCAGTTGAAGCTTGAATTTTAAAGCTAGGAAATTCTAATACTGAAGCTGTTACCTTTTTTTGATTGTCACGTTCTAGCAAGATATGCAGCTTTAGGTTTTCAGGCTGGGATAAAGTGACTGTAGAGATATTGATAACCATAGGTTTTTATTTTATAAAGCTTTTTCACATCATAGCGTTTCTTATAAACGATAATACAAAGCCACAAAAAACTAAAATTTACTCACAATAATATAATAAATTAGGACTTACACAAGTGTCATATTTTTAACGCCAGAGGTTGTCCAGAGTCAAAGATCAAAAGTCCAAAAAACCTTGATTCTTGAACGCCACTTGCTTCTCCTGTGGTCGCCGCTGCGCGAACAAGTCGGCAGAGCCGCAAGGGCGCAGTGGCTCCCCTTAACCCTTGACCCTTGACTCTTATACCAAAAGCCTTGTGTGCCAGTTGCGTAAGTCCTATATATAATTCATACACTATGTTTTTATAGTAATTAAAAATAATTATCATCTGCCAGCATCTCTGTAATGATATCCTTGGCGATGAACGCCACTTCTCGCAGTTCGCACAGGGAGATCAAAAATGTCCTTTACAAATTCACCATCCCAACTGAAGCGAGAGTTAGGGGTTATTGGTGCAACTCTGATGGGACTGGGTTCGATTGTTGGTACGGGTGTATTTATTAGTATCGGAATTGCAGCGGGGATTGCTGGGCCTGCGGTAATTCTGGCGGTGGCAATAGGGGCAATTGTCGCTACCTGCAATGGACTCAACAGCGCTCAGTTAGCAGCAAATCATGCTGTTAGTGGTGGCACTTATGAATATGGCTACAAGTATCTCACCCCCGCTTTCGGCTTCACAGCTGGCTGGATGTTTTTGGTAGCAAAGACTGCTTCCGCTGCAACCGCCGCCTTGGGTTTTGCTGGCTACTTGCTTAATCTCTTAGGTTGGAATTCCACTTGGACTGTTCCCATAGCCCTTTTATCTGTAGTAATTGTCACGTTAATTGTTTTAAGTGGTATCCGACGATCTAATGTTGCTAATACCGTGATTGTGTCGGTAACTTTAATATCTTTAGGGTTCTTTGTCCTAGTTTGCCTACCGCAAGCTACGGAGGTAGGGATGGACAATTTGACACCATTTTTTACAAGTTCACCAGGGGCGATACTCCATGCTAGTGCCTTGATGTTTGTCGCCTACACAGGTTATGGTCGCATTGCCACAATGGGGGAAGAAGCACGTTGTCCCAGGGAAACTATTCCTAAAGCCATGATTGTCTGTTTACTGCTGACAATGGTGCTTTATATAACAGTAGCAGCAGTTGGGATTGGGGCTGTGGGAGCAGATGTCTTGGGCAATGCCAGCCTACAGACGAAAGCCGCTCCTTTGGAGGTAGCAGTGCGTAGTGTTGCTGGTTCAAGTGCTGCCTTTGTCTTAGCTATTGGGGCGATGACAGCGATGTTGGGTGTGCTACTGAACTTAATTTTGGGTCTATCTCGCGTATTATTGGCAATGGGACGCCGCTCGGATGCCCCAAGATTTTTAGCGCGTCTTAACCAACAACAGACAACGCCATACTGGGCTGTGCTATTTGTGGGGATAGCGATCGCCTTATTAGTACTGTTAGGCAATGTGAAAACAACTTGGTCGTTTAGTGCCTTCAGTGTTTTAATTTATTACGCAGTTACCAACTTAGCAGCCTTACGCCTGAGTTCATCTGAGCGACTCTATCCTGTATGGGTGGGTTGGATAGGTCTTTCATCTTGTCTGTTCTTAGCTTTCTGGGTGGAATCTTCTATCTGGCAAGTAGGTTTAGGCTTGATTGTTGCTGGCTTGATTTGGCATCAAGTTAGACGGGCGATCGCGTAAGTGCCGTGAGATTATTTGATTGTGACTGTAAAAGGGACTGGGGAAGGTCGGGCCCCCTCATAAATCTCTAAATATAGGATTCCTATTTGATTTTTGAAAGAACTGCGTACACCTCTAACTCCCTTTTTTCGCATTTCCCATTCCCTATCCCCTATCCCCCATTCGGTGTCTCTACAAGTCAGTTCACGAATCAAATCGGATTACTATATCTCTCCTAAGTATGAAACTGACTAATAACTCTAGACAGTGGTGCTAGCAGTTCAGGATAGCTACTATAGATAAATACTGTTCATTATTCAATTTTGTTTGAGTTATTACCTCAATCTTCATGTTGCGCGTACAGGGGATTTTCTGCCTGTCTAGGTAGTCTGGATTGCCTCGACTAAACGTTCCATTAGCAAAACAGATATGAAAGCAGATGAGCTATTGAAAAGTTATGCAGCAGGCGTCAGAGACTTTACTGCTGCTAACCTGAGTGAAGCAAATTTAAGGGAAGTCAACCTCAGTGGGGCAATTTTAGATAGAGCCATATTAGATGGAGCTAATCTGAGCCATGCTAATTTAGCGCAAACCAGTTTAATTGAAGCAGATTTGAACGGAGCAAATTTGAGCCATGCTAACCTCCGTGGTTCCAACTTAGGTGGAGCAATTCTAGATGGAGCAACTCTAGATGGAGCAATTCTAGATGGAGTAAATTTGAGTCAGGCTGATTTGACTGTTGCCAAACTAATTCAAGCGAACCTGAGCGAAGCGGAATTACAAGAGGCAAACTTGAAAGCTGCAAATCTAGATGGAGCCGATTTGAGTGGCGCAGACTTAACCGTAGCCGATCTGACTCAAGCGAATCTCACCCAAGCCGACTTGAGTAAGACCAATTTGAGCGGAGCCAATTTGGATGGAGCCAATATAGAAGGAACAATCCTAGACGAGAACGCTTGACCATAAGAGCGTAATTCGCCCTGGAGCTACGCTAAGGTAATTCGTAATTAAGTTTTGCATTAGCGATCGCCCTAGTCTGGTAGAAAGGCATTAGCGAGTCCGTGTTCGCTTTTAGCGTCTGGAGATTTTAAACCCACCGCAAAACTTGTCGCGCTTTTTAGAAGCGAGGGACTTAGACCCCTAAAAAATGTTAAACATTTCCGCTAGTCTTCTTTCCTACTGTCCACACTGGATCACCTGTTTGAATAGCACCGAAGTTAACTGTTTTACTGCCGCTATTAGGCATGTAGTAGGGAGAAGGCAAAGCCCCGGAAAGTTTGAATTTGGGGTCAAACTCTATCGCCTTAGATCCCGCTGGTTTGACATTGAAAAAGATGTTATTTGCTACACCAACTGACGTTCCTAGCGAATTGTTAATCTGGGCAGATGAATTATAGAAAATATTATTACGAATCTCCTGTTGATCACCATCCCCTTTAGTTAGACGAAAGAAAGGATCTTTTGAGTTATTAGCATAAACTGTGTTGTTAGTAAACTTGAAATTGTCTCTTTTTTCCCTAAAATGACCGACTATAGTGGGCCCACCTGTTTTTTCAAAGATGTTGTGATGGACATTCAAATTTTTAAATTTAGTTCCAAATGAGGCAAGAGGATAAGCACCTCCGCGAATATAGTTATGGTCAAATTCGATATTATTGCTAGACACTTCGCAAGCATAGAAGGGATTATCTGGCCCCTGCCAGAGATTATGATGTGCGTGGATGCTAGTTGGTTGATTATTAGCAGGGGATGCTAAAGACAGCGTACTGTTAAAAGTAGAATTATAAATCTCACAGTTGTAACAGTTTGCGTGCCAAAGCTCCAAAGCCATTTGTGGAGTATAACCGCTTCCCCAAGCATTCCACTTATCGACCTTAATATCTAAGTTGTAAAGTTTAACATTCCTTAAATCGCTAATTTTAAACTTGGAACCGCTGGGTTTCCCTACCCAATCCTCATTAATTGTTCTCATCCCTCCGCCACCACGTTTTCTAGTGTCGATATTGATGTCATGCAAATTAATGTTTGTTAGGTTCCCAATACCAAAAGCATGTGATTGCTTACCACCTCCACCAGCGATCCGATTGTTATAAGAACTATCTGTAATGGTAATGTTGTAGATATTACTACCAGACACCCTCTCCATATTGAGCGCTGTATTGGCGTAGCTATTGAATGCCAAATCATGAATCGTCAATTTGTTGGCATCTAAAATAGACATACCCAATTCATAGGCACGATTTTTACCATCAAATTTCATACGACTAATGGTTATATTTTTAACTCCAACAAGTCGCAACTCTCCTGTGATAGTAGTCGAATTAACTCCTGAACCGACAAGGCTGACTCCTGACGGTACTGAAACATTTTTGCCTACATCAAAAGTCCCGGCTCCAACTTGAATAGTATATCCCTGGTCAGGTGGAACAGATGCTAAAGCTTTGTTCAGGGTGCGCCAAGGTGAAGACTGTGTACCTTTAGCTTTATCTGACCCTTTGATGTCTACATAGTACTTAGATTTGGAGCTAGTACGACCTGCAATATACTGCTCAGGAATGCCAGAAGCTTGCTCAGAGCCAGCTAAAGCTTGACACAAAAAGGCTGACACCTCAGCGCGACTCGCTAATTTATTAGGTTTGAGAGACTTAACTTCCGGATAATTGACGACAAGACTTTTTTCGGTTGCTGCTGCTATTCCAGCATAAGCATAGCCAGGAATTGTTTTTGCATCAGCAAAGTTAGTATTTAACGTTGTAGTGGCAAACTGAGTTGGGGAATAATTTAAGCCACTAGCCAAAGCTACTAAAACTTGAGCGCGAGAAATGTTTTGGCTGGGATTGAATACCTTACCGGGATAGCCTGATAAAAATCCTGTTTGAGCAGCTGTTTCAATCGCATTGTTAGCCCAGTAATTCGAGGGGACATCGACAAACTTAACTGAATTACGAGTCTTTTTTGCAGTAGGGAAGGCTTTATTAACCATTGCTGCAAACTCAGCTCGAGTCACAGAAGAATTTGGTCTGAATGTACGATCTGGATAACCACTGATAATACCTTTGCTAGCCAGTTGCGTGATACATGATTGAGACCAGTTGCCTTGAATGTCTGTAAATTTAGATTGGGCTAGTTTGGGGGCTGCGATCACCAAATGCGTAACAGCACTAATCACTATTCCCAATCCAACTAGTAAAGCAAAGCTAGATTGCCATCTGGGGATTCTAATCATTGAATTTATTACCTCAACTCCAGTACAAGCTGTAGTTTACTGAATTAAAAATCGCTGTAATTAAGCTCTCATACTATAAAAATTCTATGGTTGCGTAAAGTTCAAGGTTGATTGCGTCCGATAAGATTAGCGATCGCAGTAGCTAACTCTAGTGGATCAGCCGGCTTACGCACATGTTTTTGAAATCCTGCTGCAATTGCTTGGTTATAATCAATTTCTCCAGCATAAGCAGTCAAGGCGATCGCGGGAATTTGCCCACCTTGCTCTTTTGACCATGTTCTCACCTCGCGCAGCAACATATAGCCATCCATTATCGGCATACCAATATCGCTTAACAAAACATCTGGCTTTAACTGCACTAGTGCTTCGAGTGCTTCACTTGCTGATTCAACTGTTGTTACATTCGCCCCATACTGTTCCAGCGCAAAGCTAAAGAAATCTCGCACATCAGGCTGATCGTCCACCAGCAGGATTCGCACTCCAGAGAGTAATGAGTCCTGATTACTGGCTTCCAACACAGAAGACTGAGCACTCCAAACTTGGGACTCAGAACTTTTTAGCAACGGTAGCCTAACTGTGAATGTTGCTCCCTGTCCTTCACCGGCACTTTCTACCTGAACAGTACCACCGTGCAGTTCCACCAAGTTACGCACAATTGCTAGTCCTAGTCCCAGCCCGCCAAATATCCTAGTAGTCTTAGCGTCTGCTTGACGGAAGTATTCAAAGACATGAGGCAAAAATTCTGGGCTGATGCCTTTACCCGTATCCATCACTTGGATTTGAGCGTCGAACTCTACCTGTTGTAGACGCACCTCTACTCGTCCGCCTGGGGGTGTAAATTTAACAGCATTCGATACTAGATTCCAGATTACTTGTTGCAAGCGATCGCCATCGCCCATAACTTGTCCAACATCGCTGCTCAGAACCATTTGAATTTGAATTGACTTGGCTTCTGCTGCTAAACGCACCGTTTCTAATGCAGCGGCGATGGTTGAATTTAAATCCACTGCATGGATATTTAAGCTGAGCTTACCTCGTAAAATCCGCGAAACATCAAGCAGGTCTTCAATTAGTTGAGTTTGTAACTTGGCATTACGCTCAATTGTTTCCAAAGCGCGGACTACAGTTGCTTCATCAAACTTGCGGGTTCGGAGTAACTTTGCCCACCCCAGGATCGGATTTAGGGGAGTTCTGAGTTCATGAGAAAGAACAGCGAGGAATTCATCCTTAATCCGATTGGCTGTCTCGGCTTGGTTTCGTGCGCTCTGTTCGGCTTCGTAAAGTCTGGCATTATCAATCGCTGTCGCTGCACGACTAGCAATATCTTCTGCTAAAGCCAAGTCTACTGGTTCGTAGTGACGACCTGACTCGGCTGTGAAAAAAGCGATCGCTCCGAATAATTGCCCACGGGAACGAAGTGGAATCACCATCAGCGAACGAATACCCAAGCTTCGCAGTAATTGCAGATGTTCTTCATTTTGAGCCATCTGTGTAATAGTAATATCTAGAAATTGCGGGTAAAAGACAGATTGTCCCTGGCGCAGTTTCTGCACAAGCAGTTCTTGTGCCCCATTTTTTGATGAATAACGCCTTTGTATTTCCTCTAAAATATTACGTTTTCCCGGGTCGGCAGTTACCAGCGCAATCTGCTTATTTGACCAATCTTCCCGGAAAATATCTACAATACACCAGTCAGCTAGGGCAGGAACTGCTAGCTTTGCCACATCAGTCAGTGTGGCTTCGTAATCCAATGAAGAAGCTAATAAGGTACTGGCTTCTACCAAAAAGTTTTTTGCTATCTCAGCCTTTTTGCGATCGCTAATATCCTCGACAACACCTAATGCATACTTTGGTTGTCCGTTAGCATCCCAAACTATTGATGAAGTTAGGTTTACCCAAATTATGGAACCATCTTTGCAAATATAGCGCTTCTCTAATGAATAACCACTAATTTCCCGTGCCAATACTCGCTGAGCATTGACCAAATCAGGTTCCATATCGTCAGGATGGGTAATTTCCTGGAAGGTCATTTGGGTTAACTCTTCATTGCTGTACCCGATAATGTCGCACATAGCAGGATTAACTTGGAGGTATCGACCATCCAACGCTACCAAGTTAATGCCTACGACTGCCTGGTTAAACATTGCCCGGAACTTTTCTTCGCTCTCACGCAGGGCGACTTCTGTTTGCTTTGCTGCTGTCACGTCTGCCAGAATAATACCAATTCCTACCGTTTCACTTAGTGCATTATAAACCGGGTAATAATTGCCCAACCAGTAACTACACCTTCCGGGTTGCTCTGGTATCTCACCGCTGATTTCTATATTTAGCAGGGGTTCTCCTGTATCCAGTACATGCTGTAACTGTGGCTCAAACTCAGCCGCCATGTTTGGTAGCACTTCCCGAAATTTGCGTCCCAGATGGTCTTCTATGCTTAAACCGTTAATGTTAGCGAATACCTTATTTATTCGGATATATCGCAGTTCACTATCCAAAAAGCATACAGCCACAGGGGCACCTGCAAGCAGGGCATCTAAAATAGACAAAGATTCGGCGTAATGCAGCAAAGCCTCATGAATGTCTCCATAAAGTCGGGCATTTTCAAATGCTAAAGCAGCGCGATAGGCAATATCTTTGGCTAAAGCCAGATCACGTTGCTCATAGTGACGATCTGATTCGGCGCTAACAAACGTGATGCTGCCCAGTACTCGCTGGCGTGCTACCAACGGTACAATCATGGCAGACTTGATTCCCATCTGTTGAACAACTCGCAAGTGTTGATTATTTTGACTATTTGCAACCAGCAGTGAATCAGATAATTGTGTAATTAATTCTGGTTGCCCAGTTTGTAATACTCTAGTAATTGCAGTTGCACTTTGAAAATCTGGCGCATACTGCTGAAGTTGATGCGCCCACTCCGCTTTTGAGGAATTTGCATGGGCAACAGGTAGGCGGCGAACAGAACCATCTTCATTTAGAATGTCTACACAACACCAATCAGCCAATTGAGGAACTAAGATTTTAGCAATCTGTTCTAAAGTTTCCTCATAATCTAGGGAACTAGAGAGTATAGTACTGATTTCGGCTATACAACGGAGTGCGTTTTCAGCCTGTTTGCGTTCTGTAATATCGAGAACAAAGAAAGCTCCTCGCTCTAAAGTCCCCTCAAAATGGCTGCCACCTATGAGAATCGGGAGATGTGAGCCGTCTTTACGAATATATTCTTTCTCGTAGGGGGCGCAAAATAAGCTGTCTTGAAATTCACTCAGCGCTCGCTTGTCGAGTGGTTGGTACTCCGTCGGCGTCAAATCTTGCCAGCGAAGTTTTCCAGCAACTAATTCTTCACGGCTGTAACCCACCATACTGAGCAAGGCATCGTTAGCCCCCGTAATCCTGCCATCTTCATCCCAAAAGCCAATGCCAATCATGTTTGACTCAACTACGCTGCGAAACTTTGCTTCGCTTTCCCGCAGTGCTTGCTCAGTTTGCTTGAGTTGAGTAATATCAATTGCAGTTACGCCCACTCCCAGCACTTGCCCATCCGGTAAACACACCGGATAATAACTGACAAGACTACAACGATGCACCCCAGGCGGATAAGTTTCACCACTCACTTCTTGGTTAAGTAATGGTTCCTTTGTCTCCATCACTTGACGCAAGATTGGCTCAAGTTGCTCTACCCATTCTGGCAAAACCTCACCTAAAGTACGACCAATGTGTTGGCTTTGTGGTGTGCCGTTGACAGCAGCCAGCGCTTCATTAACATAAACGTAGCGAAGTTGAGTATCCAGAAAAGCCAGCGCCACTGGTGAACTAGTGAGCCAAGCATTCAGCAACGCCAGAGATTCGTCTTTGTGCTGATTGGCTTCTTGGAGTTTTTGCTGTAATTTGGTGTTTTCTAGTTCTGTCTGCTTGCGTTCAGTAATATTCACCGCTGCACAGCTAACGCCCTGAATGCTATTATTCCCTTCATTCTTGAGCGGTTCAACCAGCAAATCATAGTAACGGTCTTCTCCACTTAATGTCAGATAAACCTCTTCACGGGCTGATGTACCTGTTTCTATTACCCTCTGCTTAATTGCGGTCAATTTTTTTGCTTCTGAGGCAGAAAATAATTCATAGTCAGATTTACGTAGCATTTCTTCAGCTGTTTCTACACCTTGAGGATTATGAATCCACTGGTATCGCAGATCTCGATCCTGCTGAAAGACCACGATATCTGAACTGCTTAATGCTAATCGAAATCTCTCCTCACTGGTTTTTAGTTTCTCTAAATTTCCTTCAGCACGTTGTTTGGCAGTTATTAATTCTTCACAGAGGATACTTAAGAGTAATCCCTCCAACGCAAACAAAGTGATTCGTACCAAATTTGATAGATCAAAAGTCAGTTCATATCTTGGAAAAAGAAAAAAGTAATTGCTCAGCAAAGCAGACAAGAAAGTTGCTAACAGTCCTGACTTCAAACCACCATACCAAGCACTCACCATTACAGCGCTAAAGAACAGCAGAAATGGACTTTTGCTCATACCTAGCCAAGGGTATAGCATCCGCGTTAGCAAAAGTGCAAGTGCAACAATTAATACAATAACGCTATAGTGCAGTAACGGAGAACGATGAGTATGAGGCATGAAAACGTCTTGGAATAACCAATACTTGTAGCTGAAACTCCATATACCCTAAGCTAGTTTGCAAATTTTAGTAATTTACCTATGGATAGATTTTGATTTATTTATAAAGGCTCTTTTGCTAGAAGCTAAATATTGATTAATCTGCTATGTAAAGTGAAGTTTTCGCTTGAAACTTAGAGATTTATGGCGCTGCTTTTTTGATGGTAAATACCACAGACAAAAGCCATGCTGTGATGAACTTTACAACTAAAATTAAATGATAGTTTTTGGACCAACAAAAATAAAGATAAATAAGCAAAACTCAATCAGGTATATGGATAATCTAACTACCATTAGAGTTATGAAAAGTTATGAGTTAATTGTTTGCAGGACTTACGCAACTGGCATATTATTTTAAGTTCGTAGTAAGGACTTTAGTCCTTATTTTGAGGACTAAAGTCCTCACTACAAACAAAAAATTGAGATTTTTGTGACACTTGCGTAAGTCCTGATCTAGTTAAAATTACCTCGTTCCTAGCCTTGGACTAGAAATGGTTTTTTTGGGGCTACTACCTATACCATGAGGCAAGGCGGCAGCTTTTCTTAATTCATTCCCATGCTTAGCATGAGAACGAGAATAATTTGTCGGTCGGTGCGATCGCATTGCGTCAAACATATTTTTGGTAGAGACGTTGCATTTTTGGTAGAGACGTTGCAATGCAACGTCTCTACAGGATTTAAATGTATGGTGATTAACGTGAAATGGTATTAGGGGGAGGGGAAAGATTCGGGCAATGAATCTAAACTTTATGACTGTAGATAGATGTAGTTAGACTTATAGCAGATGCTATATTCCAGCTATCTACAATAAAATTACAAATATATTTACCTTATGCTTGTAATTGAACAGCCAAAGGTTGCACAGTTGGTTCGTGAAACTCGGCAGTACCTAAAGCTTTCACAGGTAAAATTAGCAACGATGCTAGGGGTTTCATTTCACAGTATAAATCGTTGGGAAAACGGACGGACGCAACCTTCACCACTGGCTATGAAACAGATTCAAGATTTATTACACCAGATGGGAGAACCCGGTAAGGAACTTTTAGCGAAATACTTTCAAGCATGAGGAACAGAAACTGTGACTGCTGAAGTCCGGGTAACTATCCCAAAAGATATTGAACAGGTTTTAATTCATATCAGCGATGCTTTTGCCATATTGGATTGTGAATGGCGCTATATCTTTGTTAATGACAAACTAGCTGAGCTAGCTGGGATGAATAAAGAAGACTTCTTAGGCAGAAGTATTTGGGAATTGTTTCCAGATACAGTCAATAGCCAACTCTACACTGAGCTACACCATGCTCTGGCTGAGCAAGTAACAGTAGATTTTGAGTATTTACATCCAAAATGGCATCGCTGGTTAGAAAACCGCGTTTATCCCTCAGAAAATAGCATATCAATATTAATTAAAGATATTACACAGCGTAAACGCAGCCAACAGCTTCTAGCCGATAAGCAAACGGAATCATTACTGGAAGAAAGCGAGGAAAAATATCGCTGGATTTGTGAAACCGATATTAACGAATACAAGCGAGCAGATGAAAACCTGCGTCATAGTGAGGCACGTTACCGCTCACTAGCAGAGGCCAGCGCAGCGATCGTCTGGGCTGCGGCCCCTTGGGGCAACGTTATTGATGATATTCCTACCTGGCAGGCGTTCACTGGGCAAAGTCCCGAACAATATAAAGGATGGGGTTGGGTTGATGCAGTATACCCAGAAGACCGTAAATCGATAGTTGCAATCTGGAATCAAGCGTTTTCTACACGTAGCGTTGCAGTTGCAGAATATCGTGTGCGGCGGCACGATGGCGAATATCGCTACATGAATATACGTGGCGTGCCCATACTTGAGGAAACAGGCGAAATCCGCGAATGGGTGGGGATATGCGTGGATATCACTGAGCGCAAGCAAGTTGAAGATAGGCAGCGCTTTTTGGCTCAGGCTAGTAGTATTCTGGCTTCATCGTTGGACTATGAGACAACATTGACCGGTTTGGCGCGTTTGGTCGTACCTGAAATAGCTGATTGGTGTTTAGTAGATATTATTGACAATCAATCAGTTCGCCGGGTTGCAGCAGCCCATACTGACCCGGCAAAACAAGAATTGCTACAACAATTGCAAAATTATCCGCCTGATTTGGCACAATCTGAAGGTATTGCGGAGGTACTACGGTCAGGGAAGTCACAAATTACTCATCATATATCTGACGAACAGATGCAAGCAGCAACCCACAATGCCACTCACCTCAAAGTGTTGCAAGAGCTAGCACCTAAATCTGGCATGGCTGTACCGCTGATAGTCCGGGGACGGGTATTGGGAGCTATTAGCTTAGTATCTTCTTCAGGTCGTCACTACGACAATAATAGCCTCATGTTGGTTGAGGATCTAGCTGGTCGTGCTGCCGTAGCCGTTGATAATGCCCGACTCTACACAGAAGCACAGCGATCGCAATCTCGCACTGCTCGTCTTCAAGCCATAACAGCTGCACTTTCTGAATCTTTAACTTCGACACAGGTTGCTGAGGTCATTGTCGACCAAGGGATGGCAGCTTTGGGAGCTAGTTCTGCTTTAGTAGCGCTAGTAACTAATAGCGATACTGACTTGGAAATTATCCGTGCAGTTGGTTATCAGCAAGAATTAATCGAGTCATGGCATCAATTCTCAATTAATGTACCTGTAACATTAGCAGAGGCAGTGCGAACTGGTGAACCTATCTGGCAACAGCCAACAAAAACACGAACTGCTCATTTTTCAAGTCTTGCTCAGATCTATGCTCAGTACAACTACGGCGCTGGGATTTCGATTCCCTTGATGCTCGAAGGACGAGCCGTGGGCGGAATGTCTTTAGCTTTCGCCGAAACTCAGGAGTTTAGCCAAGATGACCGCGCCTTCGTGCTGTCATTAGCACAGCAGTGTGCTCAAGCTCTGGAACGTGCTCGTCTATACGAGGCAGAAAAAACTGCACGGGAAGCCGCAGAAACAGCCAACCGAATTAAAGATGAGTTTCTTGCAGTCCTCTCCCATGAGTTGCGATCGCCACTTAACCCAATTTTAGGGTGGTCAAAGCTTCTCCAAACCAAAAAACTTGATGAAAAGACCATCCCTCTGGCGCTCAAAACCATCGAGCGCAATGCTAAGCTACAAGCTCAACTGATTGAAGACTTGCTAGACATCTCCCGCATTCTCCAAGGCAAACTCAGCTTGAATATTTGCCCAGTTGATCTAATATCGGTGATTTCGGGAGCAATGGAGACAGTGCGTCTGTCGGCAGACGCTAAGTCAATTGAAATACATACAATACTAGAACCAAATATAAGACAAGTTTTAGGTGACTCAAACCGATTGCAGCAAATCGTCTGGAACCTACTTTCAAACGCAGTTAAATTTACACCTGAAGGTGGACAGGTGGACATCAGACTGGAGCAGATTGGCACTCAAGCTCAGATTAGTGTTAGCGATACAGGTAAAGGCATCCACCCTAATTTCCTACCTTATGTATTTGACTACTTTCGCCAAGAGAATAGTACCACCACCAGAAAATTTGGCGGACTAGGGCTAGGTCTTGCGATCGTCCGTCACTTAGTTGAACTGCATGGCGGGACAGTTCAAGTCGAGAGCCAAGGCGAAAATCAAGGGGCAACTTTTACCGTACAACTACCACTGATTCAAAATATACCAGCAATCAAACAAGACACTAGCGAGTCTGAGCCATCCGCAGATTTAAATGGGATCAAGATTTTAATAGTAGATGATGATGCAGATACGCGAGAGTTTATTGCTTTTTTACTAGAGCAATATGGAGCGAATGTAACGGTAGTAGCATCAGCCAGTGAGGCACTAGCCGCTTTAACCGAGTCTGTGCCAGATGTGCTATTAAGCGACATTGGAATGCCGGAAATGGATGGATGCATGTTAATCCGACAGGTGAGAACGCTATCACCAGAACAAGGAGGGCAAATTCCAGCGATCGCCCTGACAGCTTATGCTGGGCAAATCAACGAAAAGCAGATACTAACAGCCGGATTTCACAAGCACATTGCTAAACCAGTAGAACCAGCCAAGTTAGTAGAAGCGATCGCTAGCCTCATCGTTTAAACCAGTTGTTCAATACCAAGTTGTCGTTGCTTGTCATTCTCTAGCAAGAACCCACGGAGTACAAACTCCAGAACTGTGGCCAATGCCCCATGCCCCATGCCCATTGCCCATTGCCCCATTGAGTAAATACACGGGAACTACTTGTTTTACGTTATAGTCACTAATGTCACTAGCTGTATTAGCGATCGCAGTAGTATATATCTGCTCTAATCCATCTCAACCTTTTGGTCAGCTGCCGTTCGCATTTACAAGTGTGTATGATTTTTGCCGTACATTATCAGCTATTTCTAACTTGTTTTTATAGATACACGAATTTTAACTTTCTAGTCAGCTTAACGCAAAGCTAAATTGCTTTTACTCGTTAAATTTGCTCTTTATTAATGGAAAATTTTCGAGATAATTAACGGAGTACTAGCATAATTGTTTATATTTACCCGAAAAATTGAGGGTAGCTATACTAAAGCATACCCCACACCTTTTTGCAACCAAAAACCTATATACTAGACTTGACTTTGATAAATCTGAAACTTTTGTTAATTGTGATACCAAAACCTATTAATTTTTAGATGATGTTCTAATGTATTTATAGTTTTTAAGGTTTAGTAAAAACTATATCCAGTATCATCAATAAACTGCAAACTTAATGTGGTGCAAAAATCAAGAGGGGAGTGAAAACATGGATTTACGTAGAGATGCATTGCAAATCCTCAAAGAAACTAGTCGAACTTTTTATATCCCAATTAGTCTTTTACCGGCAGGATTACAAGAAGCAGTTGCATCAGCATATTTGTGTATGCGTGCCATTGATGAAATTGAAGATCATCCAGAACTCGATAACCTTACTAAGGCGAAACTGTTACGAACCATTAGCTTGACATTACAAGCGGGGGGTGATGGCTTTACAGTAGATGCTTTCTCAGCAGGATTTAGTGAACACGAGAATACTTTAGCAGAAGTTACCGTTGGCATTAGAGAATGGTCGCTACTAGCACCTGAGACTATTGCACCTCGGATTTGGGATGCCACTGCTGCAATGGCAGATCGAATGGCTTACTGGGCAGAGAGAAACTGGAAAATTTATACAGAGTCTGATTTAGATCGTTATACATTTGGGGTTGCAGGGGCGGTGGGCTTGTTACTCTCTGATTTATGGACTTGGTACGATGGAACACAAACGAATCGTACCCAAGCGATCGGATTTGGTCGAGGTTTACAAGCAGTTAACATCCTGCGTAACCACACTGAAGACTTGAGGCGTGGGGTAGACTTCTTCCCAGAAGGTTGGAGTGCAACGAATATGCAAGAGTATGCGCGGCGCAATCTAGCACTAGCAGAAGCTTATACCAACTCTCTTCCTGCTGGGCCAGCCTTAGACTTTTGTCAAATTCCCTTCACCTTAGCTTATGGCACCCTTGAGGCCCTAGCTAATGGTAAAGAAAAACTCAGCCGCAGTGATGTTTTTGCACTCATCGAACAACTTGATGTGAATGTGAAAGCCAGCTAGGGAGTGGAATCGGGGAGTGGGGGAGTGGAGGAGTGGGGGAATTTTAATAACTCCTACCTCCTTTCTACTAACCCTTAACTACTGAGCTTCTGTACAAATGTGCTTAATCGCGTCTCTACTCCTGACCCTTAATCCTTGTACAGACGCTTAAACGCTCAAAGAGTGGCTTCTCGTAAGAGTATAATCGCGTCTCTACTCTTAATGACAAATGACAAATGACAAATGACCAATGACAACTAAAGGAGAGATCTTTCAGTGAAGAAAACCTTGTTCCTCAGTCCTCCTTCTTTCGATGGGTTTGATGGTGGTGCGGGTTCACGATACCAAGCTAAGCGCGAAATTACTTCCTTTTGGTATCCCACATGGTTAGCACAACCTGCTGCGCTGGTGCCAGGTAGCAAACTAGTTGATGCTCCTCCACATGGTCAAACTTTGGAAGATGTGCTGAAAATTGCTAAAGATTACGAACTAGTAATCATGCACACTAGCACGCCCTCACTAACTAATGATGTCAAATGTGCTGAGGCAATCAAAGCTACAAACCCAGATGTGCAAATTGGCTTGGTTGGAGCACATGTGGCAGTATTACCAGAGGAAACACTACGCGATCGCCCGATCATCGACTTTGTATGTCGCAATGAATTTGACTATACCTGCAAAGAACTAGCCGAAGGCAAACCTTGGGAGGAAATCAAAGGACTGAGCTACCGTGATCAAAACTCTCACATCCGTCACAATGAGGAGCGTCCATTAATTCACGATTGGGATGCTATGCCTAGCGTTCTACCACTTTATGGACGTGATCTAGATATTAGAAAATATTTCATCGGCTACTTACTGCACCCTTACATTTCTTTTTATACTGGGCGCGGTTGTCCGGCAAAATGCACATTCTGCCTTTGGCCGCAGACAATTGGTGGTCATCTTTACCGCCACAAAAGCCCCGAAGCTGTCGGACGCGAGATGGAAGAAGCCAAAGCCATCTTTGGCGACAAGGTGCGGGAATATATGTTTGATGACGATACCTTTACGATTGATAAGCATCGAGCGATCGCCATTAGCGAACACATGAAGCGGCTCAAGCTTACCTGGAGTTGCAACGCCCGTGCCAATTTAGATTATGACACGCTCAAACAACTGCGCGACAACGGTTTGCGATTGCTGCTTGTTGGTTTTGAATCTGGCAACCAAGATATTCTCAACCGGATTAAGAAAGGCATTAAGCTAGAAGTGGCGCGGGAATTTATGAAAAACTGCCACAAACTCGGCATCACCGTCCACGGAACTTTTATCATTGGTTTGCCCGTAGAAACCCAGGAAACTATAGAAGAGACAATCCGCTTTGCTTGCGAACTCAGTCCGCATACAATTCAAGTCTCCATCGCTGCACCTTACCCGGGCACAGAACTTTATGAACAAGCCAAAGCTAACGGCTGGTTTACAAATCAAGCTTTAGTTGCTAGCTCTGGTATTCAAACCTCGACGCTACAATATCCAGATCTTTCTAGTGCGGCGATTGAAGATGCAGTTGAGCAAATGTACCGGAAATTTTACTTCCGTCCCAAGGCGATTCTGCCAATTGTGCGCGAAATGCTCACCGACAGACAAATGATGGTGCGTCGCCTCCGTGAAGGTGCAGAGTTTTTCTCTTACCTGAAAGAACGCCGCACGCAATCTGCCGCCAATGCCCAATCTAATCAGACGGCTGTTGTTTAAAGGGACTAGGGACTATGGACTGGGGACTGGGGACAAGGTGAATAAATAATCAATGCC
>NZ_JADEXR010000115.1 GCF_015206995.1 aff. Roholtiella sp. LEGE 12411 | reverse complement strand
GTGTATATGCGACAGATGGGGCATGGGGCATAGGGTATCGGGCATTGTTGGCTTCTTTCCTATGCCCTATACTTTGGCTACGCCTTTCGACTACGCTCAGTACAAGTTCCCCATTCCCCCTTATCACCAGAGGAGGTACCGAGTTCCCTATGCCCAAAAACTCCACCCCTTTGTGGGTGGAGTTTTTCAAACTTATTCACTTTTTCACGAGAAAATAGGCGGTAGCATATTCAGGTAGTTGTCTGATACGTTGCCCAAAATCTTTTTGATTCTGAAAAATACCTGCCAAGAAATCGAGTTGATAAAGGTTAGGCAAAAATGCTCCGCCTGTATCTGCAATGACTCCCATTTGTAAGTATTTACGTCCACCTTTTGTATGTTCAATAATAACTACTCTACCTAAACCAATGTTCAGAACATCTCCCGCAAAAGTTACTCCCGGTTTAATAGAAATTTTGGCATCTATCTTATAACCGTAGCCTTTAATAGCATCTACATTTTTAAAATACCAATAACGCTTTTGGGATGTTGCTTTTAGTCCTCGAATATAAGACATTCCATTGTTTTTATCCACATTGAAAAATGTCTTAGATCCATCTGTGAAATTAACTAGTACAGTTCCCTGCATTAGCGCTTCTTCTAGTCCAGTGCGGGTCAAATAAGCTAGAGGCTCAACTTTCCCAAATTCTTTTCCGCCTGGTTCATAAATACCTGACAAAACATCCTGTTTTGTATATTTAGTATAAAAGTTATTGTTATTAGAGTTTTGTTTTAGGCTGTAAATAGCTGTGTTGTAAGTAGAAGTCTTTTTGTGAGAACCTGTATGAGTAAAGACAGCGTATTTTGTAATTCTTAATTGCTTTTGACTGCGAGCTTTGGGATTATAGGCAGACCATTTGATAACTCGAAAGTTGCTATTAATAAAACTAGGGTTTTGTAAACGAGTTGTTCGTTTATTGGCTATATCCTCCCTTAAAATAGTAATCATAAAATCCAAGGTCTTGAGAATATCTTGTACAGTGACTCCTTTAGTACTCAATAGCCCCGGACGGAGAATATCTTGATCTGCCGAAGCGTGGTCTTGGTAATATTTTCTAGTATTGATGAGAACAGTTAATAAATCTGTTTGATTGAAATTAACTTTAGTTGTTGGCAGTTTTATTTGAGTTAAAATCTGGCTGCCATTAACGCTAAATTTATATTTTTTCCATTCATCAATGACTGGATAAGGTGTAGATGCTGATACCGAATATTTCTCAGATGAAGATGTGTCCTGCTTACTTATTCTATCATCAGATGTTTGCTGAGAAATAAAATAATTTTGAAAATTTGTGGATAAACGAGCAGTTTGACTTGAAGTCAGAGAAGTCTGCGATTGAGGTTTTACAGAATTTTCCTGTTGAGTCAAGGATAAATTTTGTGCAGTCTGATGTTGTTGGACGAGTTTTTTATTTTTTGACTGAGTATATAAATTAAGAGTAACTAAACTAATAAGTGATAAGGCAGTAACACTTACGATGAGACGAAGTTTTGGGCAAAATTGAATACTCATAAGTTGAAAGATAAATTACTGATAGATAATAATTGTAGTAACCAATAACAATATATGAATTTGCTGATCCACTAACTGTGAATACAATTAGAGCATCATTACTTCATATATAGGATTCCTATTTGATTTTTGAAAGAACTGCGTACACCTCTAACTCCGTTTTTTCCCATTTCCCATTCCCTATCCTCCATTCGCTGTCTCTACAAGTCAGTTCACGAATCAAATCGGATTACTATAGTTTCACAAAATCACTAACGTATATTTTGATTTTTCGAGCAATGCATAAATGTTACATAAATAGAATCAAATGATACTGTAAACGATCGCAGTTCGCACTTTAATCACAAATAATCTTAAAAAAATGTAAAAAACTATGTTAAGTATCCCTGTTAGTCTAAATTTACCTCGTGTACCGCGCTTGGTTACTTTCTTACCTGGGCCTCGTGCTTTAGCTATTGTAGAACGCGATCGCGCTGTAACTTCTCCTTCCTACACCCGCGATTATCCCCTAGTGGTGGCTCGTGGTGAAGGCTGTATGGTGGAAGATGTGGATGGTAATGTGTTTCTGGATATGACCGCAGGTATTGCCGTCACTGCTACCGGACATGCTCACCCAGAAGTCGTTAGGGCAATTCAAGAACAGTCAGCGCGTCTGGTGCACATGTCGGGGACAGATTTTTATTATGAGCCGATGGTGGAACTAGCAGAACAGTTGGCTGTTCGCGCTCCCTTTCCCAATCCTCAGAGTGATAAAACTGCGTTTCCAGCAAGGGTATTTTTCACCAATTCTGGCGCGGAGTCCAATGAAGGTGCTATCAAGCTAGCTCGATATTACACCAAGCGATCGCTAATTGTGGCATTCTTGGGAGCATTCCACGGACGCACCTATGGAGCAATGTCTCTTACTGGTTCTAAAGCAGTACAGCG
Source organism: aff. Roholtiella sp. LEGE 12411 (assembly GCF_015206995.1). Taxonomy (GTDB): domain Bacteria; phylum Cyanobacteriota; class Cyanobacteriia; order Cyanobacteriales; family Nostocaceae; genus Komarekiella. Next base: position 16,521 of record NZ_JADEXR010000115.1, on the reverse strand, counting down.
AGCCAATTTTGGAGCTTTAGTTCCAGGGGTAACTCATATTCCCTACGGTACTCACACTGGTCTAGATTATTTAGAAAAACAGCTATTTGCAACCATTTTACCACCGCAAGAAGTGGCGGCGATCTTTGTCGAACCGATTCAGGGAGAAGGAGGTTACATTGTTCCAGAAGATGGCTTCTTGCAACGAATTCGGGAGATATGCGATCGCTATGGCATTCTGATGGTAGTTGATGAAGTGCAATCGGGGATGGGGCGTACTGGTCGCCTATTTGCGATCGAGCATTGGGGCGTAATGCCGGATATCATTACTACAGCTAAAGGTATCGCCAGTGGTCTGCCTTTGGGTGCGATTCTGGCTCGACCTGAGTTAATGACTTGGCCTCCCGGTTCTCACGCTACCACATTCGGCGGTAATCCCGTAGCTTGTGCCGCTGGTATCGCCACTTTGCGACTACTGGAAAGCAATTTGATGGCAAACGCTTCCCAGATGGGAGAATTATTACAAGCTGGTCTTACCCAGATGCATGGGAGATTTTCTAGAATATCCCTGCCAAGAGGTAAGGGTTTAATGGTGGCAGTGGATTTATTAGATGAAGAGGGTAATCTTGATCATAAATTGCGCGATCGCATTATCCAAGAAGCTTTCTTACGGGGTTTATTGTTGTTAGGTTGCGGTAAAGCAGCAATTCGTTTTTGTCCGCCGTTGGTTATCGACAGCAACCAAATTCAGGTAGCCCTTCAGATTATTAGCGAAATATTAGGTTCCTAAGAAGTGGGGGAGTGGAAGAAAATAACCCTTGACGCTTGACCCTTGACCCTTGACCCTTGACTCCTAAATCCTGCCTTATGAAACCTGAAATTGCCCTTCATCTATATTTATTACTTTGGCAAGAATACAGCGCCAGAGTAAGTCATGCTTGCACATACCAGCAAATGATTACTGCTGCGGGTGGGACTGTCGCCAATGACCATATTGCTTTTCGGTCTTTGCGCTTATTAGTAGATAGCCCACAGGGTCAAGTTAACTTGGGAATTGATTACCTTGGACAACTTGCCGAAGCTTTGGGTTACGTGGTGGCTGGGGAGTATACTTTTGCTCAAACCCATCTTTACGCTCGATATTATCGTCATCCCCAACAGGAGGAATTTGATCTACCCAAGCTATTTATCAGCGAATTGATAGTGGATGAATTGCCTGCTGATATTGCTCAACTCATTTCTCAAACAGTATCATCATTTTCAAGCCAACCCGAAATTACCTCTGTTTTAAAATCAGAGGGGAATTGTGAAAGTATTGCCCAACTCCAGAAAGTTTTCACCCGTCCTTGGCTACCTCCTCAACGTTCTCTTGTAGAGGAAGTGAATCAGGTTACTCAATATGGTGCTTGGGTATTGCTGCACGGTTACGCAGTCAACCACTTCACAGGTTACGTCAACCGCCAAAATACAGCAGCATATCCAGATATAGATACTACAGCCCGTGGTTTGGCTAATCTGGGTGTACCCATGAAAGCAGAGATAGAAGGAAATGTAGCTTGTGGTTTGCGTCAAACAGCAACTCAAGCAGTAACAGAGATGGTAACTGTGCTAGATAATATTAGTGGTGCAAAAATTCAGATTCCCTGGACTTATGCTTATTACGAAATTGCTCAGCGCTATCCAGTGGAAATAGAACCAGGAAAGCAGGTACTTTTTGATGCTTTTTTAGGGAGTAATGCCCAACAATTATTTGAAATGACTCGTATGTCTAAGTCCAATTGAGTATTGATGTGTCAAAATACTAGTCACGGATAAGGATACCGATCGCATGATTGCTAAACCGAAGATTTTTATTGATGGGGAATCGGGAACCACAGGCTTACAGATTCACTCACGCCTCAACCAACGGGATGACATTGAGTTAATTAGTATTGAAGCATCTAAGCGTAAAGATGCAGCTGAGCGATCGCAATTAATTAATGCTGTTGATGTTGTGATTCTTTGCTTACCTGATGACGCCGCCCGCGAAGCTGTTAATTTAGTTAGCAATCCTACGGTTAAGATCCTCGATGCTAGTAGTGCCCATCGAACAGCTAATGGCTGGGTATACGGCTTCCCTGAACTAAATCCCGGACAACGAGAGAAAATCGCCAGCGCCCAGTTCGTCAGTAATCCAGGTTGTTATCCCACAGGCTTTTTAGCTTGTGCCCTGCCGTTAATCGCCCAGAGACTCCTTCCTAAGGACTTTTCAATCACCATTAATGCCGTATCTGGTTACTCTGGTGGCGGCAAAAATCTCATCCAAAAATACCATACCTTCCACGAGCAGCAACCTGGAGCAACATCGCTTTATCCTTATGGCATCTATGGTTTGCAGTTTGGACATAAGCACGTCAAGGAGATGCATCAGTACTCTGGGTTAGCATCACCACCGCTATTCGTACCCGCAGTCGGCGACTTTGAGCAAGGGATGCTGGTACAAGTACCTTTGTCGCTGTGGACTTTGAAGAATCCACCATCAGGTGAGATGATTTATCAAGCGATCGCTGACTACTATCAAGGTGAAAAATTCGTCCAGGTTGCTCCATTCCAAGATTCTAATCTTCTACGAGATGGAATGTTTTTAGATGCAACAGCAATGAATGGCACTAATATTGTTCAGGTTTTCGTATTCGCCAATGACACGACTCAAGAAGTGCTATTAGTTGCTCGCCTCGATAACTTAGGCAAAGGTGCATCGGGAGCCGCCATCCAAAACCTCAACATCATGTTGGGCTTTCCAGAAGAGTTGGGATTGTGATGTTGGAGAAACTAGGAATATAGTACATTGCATTGGTATCAACTTCAGCCAAAATTCTCGTTTCCAGGTAGAACCTGGAAGTGCTCTTCATTGTGGCTCTACAGCCAGTCAGGAGGCGGCAGCCCTCCCAATGGGCATCCCCAGTCAGAGACTGGGAACGAGATGGAAAGGATGTAATTTTCCTTTATCCCTTGCCCTTTACCCTACCGCGTGTTACTAAGATTCGGTAGATTGTAACTTCTCTAGTTGTGCCAGTACCTCTGTGCTGTGAATAGTTGGGTTGACTTTGACAAAAGTCTCACGCAAGATCCCTTGAGGATCGATGATAAAGCTGTGGCGCATAGATACAAAGCCAATCCAAGAACCATAAGCTTTACTAACTGAGCCATCAGTATCAGCCAACAGCGGAAATTTCAATCCCTCGGAATCACAAAACTTGGCGTGTGAATCAATATCATCAGCACTGACGCCGATAATCTGAGCTTTTTTTTCGAGATATTTGGGCAAGTCTTGCTGAAAACGACGAGCTTCTATAGTGCAACCAGAAGTGAAATCTTTAGGATAAAAGTAGAGCACTACCCACTGACCGCGCAAGTCAGAGAGAGAAATTTTGCCATCGCCTGTGTTGGTTGGCAAAGTAAACTCTGGCGCTGGTTGATTAATTGTAGGAAGTTTGCCACCTAGAGCATCAGCATCAGGTGTAAAATTCAACCAACTGATGACAGCAAAACAGCTGGCAAATAATGTGCTTAAAAAAGTGCGGCGGGAAATCATGGTGCAAACCAGAATTACAACTTGATAAAAGTTTACAATTCTTGGTTCCTGCTATTCTAAATCCGTGTGAGATTCGGTAGGGGTATCTATGCTCTCGATGTATTGGCTATCTAACAGAAAAGCTCCCTTAGCAAAGCGGATACCCCAATATCCACCAGGACGACGGTCAAGAACTATCCCTTCTTCGCCAAGATGAATTACATCGGGGGGGCGCAGCATGGGCATGGGATCTGCGGTTTTGACGTAGGGCGGTAGTGCTACAACTCGGACTTTACTACCGATAGTAAATTCTTTGGACATTTTGAAAGAATTAGGAGTTTTGATTAACTCATAACTCATAACCCCTAACTTTTACTAGGGGTTTGCTCAATTTTCTCTTTTGGTGTTGGAAAGAGGGAAAGGAGAGAGCAAAAATTTCTTCCACTCTCCCCATCTTCTGCAAGAAGCCTACATCTTGACGGTGGAAAATGATGCTTGCACCTCAGTCAAGGGTAATTGCTAAAGTAACTCTGATTGCCAAGTATCGAGGTTGAAGAGGCAGTGATAATCGAAAGGTCTTAGGATGAGATGGGTAATGTGGCCCATCCCAGTTTTAATTATTTTTTGATAGATTCAGGATTATTGGAAATTGCGTTGTTCCCGGCGCTGTCTCCTATTTTCCTGTAACTGCTTAAGTTTAGCCTGCTGTTCAGGAGTCAGCACTGCTTGCATCTGTTGTTTCGACGATTCCCAGATTTGTCGCATTTGGGTTTTTTGTTGTTCAGTCAGATTTAAGTCAGCGAATTTATTTCTTGAACGTTGACCTTGACTTGCTTGACGCTCTTGTTTTGTAGCTTCTAATTTTGCCTTTTGTTCTGGAGTAAGAATACCTTCAATTTGGGCGCGAGTATTCTGGCGAATTGCCTGGATTTGGTTTTTTTGTGTATCTGTTAGTCCCAGTTCTTGCCAAGGGCCTTTTTTAGGAACTTGTGCAACTAGCAGAGGTGAAGAGGAAGTTGGTTCTGCTTGAACAGCAAAGGGAATTGAAGTTAAAGTTAGGGCGATCGCTCCAGCTATCAGTGATAATGTCTTGAGTTTCATTTCTTATCTTGCGTTTTTTTCTGCTTGGATGTCACCATCATAGAAACTTATCTCCACCGGACACATGAGGAGAAAGTCACGGTTACACCCATGACTTTAGTCATGATCTAATTCTGGTAAATGTGACTAGCAATTATATAGTAATCCGATTTGATTAGTGAACTGACTCGTAGAGATAGGGAATGGAGAATAGGGAATGGGGTATGAGAAAAAAGGGAGTTAGAAGTGTATGCAGTTTTTTCAAAAATCAAATAGGAATCCTATATATAAATTAAATTACAGTAAACATATAAATAAAGACAGATGTTTTTGCCTTACTGCGTTTAAACTGTGCCAAAACAATAAATAATAATAGCTAGATTAATAATCTCAAATATCACCTTTTAAGTTCTATGATTCATCTAATTAAAATTAAGAATCATCCTTTTCCATCTCTACTTTACTTGGAATGGATACTGCTGGCAATAACTGCATTGACAGCCTTTTTACCATCTCAGTTACCGCGTTTTCGTCCTAAACCTCCAGAACTATCAATCTGCGATGCATTTCCAGAATTATCAATTTGTAGTATATCCCCAGAACTATCAATTTTTAGTCTAATTGTTTTCGCATTGATGGGGTTAATCTTGCCCAAAAGGAACAATATAACTAAGGTAATTTACACAGCTAGTGAAATTTTATTAATTTTAATAACTGGGCTTTTGGGTGGGAGATTTGCCCGTCTTTTTCCCTTTCTTTACATCATCTTAGTTACTCGCAGTTGCTTAATTTTTCAGTTACCTGGACGTTTATTCATTACAAGTCTATCATTTACCTTATTTTTACTTACTACACAACTTAAATACCAGTTATTTAGCTTTCAAGCATCAGCACAAGCCCAAGAGCGCTTTCGGTTTTTTAGCTTGAGTTGGTCATTGGTCTTTGGCTCAAGTTTAGTTTTTGTGTTGTTGATGATGAATGCAGTATTATCTGAACGGCAAAGTCGAGAAAAGCTAGCTGTTGCTAATGAAAAACTCCGTCAATATGCTATGCGAATTGAAAATCAAGCTACTTTAGAAGAACGTAACCGAATTGCTCGTGAAATTCATGATTCGTTAGGGCATTCTCTGACTGCATTAAATCTGCAATTAGAAACCGCTTTAAAATTGTGGCAATCTAATCCAATTAAGGCTCAAACATTTCTAACAACAGCAAAGGAATTAGGTTCTAAAGCCTTAAAAGATGTCCGTCAATCTGTTTCTACTATGCGTTCTAATCCTTTACAAGAGCAATCTTTAGAAAGGGCGATCGCTATTCTTTCAGAAGATTTTCACCGTTCCAATGGCATTCTCCCAATTTGTCGAAATAATCTCGAATATTCACTACCCGCTGAAATCAATACTGCAATTTATCGTATTATCCAAGAATCCTTGACAAATATTTCTAGATATGCAGTTGCCACTGAAGTTAAATTAGAAATAACTACAATAAAAGGATATTTACGGTTGACAATTCAAGATAATGGTAAAGGTTTCGATTTAAAGCAAAATACTACTGGTTATGGACTTCAAAGTATGCGCGATCGCACTTTAGCACTTGGAGGTGAGTTTAATATTAACAGTGCTCCTGGTTATGGTTGCAAAATTACAGTTAATATTCCCTTACCAAGGTTAACAACATGATCAAAGTGTTGCTTGTAGATGACCAAAATTTGATTCGTCAAGGATTAAAAGCATTATTAGAACTAGAATCAGATTTAGAACTAGTAGGAGAAGCAGAAAATGGCGAACAGGCGATTAATTTAGTTGCAAAATTACAACCAGATGTAGTCTTAATGGACATCAGAATGCCAATTATGGATGGAGTTGCAGCCACACGAGAAATTCAAAAACGTTTTGCTGAAATTAAAGTTTTAGTGCTGACAACTTTTGACGACGATGAATATGTGACAGCCGCTTTGCAAAATGGAGCAATGGGTTATTTACTAAAAGATACACCCTCAGAAGAACTAGCTGTTGCTATTCGCGCTGTTCACAAAGGATATACTCAACTAGGCCCAGGGATAGTTAAAAAACTCTTGACTCAGTTTTCCAACACTGTACCACCCCAGTCACCGCTTGCTCCACCTAGTTTAGCTGAACTTACTCCCAGAGAAAAAGAGGTTTTGCGGTTAATTGCTACAGGTGCTAGTAATCGAGAAATTGCTCAGGAACTCTACATTTCTGAGGGGACAGTGAAAAATCATGTGACGAATATTTTAAACAGACTAGATTTGCGCGATCGCACTCAAGCTGCGATTTTCGCTAATACATTTTTGTCCTATTTGAATGAGCCAGACTAAATAATTCAGGATTCTAATCTTACATCAAAATTGGCTAATAGATAAAATTTTGATATATCACTCATAGCTAAGCGAACACAAATACAATTCAAATAAACTTCCTAGAGATTATTTAAATAATTCCAAACATTCATTTTTTAAAATTCCTTTTGTTACCTTGATATTTCTAAATGACTTAGCGATCACCTCTTCACAAGATATATTAATTTGCGACTGATTTACTGAAATTAAATCTTGAATTGAAGCACCATATACAATTTCTGAGACACCTGTCCAAACACAAGCAGTTGCACACATTGGACAAGGTTCACCAGTTGTATATATGCTATAACCTTCTAAAGAAGGGTTTTTGAGTTGAGTCGTTAAACTGCGAATGACATTAATTTCCGCATGAGCCGATGGATCACTATCTCTACTTACAGTATTATGAGCTACCGCAACAACTTCGTTATCTTTAACAATCACTGCACCGTAAGGCGCATCGCCTTTTTTTGCTTCTACCAGTGCTAAACGCATAAAATCTTCTTGGTTCATATTAGCGGTAGTTGAGAAACATCCTGGTTAATAATATCCTATTGCCAATATAGTTTATGCAATGCCTTCAAATTAGTTGTGGATAAATATGTTATTGAGCAGAAAACAAACAGAATTTTATTTAACAGATCTGGAAACACCAGTAGGTAAAGTTATTAACTTAACACTTGCTGCTTTTGTTCTATTATCATCGGGAATTTTTGTTGCAGAAACTTATAATATTCCTGATTCTTTTCGTTTTCAGTTGGATGTAGCTGATACTGCGATCGTCATAATTTTCGCGGTGGAATATGTACTACGTCTGTGGAGTGCAGAAAATAAGATTAAATATATTTTTAGCTTTTATTCGATTATTGACTTAATAGCAATTTTACCATTTTTTCTCGGAGCAGTAGATATCAGCTTTATTCGTCTGCTGCGATGGTTTCGGATTTTGCGGTTAATCAGGTTTATAAATAGAAAATTTTTATTCGCCAGTATCAGCACCGAAGATGGCGTGATTTTTGCACGAATATTATTTACATTATTTGCAATTATTTTTATTTACTCTGGCTTAATTTATCAAGTAGAGCATCCAGTTAATCCTCAAAATTACGGTACATTTTTGGATGCATTTTATTTTTCGGTTGTCACAATGACAACTGTAGGATTTGGTGATGTTGTTCCTATTTCGGAACTAGGTCGTTTGCTAACAGTATTGATGATTTTGACAGGGATTGCATTGATTCCTTGGCAAGTGGGAGATTTAATTAAGCGATTAGTGAAAACTGCCAATCAGATAGAAACAGTTTGTTCAAGTTGCGGTTTGGCTTTCCACGATATAGATGCTGTTTTTTGCAAAAGGTGTGGGACTAAGTTGCCTAATTGATTGAAGAGCTATGTGAGGCAAACTTAAAAAAAACGAATGTTCTAGGAAAACGCTGCAAATATTAAGATATTCAATTTATCTTATAGCCCACATTCCGCACCCTTAACTGTCACAATCGGTTATTACGGAAGTAAATTTAGGTAAAAAGAGTAAAAAATTACATTTATCTAGAAAAAACACATTTGGGATAGAAAAATTGCTCAAATGTATTCTCAATAATCAGCAATAAAGAACAAGGGTGTTTAGGAGAAAAATCAATAATATAATTTTATATTTGGAGACTTAATATATAATTTTAAATTATAACTTTACTATAGCGGTATGCAGTTAAATGAGATACGAACTTATGTACTATACAGTTAATATACTGAAGTGAAGAGTTACCTAAAGAACTTTAGACTGGTTATAAGTATTCAGTGAGACATTCAGTAGACCGAAAACTTTGGCGATCGCGCTGAAACCAAGGCTGCTTCCCCAAAATTCACTTCGGGCTAAAACCCTCATTATTGCGTGAGTTTCTGAAAGTTTGTGATCTACTGACAGTAGCAACAATGAGTAAACCAATGATGAATAGTTTATATATAAAACTTGGGGCAACTCGGAATCGCTCTGCCAATTTCCGTTGAGATATAGATTCCTGTTCATAGGTTTCCGTAATTTTCCGTCGCAAATCTATGGAGTATGCTTTCATTGCTTACAAATTTTACTTTTCTTATCTGTATAGTACATTTGATTGTCTCTCACTCAAGTGAAAACCGCTATAAGAAAGCTCAAGACAGATTTTCTTACTTTGGTTACCACAAAAGAGCCGTATCAACGTCCAAAAATGATGTTGAAGCTTTTCTAGTTCATTACCGTAGAATTGGCTTTTCACCCTTGTTAGTTCATCAAACTTGTATCTGATATTTTTATTTCTTGGAATAATTTAAACTTATTAAAATTTCCGAAATATGCTAATTTGAAAATGAATATCCATAGTAATCTGCTGATATTAACATTAATCAGGTTAAGCTCAAGAGAAACTATGGATATTATAACTACGGCTATTGTGGCTGCTCTGGCCAATTTAAGCAAGGAAGCCATTAAAGATAGCTATAACGCACTTAAAGCCGCTTTGAAAAAGAAATTTGGCTCTGAAAGTGAGCTTGTTGATGCCGTCGATAAGTTAGAAAAAAAGCCTGACTCTGAAGCTCGCAAAGCCATAGTACAAGAAGAAGTTGAAGTCGCTAAGGTTAATAATGATCCTAGCCTGCTTCAGTTAGCTCAAAATTTACTCGACAAGATCAAAGAACAACCTGAAGGGCAGGAAATAATCAATCAAACTCAAACCAACACCGTAAGCGGCGTAAAGGTTGGTGGAAACTTTGAATTTAAGCCAGTTCAAGAAGGCAAAAAGAGTTAAGGAAACCGGAATCTAACTAAAAGGTTGTTTGGAAAGTGGTTTGCTGTGATTTTAGACACTTATTGGTTTCCTTTAACTTCCCTTAAAAAGGGAGAATTAGATTCTAATTCTCCCTTTTTAAAGGGGATTTAGGGTGATATAAAAGTCTTCGATACATCATGAATGACTTTTCAAATATTCTTTAACGATTGGGTAGAACTCGACTAGTTAAACAAGGTTTAGAGGAGGTGTTGGTTTTAACTGAACCGACGGAATAAGTTACTTCTCTAATCGCTAAAGCATAGGAGATACGATTACTATGAGCCAGCCAAATTCAAAGAACCAATCTCAAGAGCAAGATAACTTTATTAAAGATACCAATGTTGGTCGTGACTTGACCTTCGCGCCAGTTCAGAACATGATCGAGACTCAGATCATTCAGTCTTCGCTTGAGGTGGTCACGCAACGAAAACTAAATAAAAATTCACCTTATCAAGGACTCAAAAGATTTAACTTCAAAGACAGAGATCGCTTTTTTGGCAGAGATAAGTTTATTGCCAGATTGTTAAAGGCTGTGAATCAAAGCAGCCTGAGCTTAGTGTTAGGTGCTTCTGGAAGTGGCAAGTCTTCTGTGGTGCGTGCGGGGTTAATTCCTGAGTTGAAAAAATCTCTGGAGTCTCAAATTTTTTATGACTTCATCTTTACACCTAATCAAGATCCCTTTGATTCCCTATATCGGTGTTTACTTAGTGAGGAAAAGGACTATAGCTTTAGTAAATCGGGATCTGAGATTGCCTTAGAAGCAAAAGCAGATACGCTAACTCAAGTGATTAACACCTTAAAGAAGGATGGGGAACGTTGGCTAATTTTTGTCGATCAATTTGAGGAATTATTTACTATTTGTGACGAGCCAGACAAACGCAAAAACTTTATTGCTGGTCTTGTCCAAGTTGCGAAGTCTGGGAATAGTACTGTCAAGATTGTACTGGCAATGCGGTCTGACTTTCTGGAGCAATTCAGTTCCTATCCCGATCTAGGCTTTATTGCCAATCAAAATAATATTCATCTGGTGACTGAGATGTATTCAGATGAACTACGACAGGCCATCGAGCAGCCAGCAGCCAAGCATGGGGTCTTGTTTGAAGAAGGGTTGGTTGAACAAATTATCAAAGAAGTAGAAGGACAAAAAGGTTATCTTCCCTTATTACAGTACACCTTAAATTTGCTTTGGGAAAGTGAATGTAAAACTCTGGGTACTGATGGTCGTCCTCATATCGAAGACCGTACCTTAAACAAGAACAGTTATACAGCGTTAGAAGGCGTAAGAGGGTCGCTACAAAAGCGAGTGAACGAAATATACAGCAATCTGAACCAAGACGAGCAGATAACTACTAAGCAAATATTTTTGAAACTGGTGAATATTGTTGACACCGATTCAGGCAGTAGAGCAGTTAGTAGACGAGCTTATCGAGATGAATTTATCGGTGAGTTAGTAGAAAATACTCTCACCAAGTTCATTGATGAAAAATTGCTGGTTAGTAATAGTCAATATTTGACTCTAGAAGAACTGCGAGTTAATGACATCAAGCAACTAAAACAATCTGCTACCGTAGAAATTGCCCATGAAATTTTGCTCTCGTCTTGGAATGTCTTAAAAAAATGGCTGGAGCAGGAAAAGGAAGCAATTATCCTCAAAAATTGGTTAGCTGGTGAGACAAAACGCTGGCAAAAAATTCGTTTAGAGGATGAGTTTAAAAGTCAGGATGAACTTTTGAAAGGTTCTAGATTATCTCAGTTTGTAGAGTTTAGAAATGAAAATCTGTTTAAAAATCTTGGTGGTTTAAGCCAACAGGAAGAAGAATTCATTAACGTCAGTATAGAACAACGTGATCGGTTGGAGCGAGAAAAAGAAGAGAGTCGGAAACGAGAAATCAAGCGGTTCCGTCAGATTACATTTGGCGCGATTACAGCAGGCTTAATCATGACAGTATTAGCTATTTTTGCTGTTTCTCAGTTAAAGAGTGCTCAGTCAGCTGAGCGAGGTCAACGGGAAGAAATTATCCGTTCTGCTTGGCTTGGTCTTAACAGATCAGATATGACAGAACCAGAAAAGTATCAGCAATGTGGAACTTACCTAAACGTAGGACTGCGTAGCCTCTACTGTGATATCAAGCCCTTCATCGACTATGAAAAATTGAAGATTGTTTCTGGCTTGCCTATTTTCCGCAAAGGTTATAATCTTACTTTTCAGTCTGAATATGAATTTGGATATTACAATCCAGAATTTGTTAAATGGCTGCAAGAAAATATAATTTATGCAGAAAATAATGAAATTTTCAGGCAACAAACGCAATCTTTTTATGATAAAAAAATCAGGAATACCGCGAGAGCTTCTTATAGAAGTTATCGAATTTTATTTGCCACTCCTGAAGAATTTAATACTTTCATAAAATTTTATCAATCAGCCGAAAAGGAATATAAAGAGCGGTTATATCGGAGAGAAGTAAATACACTCATGTTTCAAGATAATTATGAGACTTTTGAAGCAATTAAACGTGAATATCTCAAGCATCTTGAAAATAAGACTCTTCCTGATGGATATATCCAAGAAAAGTTTAGATGGCTGTCCGATTATTTGTCTGCTGTAGAAAATATTGATTGGTATGCAGCAAATACATCTGGAGGATTTTGGACTCGACGTTCCATAGATGGAACAAATAAAGAGTTTTTCCGGCTATTAACAAAATTACTAGAAACTTATGACAGGGATTGGCTGCGTGAACAAGAAACGTTAGGAGTTAAGCCATCTCGATAAAATCATATTTGGGGTGAAATGAGCATCCGTGCGTGCGACCCGAAGTCGCACAGGAGAGTGAAACCTGTCGGTGGAAGGATAATATTGCCGGAATGGCTTGCTTATGCTTCCAATTGACTTCAGCAAAATTATGCTTCTAATGTCTCTAATCCTTGTAGGCTATACATTCGACAATAAAAGGGTTGATAACGCACCCAGACTAAAAGTGTAGGATTGAAGTCCCTCAAAAAACTGAAACTCTTCTGGCATAAGTATTTGAAAATCCTACACCAACCTAAAAATCAAATCTTAAGATTACCTTTTTTTGGCAAGCTTCTAGCCTTTATCATTTGCAGCTTGCAGGGTAGGCATCACAATGCCCACCCTACTGTGGCTTATTCTTATGAAACCCGCTATAAAAAAAACTGAAAGGGTGATTTAACTTAAACGTTTATCTTCATATTTCGCTGTTTATAACGAAGTATGCTGAGCATAACAATTAGCAATACAAAAGCTTTGATCATTGATGGTTCTATCACCTTCTTTATTTCCGGTTGAGTTGGCGGAATAACGGGGTTACAAGGAACTTCAATGATTTGGTTATTACCGGAACCATTACCACTGGGAGCAGGAACGCATTCGGATGGGTTCGGGATAGGAGGAGATGGAGGTACGACAGATATATCTGTTACAGGGATAGATGGAGGTATATCCGCTACTGGAACTGATGGCTGATTTGATGAGCCATCTCCACCGCCAGACAATATAAGAAAAAGTAAAGGGACACCTAAGAGTAGAGGCCAGGCTGGAAAAGATTCAGAACTACCGGCTACTAAAACATCTCCCAAAGAGCCGGGTGTGGCAATATCAAGACCGATCGCTTCTCCTTCTAATCCTAATGGATTAGCGCCCAGCAGAGTCTGTCCTGGAATATCTTCGCCGGAAAGCTGACTCAACTCTTGCGGAATTCCATTATTTGGGCGTCCGAGCTCTCCACCATCTTCGGAGTATGGAAAAGAGAGTAATTCAAAAATCCTTGTTTGGAGTTGGTTTTTATCTCCAGAACCCAGCGCATCTAACCCCCTAGAAAGGTTATTTAAATAAAACTTGGTCATATCTGGCGGTAGATTCATAGACTGAATCTTCTGCTCCAGATCGGAAATTTTTGAGGCTTCCTCATAAAGCAGGCGTCCGTAAGATAATTTCAAGTTCAGCAATCCATTACGGAGGCTGAGTGAGTCACCTGCTGGTGAATATGGCGTCCAATAGAAATTCTTGGTTACAAGTCCGAGGCCTTCCACTGGAGCACGTCCAAAATTTTGCCCCATTACATATTGGTATCCGTCCATAATTGCAGGAGAATCTTTTCTCCAGAATGAGGCAAACGGCGCTTGAGAGACATTCGGATTGTTATTATAAAAGCCAGCAAAATTCTGAAAGTTTTGTGGCCCGCCAGCCGCTCGCATGAGCAAGTCTTGATAACTAGGGCCGCCATTTAACTCAAGTAATTGCTGGATTACCGAGCCAGTTTTGTTGCAGCTCAGACCAAATCCCACATTACATGCCGGAATAACTCTCATCTGGCTCAGATTTGGGTTCTTGATTTGGTATTGGAGATACTCTGACTCTAGCCCTCGTTGGATACCATAGCGCCCAACATTAAGCTGTGCAGACGCAGACTCGCATACAGATATTCCTACTGCAACAGATGAGAAAGCGATGGTCGCAAAGCGAACCGCCTTCGACATAGCCATTTTTTGGAAGGTTAATTGTGACAATATCGATCTCCAGCGAACGATAGAGGAAGCTTGTTTAGGCATCATGATTTGGTTTTTGATTTAGTTTTAATGTCTTTCTTGAAAGCAGCAGGAAGTTGATATTAACTGGTTAGGTTTTATTCTTAGGCAAATAGATATTAACCGTGATTGCAGTACCTTTAAGACTTCCTGATGAGAGCGTGTGGTATAAGACCAATCCCCGGTTTGGTTGATCGAAAAGAAACCCGCGACGCGTGGGTTTTATCTTTCCTTGCTCTACCAATGAAATGAAGGCTTGCAGATACCTACGTATACCCTGACGGTTCTCTTGGCTTGCATTCATGTGACGCTCGATCAGCATCATAAAGAAGTCTAAGCTACGATTGCTTTGTCCCTCAATCAGACTACCCTCATCTAAAAAAGAGCTTCCTATAAGCCTTCCGTTAATCTCTTGGACTTTAAAGAGAGTAAAGTAACGCCCTTCCTTTTTAGGATCGTTCGCATAACAGACCCAAGAACCTTCTTGGTTTTGTGTAAAGCCTTGCTCAGCAAGGTAGGAAAGCAAAGAATTACTTGGCTTGCTTGTTGGTGGAGGTAATAAATCCTCAACTGGATCTACAGAGCAAATCCTTTGAGTTGTTCTCTGTTGAGGAGCAATAGGAGTTTGCTGCGCGTTAGCAGAGCCTACCATTTGCGTAGCGTCTAGCAAAGAAGATATCGCCGCAAAAGAAAACGTAGTAGCCAACAAAGGTACTTGGAGAACTAATACTCTAAATAAGCGAACAATGATATTCATCTTTTTTCCTTTTACTCTTACTAATGTTGTCAATAACCGAGTTTTACTAAATCTAAATGTTGATATAGGAATCCTGAATAATATGCTCAAGTCTTTATCCTACGGCTGAAAGTTGATAACATAAAGAGTTTTTGATTATTGACTCTTCAATTACTGAGGCTTATTTGTGCTGAAACATTTAGATTTTATGACATAAATGACACTCTGTTTATTCAGTTTTATGCGTTGTTATACGTACTATTTAGCTGCACCAGCCAAGAATTTACATTGAGCCTTATGTAGTCAAGCGATGTAACGTCCATGCTATGCTTAGCCTCGTTTTGACAGTACCAAAGTAGTATGGGCTAATGCTCCATAAGTTCCTAGGTGAGACACCTTTTGTTTGCGATCGGGTGATGTGCCTATTTAATCTCTAGGCTTAGATCAAATAACTATGATGAGCTTGTCAAAACTAAAAAACCTTTACAAAGCATCTAAAAAACAACGCAGGAAACAAAGGATTTTTGACAGCCAAAATTTAGCTTTCTGATATTTGGCACACATATCAAAAGCAGCATAACATTCTGCCAAAATTCTATTATTTATCCTTGCCTAGTTCTCTGACATTTGAAACAAGTATTTCTGCTTTTCCTTATTGGCTGTAATTATTTCTAAATAAGGGCTTTGTTCCCTAATTCGTAGATTGTTATATAACCATATTTGGAACCAGGAACACCAATAATGCCAAGACTCTCTGCGTTGTGAGTTGGCGCTCTTGTTGATTTCCCTGAGTAGGTTGAATAATTTTTTGTTTTTTGGAGATGGCACACCTAACTAACCCTTTCAGCACGTTTGCGATTTGATGTATAAAAGACATCTTTAACTTGGTGGAATGATTCTACCATTAGGTAGAAGCACGAAACAATTGTATGGACAGTTATAAAAGTTGAACACTGTGAATCGTCAACACCTGCCACACAAAAATATAAATCAACTTGCTAAAAATAACTAACAAATAAAGTTAATTTATTTACGCATTACTGGGAATTTTAAACGTAAAATATTCGTCCATAAACTGAGTAATAATGCTTAAAAGCAACTTAATCATTAGTTGCTGATACTTAGTATACTAATGCTGTAATTGTTGTGTGAAGAGCATTTCATGAAATTTGAAATAAAAAAATACATTTATATATTGATAAAACGTATAAAGTTTAACAAAAAATAGCATGTTGGTATTACGCATTGTATAAGCAATTTATTTATTTTTTCTACATGATATCTTTACTTTAACTTTACAAATAAAGCTTGATATCCTGAAAAGTTCTAAATTCATGTAAAAACGATGCCTACGACAAGAACTTAGTTGTGCATAACACCTTGGTTCAAGCCAGGGTATATATAGTAATCCGATTTGATTCGTGAACTAACTGGTAGAGATGGGGCATGGGGAATGGGG
>NZ_JADEXR010000114.1 GCF_015206995.1 aff. Roholtiella sp. LEGE 12411 | reverse complement strand
AGCTATCTGGGGTTGTTCTTTTTTTATTTGGGCAAGTGTCTATGGTCAATGGGTAATGGGAAATGGGTAATGGTCACTGGGTAATGGGGATTGGGCAATGGGCATGGGGCAATGGGCATGGGGCAATAAATAGTAAGGAGATATTCTATGCGCTATTCCTTATGCCCGAAAACCACGCCCTCTGTGGGCGTGGTTTTTTATTCGTTTCCCAAATAAGCTTCAATTACAGCTGGATCATTTCTCACAATAGATGGTTCGCCCAAAGCAATCAATTGCCCAAAGTCTAATACGGCAATGCGATCGCATAAACCCATTACCAATGGTACATGGTGTTCAATGAGAATGATTGTTAAATTGAAGCGATCGCGAAGGCTACGGATAAATCCACTGAGTTGCTGTTTTTCGTTGGGATTCATACCCGCAGCAGGTTCGTCGAGGAGTAAGATTTGCGGTTCTAGGGCTAAAGCACGAGCAATTTCTAAGCGACGTTGATCACCGTAGGGAAAATTTCTGGCTTTTTCTTCGGCGCGATCGCTTAAGCCAATTAAATCCAATAATTCTAAGGCTTTCTGTTTACTTTTAGATTCTTCACTAGGTGCTGGTGGTAATCCTAATAGCCCTGTTATAATACTACTTTTTGTATGTAAATGTCGAGCGATGATTACATTTTCTAACGCCGATAGTTCTCCAAATAAGCGGATATTTTGGAAGGTACGGGCGATGCCTAAAGCAGCAATTTGATGGGGACGCAACTGGGATTCCGCACCGTAATAAAGTAATTTTCCGCTCGAAGGTTGAATGAAAGCGGTAATCAAGTTAAACAATGTTGTTTTTCCTGCACCATTAGGGCCAATCAGTCCAAAAATTTCATGTTTATTGACTGTAAAAGATACATTATTTACTGCAACTAAACCCCCAAAGCGGCGAGTCAATGCTTTTGCTTCTAAAACAATATTTTTATTATCTATTGGGATGGGGTACGACATTTTGCATATTAGTTATGAATCATTCAATTCTGGTTTCTGCTGCTTTGTTTGTTTCTCATTTGGCGTCTTTTAAAAATATCTGGAGTCACCAGTCCTTGGGGGAAAAAAATTGTGCCTGTTACTATCAGCAAGCCAAAAATAATTAATCTTCCATCTCGCAAAAACTGTGCTAGCCAAGTAGGTAATCCACCTGTATCGGCTAAGGTTCGCAAAATTTCTGGCAAGGCGGTAAATACCATGCCTCCCACTACTGACCCCAAAAAAGTTCTGGAACCACCAATCAATACAAAAGTTAAATATATAATACTGGCATCGAAAGTACCTTGACGAGCATTCCAAGTGTTGAGAAAGTGGGCACTAATTGCGCCTACAATTCCCGCTAGGATTGCTCCGAGAGTAAAAGCTAAAACTTTGTAAGAAGTGGGATTAATTCCCATCGCACTGGCAGCTAATTCATCTTCGCGGATGGCAATAAATGCCCTTCCTACACGGATGCGTTCTAGGCGGTAAAATAACACCATACTAATCAAAAGTAATGGTAAAGCAATCCACAAATAACTAATTTGAATGTCGAAAGGTTGAGGAATATTAGGTATCCCGATCGCACCGCCTGTAATATCCATATTTAGTGATATTACTCGCAAAACCTCTACAAAAGCAATGGTGGCGATCGCTAAATAAATTCCCCGCAATCGTAGTACTGGGATTCCTACTGCTATACCTAAAAAACCACACAGGATACCTGCAATGAGCATTTCTAATAACAGCAGAGGAATGGGGAATAAATTGCCAGCAGGGGTAGCAAAAACAGTAGTAGATAAAATTGCGGCTACATATCCACCAACAGCGTAAAATCCAGGGCTAGCTAAAGATAATTGTCCAGCCATCAATGGTAAATATAGGGATAAACCAAGCAATGCCCCTAATACCATAGAGACAATTAAAGAACCATAAGTAGCCAAAAAATCATCCATTCTAAGCTTTTATCAACTCTTAAGCTGTTAATATTTGCTCTGCTGTCAGCGCCAGTTCAGGAAAAGTTCGGGATATAATCCGCTCTGAATCTCTAAACTGTGTACGCTGGTATTTCCCCTCAGCATCTAATAGAAATACAAACACTGCTGGAACTTTTGGATTTCCTAAATACTCTCTTAACCCAATTGCCAAATAATCTACAATCCAATATTCTATAATACCTAAACGTTGATATTCATCCAATTTATCAATGTAATCATCTTCCCAATTAGTTGATGTCACTTCTATAGCTAACTGGATAGGTACTTCAAGTGCAGAATAAGCAGAACGATTTGAGCGCCATACATCTTTATCTATGACACTTACATCAGGCTTTCGTCCTTGTTCTGTTCCTTTAGCAGTTACAGTTTTAAATACTGCTGTATTATTAACTACATAATTTAAGTTAAATCGTTTAATTTCATCATTTAAAGCAAACAAGATAAAATTGGCAACATCATCATGATTTCTGGTTGAACGCACTTCTACAATTGCTCCATCAACAAGTTCATATAAACCTTCCTCTGGACACTGTTCAAGAAACTGCTCAAAAGTTAGTTTCTGTTTTGTGAATATTGTCATGGCTCTACGCCTCCTTTATCTGTTATCAGCATCCTTAAACCTTCTGAATAAACCGCCGTCCTAGCAAACCTTGAGGTCTAACTAATAGCATAATAAACAAAATTCCAAAGGCGACTGCATCTTTAAAGGCAGAGTATTCGCTTGGTACAAATGCCTCTGCTAATCCAATTACTAAGCCTCCCAGCACCGTACCAGGAATACTACCTAAACCGCCTAAGACAATTACCGCTAAACCCCTCAAACCGAAAGCAATACCGAAATACGGCCCAGCTATACTAACACTAGAGGCGACTAAAGTCCCTGCCAATCCTGCTAAAAAACTGCTAATGAAAAATGTTAGGATAATAAAGCGATCAGTATTAATTCCTAATAAACTAGCAGTGGTTGGATCTTCTGCGATCGCCTGCATTGCCTTACCATATTTAGTACTATTAATAAAGTAGGTAATAATTGCCACAAAAACCACTGATACGGCAAAAATTACCACTTGTACGCTGCGAATTGGAATTGGGTTTTCTGGCGTACCAAAGTTAACAGCAGGTGGCAAATTACCGTAAGTATCAGCTGGGAATGTGTAACTTTCTGCGCCTACTAAATACTGAATTAAGTTCACAATTACTACAGCTACACCCAAGCTAGAAACTACTGTCAGCAAAGGGTCAGAACCTTGACGTCGTAAAGGTTGAAAAGCAACACGTTCCATTACAATTCCCACCATTCCCGCCAAAGTGCTTGCGATAAACAAGGATATAGCAAATGGTAATTTGACAGGCAGGGCTGCGTTAGCTAGCAAGCCGTTAAATCCAAAGCTACCACCCATGAGCGCATAGGTGAAATATGCACCCAGAGTAAAAATTGCACCATGAGCTAAATTAATGATGCCCAAAATTGAATAAACCAAGGTATATCCTAAAGCAAAAATCGCGTAGACACTGCCGATGGATAACCCGTTTAACAATTGCTGCAAAAACATGTTTATAGTCATGTAAAACTATTTTAAAAAGGTGAATCTGCCTTGAATTTTATCTTGATCAAGTTTAATTTGGGCTACATAAAAATCTTTTTGCACTACTTCGCCTATTGGTGTAAAACTAATTTCACCAAGAGGTGTATTGTATTTTCCAGATAATATCTGTTTATTCAATTCTCTTCGCAATTGTGGTAACGGTAGTTTACTTAATTTGCTCTTTTTATCTACAGCTTTCAGAGCTTCTACATATACTTGCACCGCAGCAAAAGCTTGGGCGCTAAATTGCGGTGGCTCTTTCTTGTATTGGTCAACATAAGCTTTACGGAATGTAGCGTTGATCGCACCTGGATGTTCTGGACTGTAAGCTTGAGCAATCAATACACCATCGCAAAGTGCTTTACACACTGGCAATATATTTGAGGTGTTCAGACCATTACCGCCAACAATTGAGCCTGTATAACCTAGCTCTCGCAATTGTCGCACCAAATTACCGCCATCAGCAGCTAAGCCAGAAATAATAATCAAATCTGGTTTAAGATTAATAGCATTAGTCGCTTGACTTTGAAAGTCTGTATCACTAGTTTGGAACTTTTGTACTGTTACTAATTCCAGTTTTTGATCCTTAACTGTTTGCTGGAAAATTTCCGTTTCTGACTTGCTAAATGCATCATTTTGAGCATAGAAAACTGCAACTTGTTTAATGTTGGGGTTTTGCTTCAGCGCAGCTTTAACTGAATTAGGAGCAACAATGGAAACTGGTGCAGATACACGAGCAATGTAATCACCAATTTCTGGAATGTTTTTAGCAGTATTTGAAGGGCCAATAACTGGGACTTTCGCACGTTCAGCAACAGGGTCAGCGCTAAAAGCTTGTTGTGATAAAGTTGGGCCTACAATACCAATAACTTTATCTTTATTAATTAAAGTTTGAAAAGCGTTAATTGCTCCGGCTTCATCTCCACTAGTATCTTGAAACACCAATTTAATTGGAGTACCATTGATACCTCCTTTGTCATTGAAATACTTTTCGGCAATTTTGGCTCCAGCAACTTGCTCTTGACCTAGTAATGCGACGTTGCTAGTTTGGGCAACAGCAACACCGATGGGAACAACACTGGATGTACTTGTTGTGGCTGTGGTGTTAGTTGTAGTACTATTGGCGGTATTACCTGCCGAATTAGTACCAGTTTGAGTACCGCCGCCACAGGCTGTCAGCAACACAGCGCAAGTAGATAATAATGCTGTTGTACGAGCAATAGAGTCTTTCATCGGTGAATAGTCATGTAGTGATTAGATATCTTGCAAAAACTAATAGTGAAGGTAACAATGCACGAACCATTTGAGGCTATTTACACTTTTGCAAGAACTTTATTAAATCATTTTTATTTGACCATGCAAAGACAAAATTTCAAAGTGTTTGTCAACACAAATTATTGTAATCAGCGCTAGAGTGGTTCTTTGACTTGATCTGATATGGCGTAGGAAATGGTGGCGATCGCTAGTACACTCTGAAAAGCAGCTCCCATTGTAAAAATACTGCTCAAGTAATCATTGGTGCTAATTTGCTTATATAATAAATCATTATCATCCCCTCTGTGCCTCTGTTTGTGGTAAATTGCTGAAGCGTTTCATGAAGCGGCGGTCAATCCAATCTTTCCAATACCACAATAGTTTGTGAGGTGGTAAATTAAAAGTACCCCTTGTAGCGATCGCTCGTTTATCTCCTGTACCAATTAAACTCAAATATTCTTTCTGTGGTCTATAAGGTTTAAGCGACTGGCCTAATAAAATCCGTTGCAAGTTCTCAAACAAAGGCTTACCTTGGCGGACAGCAAACACCCCAGCTTTTGGACAGGAATGATTTATCATTGTTGCAATGTCACCAGCAGCAAATATGTGCGGATACGTTTGAGATTGTAACGTGTCTTCTACCAGAATAAAGCCTTGCTTGTCAGTCCTTAGCCCAGATGTTTTTAACCATTCAGGTGCTGATGCTTGCGTTACCCAAAAAATTTTATTGCACTCTATCGTCAACCCAGATTCACATTTAACCTCAAATACTTCTCCATTTTCCCTTTCTGCAAGCCCAGAAGGATTAAGAGTAAGGTTCTGTGGTGCAACTTTGCACACAGTTTCCCCAAGATGTAGCTTAATACCTTTCTCGATTAAAATTTGTTGAATTTGACGCCGTACCGATTGATGATAATTGGGCATCAATTCTGTGTCACGCTGAAATAGATGAATTACTAAATTTGGAATTGGTTGTTGAGTTTGATGCAATATCTGATGTAATTTAGCTCGCATTGATAGCGCCATCTCTACACCGCCAACACCTCCACCCACAATTGCAATGCTAGTTGATTCTTGAGGATTTTTACTAACAGTTTCAACTAGTCGATTCCAATTTTCTAATAATTGTGATACTGGCTTAGCCGCAGTTGCATATTCTGCTGCACCTGCTACAGTTATCGTTGCAGGAGTACTGCCAATATCAATAGAAAGCACATCAAAATCTACAGCAGGTCTGTTAGCGCAAACAACTTTATTATTCTCCAAATCAAGGGCTATCGCTCGGTCAATATACAATTGTGCTTGAGCAAAGTTTGCTAAGTTCCGCAAGTCAATATGACATTCATCATGGCTGTAAAATCCAGCAATGTGTCCTGGGAGCATCCCCGAGTAAGCTGTATCTGAAGCTACAGTAATCAAAGTTAAACGTACTCCGGGTAATGGCTTCATACCAAACATTTTTAGGACAATGGCATGGCTATGCCCACCACCAATCAACACTAGGTCTTTAACTATCGGTTGTAAATTTTGCTGCATTTGTACATTCGGAATTGATTTTGAGGCGGGATAATAACGAAGTTACCGAGAATCTCTGTAGAGACGTTGTATTTTAACATCTCTACTTTCAACACAGTTTAGTAATTAAACATAAATAGATCAAAATTTTCATGATCAGCCTCAGTTGTCAGTGAAGAATGAAGATTAGTAAGGAACGTGGATTAAACAAAATGCCAAACTTTTGTTTGTTAGGCTACGCCCTGCCATAGGGTAACGTACCTTACGAAAGTTGTAGGTTATTAAATCCACAATCCTTAGTAAACTCATAACTGATGAGCTTAGCAAATGTGCATTTTTATCTATGTTTACTTAACGAACAGCTATATTTTCTCTTTTATTTTTCCGTTATTAGTTAGATTTACTAATATTCAAAAATATACCTTATATGGAACAATAGCATACACCACTATATTAACAAAACTGTAATTGTGTTGATAGTAATTTTTAATGGTTATCAAGTTATGAAAACTATTTTGCCAAAGAAAAATAGCCTGTTGTCAAAAATATTCCTTAAGATAGTTGCTGCTCAGGACAAGGTTATAAATCCTCAGCATCGGTCGTCAAAACAACGTTTAAAAATAGCACTTGAACAGTTGGGGAATAATTCGATAGAAACCAGTCTGGTTGTAATTCCAGATTTACAGCAAATCGCTCAAGATTATCCACAATACCACTGGGTGATCATGGACACTCTTACTACTTTTGTGCGGGTAAATTCTCCTTATGTGCTCCAAGGAATAATGAGCAATCCATCAGCAAAAGTTCGTACAGATATTCAAGTAGCTCTTACAGTTATCGCCAGCAGAGATGTAAAAAAAGACCCGAAAGATGAGCAACTAAATTTGAGTCACACTGACATGAGAGGAGCTAATCTGAATGGGGCTAACCTAGAACAGACAAATCTTTATCTATCTAACCTCTCTGAGGTAAACCTTTCTGGAGCCAATCTAAAGGGAGCAATCCTCAGTGCGGCTAACTTAGAAGGGGCAAACCTTTCTGGAGCTAATTTAGAGGGAGCAATTCTTAGTGCGGCTAACTTAGAAGGAGCAGACCTGTCTAGAGCCAACTTAAATCGGGCAAATCTATATCTAGCTAGGCTGCATAGAGCAAATCTTGATGATGCTATACTCGATGGCGCAAACCTCAGAGAAGCCAAATTCTCTAATTAAGACATCAAGCGGATAAAGATAGGATATATTTCGTGAATTTAAATAAGTCTTTTGAGACATAGTAAAATTATCAGCTAAATGCTATACTATTTTTTCCTAACATCTAAGTAATAATTCTGGATTGTGAGGAATATTTCTGCCATGTCTGCTAATAAGACAGACGCTCTGTTGAATTGGTTAATAGCCATAACAGTTATATTTGCCCTCTCATTGACTGTAATTTTCTTCGCATTGTCCAGTATCAAGGAATTGTCAATTCAGGAAAAAATACAGTATAGAAACCAAGCCTTAACAACTGCTGCAATAGTTTTTCTGGCATCGGCAGTAATGTTTAATGCTTACTATACGGCAAAGCGTGCCCAATCAATGCATAAAAATGCGATCGCAGCCGAAAAAACTCTAGAAGTTGGCATTCAAAATGCCAAACTCAATCAAGATAGGTTGGTTGCAGAACGTTTTATGGCGGCGATCGCACAGCTTGGGCATGAGAAAATTGAAACTCGGACAGGTGCAATTTATGCATTGGAACGAGTTGCTCAGGATTTTCCTAAAGAACACTGGACAATCATGGAAATCCTGACAGCCTTCGTGCGAGAAAATGCATCAACCCAGTCGATGGAGAGAGTGCAACAACACTTGGAATACTCACCAGAGGTTTACACAAGTAGGCGTAGAGGTGAGATAAGTCCTAAACCGTACTCAGATCAAAATCTTCATGAAGAATTGCCCAAAATTCGCACCGATATTCAAGCAGCTTTGGCTGTCATCGGTCGGCGTTATGCACTCGAAGACCCAAAAGATCAAAAACTTGATTTACGTAATACAGACATTAGACGAGCAGATTTGCTAGGAGTCAACTTCCAACAAGTAGACCTACGCGGATCTGATCTTAGTGGAGCCGACCTGCGCGGAGCTGATTTATGTGAAGCAAATCTTGATGGCGCTAAATTCATTGGGTCTATTCTCTATGAAGCAAAATTGCGAAAAGCCAGTCTAATTGGAGCCAACCTACAAAGAGCAAACCTCAATCGTACCAACTTCTCTGGAGCAAACCTGCGTTCAGCTAATCTTTCTGGAGCAAGTCTGCGTGCAGCTAACTTAAAAGGAGCAAACCTTTATAAAGCTAACTTGCAACAAGCAACCTTGAAAGTCGCCAACCTTTCTGGAGCCAAGCTATTCTTAGCTAACTTGCAAGGAGCAAAGCTTGGTAAAGCCAACTTGCACCTGACGGGTTTGATTGGAGCCAACCTTTCTGGAGCCAACCTGAATGGAGCCGACCTTTCTGGGGCAAATCTGAATGCAGCTAAACTTAAGCAAACAGATGTCTATTTTGCTAACCTCTCGGAAGCCAGCTTAACTGAAGCTGACCTTTATCAGGCAAACTTCATCGGAGCTAACCTCCAGAGAGCAAACCTCTATCAAGCCAACCTGACTCGCTCAAACCTCATGGGAGCTAACCTTTCTGGTGCAAACCTTGGGGATGTCAAACTCGAAGGGGCAGTTCTGACAGGAGCTAAAAACTTAGAATTACAACAGATTACAATGGCACTTGGCGATCGCACAACTCGCCTACCCGATTACATGGAACCACCAACACACTGGCGACAATCTAGTTAAGTTATCTGACCATCAATTTAGTTATTTGGGCGCATTCTACCGTTTTCACGAAATTCTATAGTTTCTACCAAACTCTCCATAATAATTGTGGAGATGAGAAATATTCAGACGATTGATTATCTTGAAGCACCAACACATTGGCACTAATCTGGCTAATTACTTAACTTCATCAACTTCAACTCTAGGTAATTAGTAATTATTAAGATTTATTGCTGATTTTTTGTAATTAGTTATACAAATATTCTCACCGTTTTCAACTGCGTAGAATACAGATCCTTCATAGAGATGCAACATTTTTGTACCCCCATTAATTGATGTTGGTAAATGAGAAAGACTATCTATGTGATTCAAGATGTTTTAAGGTTGAAACACCTGTATTTTCTCAAGCCTTTACCTAGTAGATTTTTTTGATATAGTTCTGCTACTTCCAGTTAGCACATTAGTAATGCAAGGCTTTTGGACTCTGTTAACTCGCCTGATTCATATTGTTTATATAAATAATTGATGGGAATAGATAGATAATTCCTGATGTAGCAGTTTTTTGAATGGTAATTTTATCCGTGTTTGTACGGTATCAAATATTGACTTAACCTCATAGGATGAACCTAAATTAACTTACCTAAGGAGTCAGATATGAGGACTCATCACATGTCCTTGATCAAGACCAATGAAATAACAAGTATGTTGTTAATTATTTCAGTTATATTTATTTTTCCATTAACTTTAACTTACTCATTATTCTCAGATATTCAAGGGGTATCAAATCAGCAAAAAATCGAATATATCACTCAATTATTAACAATAATTGCCATATTTTTTGGAGGTTTGGCAGTTAGTATTAATGCTTATTTTACCTCAAAGCTATCTCTGGGCATTGATCAGAGTGTATTAACGAAACACCTTCATGGGGTACTAGGTTGGGATAAAAATATCGGAATGGGCATCAACGATAAACAACAAAATCTAGAGGAATTTGCTCCAGAACGATTTTCTAAAGCAATTGAACAGCTAGGAAATGAAAAGATTGAAACAAGATTTGCTGCTATTTATGCTTTAGAAAGAATTGCAAAGGATTCTCCGAAAGACCATTGGACAATCATGGAAATCCTCGCTGCTTTTATCCGAGAGAATGCCCCAGTTAAGCATGAAAATGAAGATGAGGCTGAGTCGGAGGAATTATTAAAACTTCCTACAGATATTCAAACAGCCTTGACTGTGATTGGACGACGCGATTCACAAAATGATCCAATCAATCAGAAACTGGATTTACGCAATACAGACCTCAGTGGTGCAGACTTAATGGACGCCAACCTCTCTAAAGCGATCCTAATAGGAGCCAACTTGCAATGGGTCAACCTAATACGAGTAAACCTCTCTGAAGCAGACTTATCTGAAGCCAATCTTTGTGGGTCAATCCTATATGAAGCCAACTTACAAAAAGCAATCCTCCCAGAAGCCAATCTGCAAGGAGTAGTCCTTAGAAAAGCTAATCTTGCTCAGGCCATCCTTTATGATGCCAATTTAGAAGGAGCAACCCTTTATGATGCCAATTTAGAAGGAGCAACCCTTTATGATGCCAATTTGGAAGGAGCAATTCTTTGTGATGCCAACCTCTGTGGAGTAAACTTTGAGGGCAGCAATCTCCAAGAAGCTAACCTGATTGGAAGTAACTTGCAAAGGGCAAAACTGATTGGAGCTAACCTAGAAAGTGTATTGCTCAGTACAGCCAACCTGCAAGAAGCCAACCTACAAGAAGCAAACTTGTATGAGGCTAAGTTACAAGAGGCAAACCTGACTGGAACTAACCTACTAGAAGCATTTCTACAAAAAGCAAATTTGTCTGGAGCCAACTTGAGCAAATCTGAACATTTAGAATCAGAGCAGATTGAATTGGCAATAGGCGATCGCACAACTATTCTGCCAGAAAATCTTGAAGTACCCAAGCATTGGCGTTAATAAAAAGCCGAAACTTAATTAAACATTAAGCTAATTACTTGGTTAATAATCTTTTGATAATGGGTGATGGATAATTTTCAATATCCGTCACTCATTACTATTAGGTAGCATGAGTAAACACTCTACCTGAATCCTTACGCAAAATGACATATATATCCTCAAAAACGCTCTCATTTGAGAATTTTCTCTATCAATATCGAGACAATCACCGTTATGAATTGGCAGACGGAGAACTAATTGACATGGAACCCACAGGCCCGCACGAAACAGTGAGTGGCAAACTTGCAACCCAAGTTGGTATCTACCTTGTTGCAGAAAAACTCCCTTGGTTTATTCCTCGCAATTGCTTAATTTATCCCTTCGCAGATGTTGCTACGGCTCGTCGTCCTGATGTTGTGGTTCTCGATGAAACCGTTCTCGATCGTGAACCCCTTTGGGAGCGAGAACCCGTGATTACCCTGGGACGCTCGATTCAACTGGTGGTTGAAGTCGTTAGCACCAACTGGGAAACAGACTATGCTCGGAAGGTTGAGGAATATGCTCTTTTAGGCATTTCTGAATATTGGATTGTAGACTACCGCGGTTTGGGCGGTGTGGCATTTATTGGTAAACCCAAACAACCTACTTTCACTGTCTATCAATTGGTTGAAGACACCTATACTCAACAACAATACCGACTCAACCAATCAATTAACTCACCACTTTTACCCCGTCTCCAACTTTGCCTAGATGACATCCTTCCGCGTTAACTAATTTCTATCAGGTTGACGAGGTGTTATTAGGGGCAGTATTAGCTTAAAATTCTGACTACTTGAAATAATTAATAATGATGAAACGCCGCCAGGTTATCAACACAGGTGCGATCGCTACGGCAACTGCTGCTACCCTAGTTTCTTGTACCAGAACTAGTACATCTCCTAGTGTGCAAGCTGGACTACCAAATATCCGTTGGCGGATGGCGACCAGCTGGCCCAAGTCTTTGGGTACTTTTATCGGTGCTAATACAGTTGCTAAGCGGGTTGAGGAAATGACCAACGGACGTTTCAAGATTACGCCATTTGCGGCTGGGGAGTTGGTACCAGGATTGCAAGTACTCGATGCTGTGCAAGCCGGAACTGTTGAATGTGGTCACACATCAAGCTACTATTACATCGGCAAAAATCCGGCTTTAGCTTTCGCCACCTCCGTACCTTTTGGTTTAAATGCCCAACAGCAAAATGCTTGGCTTTATCACGGTGGTGGATTAGCAGCTATACAGAAAATTTATACTAACTTCAACGTGATTAATTTTCCCGCCGGCAGTACTGGTGCACAGATGGGGGGATGGTTCAAAAAAGAAATTAAATCTTTGTCTGACCTCAAAGGTTTGAAAATGCGAATTCCCGGATTGGGTGGAGAAGTTATGTCGCGTTTAGGGGTGAATGTGCAAGTATTACCTGGAGGCGAAGTTTATTTAGCACTAGATAGAGGAGCAATCGATGCAGCCGAGTGGGTAGGCCCTTACGATGACGAGAAACTTGGTCTAAATAAAGCCGCGCAATTCTACTATTATCCTGGCTGGTGGGAACCAGGGCCAACTTTAGATGTGTTAGTTAACTTGAATGCTTGGAAGCGCCTACCCAAGGAGTACCAAGAAATCTTTAAGACAGCGACTTTAGAGGCTAACTTAAATATGCTCAGTGAATATGATGCTTTGAATGGGGAAGCACTTTCGCGGTTGCTAGCTGGTGGTACTAAGCTTACTCCCTACAGCCCAGAGATTATGCAAGCAGCACAAAAAATCTCCTTTGAGCTATTCAACGAAAATGCTAGCAAAGATGCAACTTTCAAACAAGTTTACGAACAATGGAAAACGTTTCGGCAAAGTGTGTATAACTGGAATCGCGTTAACGAGTTGAGCTTTGCCAATTTTGTGACAAACAATAACACCTGATCAGGAATTAGGAGAATCAAGAAACTAATTTAGCGATCGCAGTAGGCATCGAGCTAATACAGGTCAGTTAAGGCTAAAAATGAGAATTTGTGTGGTTTGAGGAGCTACTTACGTGGCTCCTCAAACCACACTAGCGATCGCTCATTCCTATATCTTCAGTTTCCCAAAGAAGGTAGGAAACTGACAATGCCTGGAAAGACAATAATTAACACCAACACTAACAGTTGCAGCAGAATAAACGGTATTACACCGCGATAGATATCGGCTGTGGTGACTTCTGGCGGTGCAACACCGCGCAAGTAAAACAGGGCAAAACCAAAGGGAGGAGTAAGGAAAGAAGTTTGTAAATTTGCTCCCAATACTACACCATACCAAACTAGGTCAATGCCTAACTGCTGGGCAACTGGGACAAACAAGGGAATGACGATAAAGGCGATCTCGAAAAAGTCGATGAAAAAGCCGAGGATGAATATCACCGCCATGCTGACAATCAAAAAGCCAGTTTTGCCACCGGGAAGATTGGCAAGAACATCAAACATGAATTGATCGCCATTCAATCCTCGGAAGACTAAACTAAAGGCTGTGGAACCAAACAGGATAAAAATCACCATGCTGGTGATTCGCAAGGTGGCATCACAAACTTGACGCAGAGATTCTAAAGTAAGTTTACGGTTAGCAGCAGCAAGAGCGATCGCCCCAGCACAACCCACTGCACCAGCTTCCGTCGGCGTGGCAATGCCAAAAAAGATACTACCCAGTACCAAGAAAATCAGTATTAAAGGCGGCAGCATCACCTGAATTACCCGCTTTGCCAAGGCTTTGCCACCAATTTCTCGCACTTCGACAGGTAAAGCTGGTGCTAAATCTGGCTTCAAAAATGCCACAATCAGTACATGCAAGCCAAAAGCACTCGCCATCAGCAAGCCAGGAATCACTGAACCAATGAACAAATCGCCTACCGATACACCCAACTGATCGCCCAGTACTACTAACACCACACTCGGCGGGATAATTTGCCCCAAGGTTCCCGATGCAGCAATCACACCTGCGGCTAATTCTTTGTTGTAACCATAACGCAGCATAATCGGCAGGGAAATCAACCCCATTGCTACAACTGTCGCCGCCACTACACCAGTGGTTGCTGCTAACAGCGCACCCACCAGCACCACAGCTAAAGCCAGTCCACCACGCAAACCTCCCAACAGAATCCCCATCGTTTCTAACAGCCTCTCTGCTACCCCGGATTTCTCCAGCATTGCCCCCATGAAGATGAAATAAGGGATAGCTAACAGGGTATAGTTTGCCATGATGCCAAAAATTCGCTGTGGCATGGCAGTGAGAAATACTGGATCAAATGTACCCAGTCCAATTCCCAAAATTCCAAATGCGATCGCCACACCACCCAATGAAAAGGCTACTGGATATCCCAATGACAGCAATAGCAACGCGCCGGCAAACATCACTGGCCCCAGCCATTCATAAGCCAGCGTCATGATCTTTCTCCTGGGTTTCTAGTCTTCCTTGTCTATGAGACGTTACGCCAAGGAGAATCGCCAAGTTTTTGATCGCCTCAGAAATTCCTTGAAAAATTAATAGAATAAAGCTAATAATAATCATGGCTTTAATGGGGTAGCGAGGCAAACCACCAGGATCAGATGATAATTCCCGAATTTGCCACGAAGCGGCGATCGCATCCCAAGAAAAAATGATCACTATCAGGCAAAATGGAATCAAGAAAAATATCGTTCCTAGCAAGTCTGCAAATGCCTTCCGCTGACGCTGCCAATTACTATAAAAAATATCAACGCGGACGTGTTCGTTATGCTTTAAGGTGTAAGCTGCTCCCAACAAAAAAACTAAATCAAAGATATACCATTGAGCTTCTATATAAGCGTTGGAGGTGAAGTTATTGCCAGTAATCCGCCCCAAATATCGTCCGACAACATTCCACACACCAAGTATGACCATTACTAGCACCAGCCAACTAGTAAATCGACCGATAAGTTCAGTGCAACTATCAATAATTCTTGATATTTTTAACAATTTATCCAATGCTTGTCTTACCTCTGGAAACGCTTTAACCGGGCTAAAGTTTATACTTTGCGATCGCTAATTCCTAGCCGCTATCAAATGTTCGCATTGAAAGGACTACAACTCTAGGTTACAGTATGTTTTAACCCACAAAGGTGGGTTTTGATTGTGTAGCCGCGACTTCCAGTCGCCCGGTGAGTAATAAATTAGACTTTTCAAACAACCTCTTAAGCAATGGTAGGAGTGGACTGTCAAGAGAGGCGATGCCTACGGCAAGCTACGCTAACGCCAAAAGATAAACGGGAGAATTGACAATGGTCAGCAGTCTTAAAGAACTAATTGATGAGCCAGAATTGGGTCAGACCTCAGATCCAGAAGAAAGATTTATCAGCAGTGGCGTAAGTTGGCAGAGCTATGAATCGTTACTAGTCAAACTAGAAAACAACTCTCATTACCGTGTTACTTATTTAGATGGAATATTAGAGATAGTGTCGCCATCAATCAGGCATGAAAAAATCAAAACGAATTTAGGGATGCTGTTAGAGCGTTTCTTTTACAGCAAGCGTATTCGTTTTGTACCTATGGGAAGTTCTACTTTTAGAAACAAAGCAAAAAAAGCAGGTGCAGAACCAGACGAATGTTACTGCATAGGTGAAGAGAAAAGTGTACCGGACTTAGCCATAGAAGTAGTTCTTACCAGTGGCAACATAAGTAAATTGGAAATCTACCGAAGATTAGGAGTTGCAGAAGTTTGGTTTTGGGAGAAAAACCAGTTTAAGCTACACCACCTACGGGACAATTCCCAAACTGAGCTTGCCACCGTTTACCCTGATACCTATGGGTATGAGCAAATAACAACAAGTGAGATCCTGCCAGAATTAGAAATTTCCTTGCTAGAGCAATGCATTTCAATTTCAGATTCAATTCAAGCTGTTGATGAATTTGAACAGGGGCTAAAAGCGGATAATAAGTGAAGAGGCTGTCGTATAAGTCAACCCAGTTTTGTCGAAGAGAATCCTATTGTCTTGTGCTGCGTTCGTACCAAAAACTTGTTATGAATTGAATAAATTAATTAGGGACTGACGTCTAGTCTATGCACCTATGCTAAAAGGTTATTCCATTGCAGAGCGAAACGCGGGAGCAGGAAAAAATGTTTTAAATGCAGCTTGACGCTCAGGTAAAGGTTCTGGAGTATCATCCCAAAGGCTTTTGTAGTAGAAGAAAGCTATGCCCAAACCACGTTCTTGAACTGCCCGCACCTGTGACTTAATTTGTTGTATTGGAACTTGATTATTTTGTAAGCCTGTCATAATACCAACTCCGGTTGGAATAATTTGTTGAGCTTCTTGAATTTCCGGGCGGGAAATATTAGCGATAAAACTTTGCAAATTAGGACGATAAATTTGCACAATTAGCTCGTCCACAATATCGAGCCGTATCCAAGCAAGCCAGTCTTGCAATTGAAATTTATAAGCAAAGTCGTAGTAATTGGGAGAAACAGAGAAAATTGCTTGAGGTTTTACGGCTTTCACAGCTTGATTAAGTTGTACCATAAACGCTGTGATTTTATCTGCTCGCCAGCGTATCCATGCTTGATCTTGAGGATTGGTAGGGGGATTGTTTTTAGTTTCTTTAGTGTACAAGTCAACCGTGTATTCATCATAGCCAAATTCGTGAGGCAAGCTCATGTGATCGTCAAACTGAATACCATCGGCATCATATTGCGTGACGATTTCCAGCACGAGATTGCTAATAAACTGTTGCACCTGTGGATGGAAAGGATTGAGCCACATCACCTCACCCGCAGCGCTAATTGAAGTTTGGCTACCATCCCGTTTTTGCGTGAACCAATTTGGATGATTCAACGCTAGTTCCGATGTTGGGGGAGCCATAAAACCAAACTCAAACCAGGGAATTACGAGTAGTCCTTGGCGATGGGCTTGGGTAATTAAGTCTGCGAGGATATCATGTCCATCTGCACCTCGCAAGACGAATGGTTGGATACCTGTACGTTGTGCCACGGCACTGGGATACATCACATAACCAGAATTCCATACTACAGGATAGATAGTATTGAAATTTAGCTGTCGCAGTTGGCTCACAGCATCTTGCACTTTGCCTCGATTTTTGAGGGTATCAAAATCATTGTTGGTCATCCAAACCCCGCGAATCTCTTGACGAGGTAACTGCGCGATCGCAGGGGTAAAATTATCAACTAGCAATACTATGACCAAGGATATCAAAACCAGGAGCGGGAAGAAACACTTGAGCAATTTCTGACGACAAGTTCCAATAGTAAGTCCCTGTTCGGACTTTTCTGCGCGTCTACGCCGCCAGCCTTCAGGAGAAAAACTTAATTTTATCGGTTTGAATAATGCGTTAGCTACCCACACAAGCCATCGCATGTTTTTGTGATGGAATCTTCTAGCTATATAGTCTACAGGCATTTAAACTTACTAAAGGATTGGTGAATTGGTAGTAGTTCATTGGTTATTGACTCAATTGCAAGGATAATCATTTATCATTTGAAAATCAAATCTAAGCGCTGCTGGGTTGCTTGTAATGCGCCAGAGGGTGAATTTTTACCTAACAATACAGATTCAATTGCTCGACCTAAACTATCCGAAATTCGATTGTAACCAGGAAAAATTGGACGCGATCGCCCATACTTTGCCTGATCTAAAAATACCTTCACCTGTGGTAACTTCTGAATAAATTCCTGATATTTTGCACTTCCACGAGACTTGATATTCACAGGTAAATAGCCAGTTCCCCGCGCCAATTCTGTCTGAAATTCCTCACTTAATGCATACTCAGCGAACTTAAATGCTGCGTTCTCTCGTTTCGGTGTTGTTTTAAATAAAAACAGATTCTCACCACCAATACTAGTTGCAGGTTTTTGCCCAATAGGAATCGGCAAAACATCAAAATCGACACCAGTCTCTTGCAATTGTCCCAGAGTCCAAGGCCCACTTAATTGCATCGCCACCTTCCCAGCAAGAAAGTCATCCGTTTCATAACCCCGTTCGGGGCCAGATAAAACAGCGGAACCATCCGTAATTAAATTACGCCAGAATTGCAAAGCTGCGATCGCCCCTTGATTATCTTTCAGCGCTACTTCTGCTGCATTCTGCGAATTTCCACTCACCAGTTCGCCGCCACCACTCCACATAAATGGCAACCAGGTGAACACTGTAAATTCTCCCTTCCCTAAAGGTAGAAACATCCCATATTGATCTATCTGTCCATCACCATTGGTATCACGAGTTAATTTCTTCGCAACTTGCTGAAACTGTTCCCAAGTGCGGGGTAATTCAGTAATCCCTGCTGCCTTGAACAAACTTGGACGATAAAAAATACCCACATTGTTTGTAGCAAAGGGTACTGACCAAATCTTCCCATTGTATTTCATTGATGCATACAAAGTAGGGTCGATTTCGGCTTTTACTGGTGAAGTTGCCAGCATTTCATCCAAAGGTAAAAGCGCACCAAGTTCCACCAATTGACCGCCAATCGTTGGATTATACCACAACAAATCAGGGGGTGCATTTCCTACCACCGCTGCCAAAATTTTGGGCATTTGTTGATCTTGTTGCCCAACATAAAGCGACTCTACTTGAATATCTGGATGGGTTTGATTAAATTTATCTACCAGCTTTTGTAATACATCCCGATTTGGTGGTGGATTCACACCTTGCCACAGAGTCACATGAGTAACTTTAGTTTCTTTAAGGCCGGGCAAAATAACCTGACATCCGGCTAAGGCTAGTATGCCCACCATCAATATAAGCAGTAATTTCCTCAAGTACTGTAGTACTTTTTTTCTTTTTCGCTTGGCATTGCGGCGGGAAGGCGAAAAAAAGTTGGACATGATGTTGATTAAATAATTAACTAATTCTTCTAGTTTGGTTACTATAACTTTGGAACCTTGATCCAGCGTTGCACAGTTATTTTAAGTTAGGGTTTTTCCCAGCGAATATCTACAATTAAACAAGTACATCTTTGCATCTAAGTAAAAGCTAGGTATATCCTATAGTAATCCGATTTGATTCGTGAACTGACTCGTAGGGATGGGGCATGGGGCATGGGG
>NZ_JADEXR010000113.1 GCF_015206995.1 aff. Roholtiella sp. LEGE 12411 | reverse complement strand
GCCCCATCCCCAATGCCCCATCCCCAATAAAGCCATGCCAGAAAATAAACCCCGCGACGTTCAAGTTTACCCAATCGCCACAGACACAAGAGTGCTGCGATCGCGCAGTTGGTCAAGGCTCAGGTTTGAAATTGAATATGCTCTTGCCAAGGGTACAACTGCCAATTCTTATTTAATTGAAGGCGATAAAACTGCCCTTATTGATCCTCCAGGGGAAACATTTACGCAAATTTATTTAGAAGCGTTACAGCAGCGTTTCGATGTCACCAAGCTAGATTATGTAATTTTGGGTCACGTCAATCCCAACCGCGCTGAAACTTTAAAAGCTTTGCTTACAATTGCTCCTCAAATCACCTTTGTGTGTTCTAATCCAGGGGCAAAGAATTTGCGTGGAGCGTTAGAAAACCCAGATTTGTCAATTATCGTGATGCGGGGGGAAGAAACCCTAGATTTAGGTCAGGGGCACTATCTGGAATTTATTCCTACCCCTAACCCCCGCTACGCAGATCAGCTTTGCACCTACGACCCGCAAACAGAAATTCTCTACTCAGATAAACTATTTGGGGCGCATGTTTGTGGGGATCAGGTTTTTGACGAAGGTTGGGAAATATATAACGAAGATCGGCGCTATTATTTTGATTGCCTGATGGCTCCCCACGCCCGTCAAGTTGAAACAGCGCTGGATAAACTAGCCGATTTACCCGTGCGAATGTATGCCACCGGACACGGGCCTTTGGTACGCTATGGCTTAATCGACCTCACCAAAGCTTATCGAGAGTGGAGCCAGCAGCAAACATCTGCTGATTTGACAGTAGCGTTGATTTATGCTTCAGCTTACGGGAATACTGCAACTTTAGCCCAGGCGATCGCTCGTGGCATCACAAAAGCTGGCGTCGCTGTAGAATCGATTAACTGCGAATTTACTGAGCCTGAAGATATCCGTACTGCTGTGGAAAAATCTGCTGGCTTTGTCATGGGTTCCCCTACCCTCGGCGGACATGCGCCCACACCTGTGCAAACAGCTCTAGGAATTGTCCTATCCACCGCCACTAACAATCAACTCGCTGGTGTGTTCGGTTCCTTTGGCTGGAGTGGTGAAGCAGTTGATTTAATTGAAAGCAAACTAAAAGATGCTGGTTATCGATTTGGTTTTGACACCATCCGTGTGAAGTTCAAACCCGACGATGCGACTCTACAATTATGCGAAGAAGCTGGAACCGACTTTGCCCAAGCATTGAAGAAAGCTAGAAAAGTGCGATCGCCAAATCAACCTGCTACGACTGTAGAACAAGCAGTTGGTAGGATTGTGGGTTCTCTTTGCATTCTCACTGCCAAGGAAGGCGATAGATCCAGTGCTATGTTAGCCTCTTGGGTATCTCAAGCCAGCTTTAATCCCCCCGGTTTAACCATCGCTGTTGCCAAAGACCGCGCCATAGAAACTCTGACACACTCAGGAAATAAATTTGTTCTCAACATCCTCAAAGAAGGCAATCACTTAGGTTTGATGAAGCATTTCCTTAAACCTTTCAGCCCAGCACAAGACAGATTTACTGGTGTTGCTGCCGAAGAAACTGAAAACGGCTCTCCTGTTCTTACAGATGCATTAGCATACTTGGAGTGTTCTGTACAAAATCGGATGGAATCCGGTGATCACTGGCTGGTTTATGCGACTGTCGAGAATGGCAAAGTCCTAAATCAAGATGGTGTCACAGCTGTACATCATCGCAAGTCGGGAACTCATTATTAGGCCTCTTGGAGTTGTTCTAGCAATTTTTTACGGCGTTTTTCCATAAAATGTTATCCAGACGAGGGTTTACAGGTTTGTACTAGTGTGAAGCAGTCGCTTCAGAATTTTTATGCCAATCCAGTTTCGGTTTCATCCAGAGAAAGCTGTTGAAGCCGCAGCCGTACTTTTAAAGCTGCACGGTAAGCCTATGAAGTATTTAGGCTTACTTAAAATGCTTTACATAGCTGATCGTGTTGCATTGAAACGCATGGAACAACCGATTACTGGCGATCATTATGTGTCGATGGATTACGGCCCTGTCCTGAGCGGCGTTTATGACCTAATCAAGGGAAAGCCCGTTGATGATGCTTTACCTCTCTGGTCTAAGTTCATTTCTCCTCATAATGAAAATCATGTTTTCTTGTTGCATGATCCAGGAGATGAAGACCTTTGTGAAGAGGAAGAGGAAATAATTCAGCAGGTTTATCAAGCTTTTGGGCATCTTGACCCTTTTAATGTTGCTGAGTGGACTCATGGTCTTCCAGAGTGGAAAAACCCTCATGGCTCTGCCATTCCGATTTTGGTAGAGCATATTCTCAAAAATGTGGGCAAGAGTGACGAGGAAATCGAGGAAATTCAGCAAGAAGCCATTCGAGAAGCACATCTAGATGGGGTTTTGAATGGCTAGCATCACCATTAATTTGGGAGATGCATTTTTGCTGGATACGCCTCCTAACAGTGAACACCTCTACATCGCAATTGCACAAACTTCTGGAAAAGACTATCTATTCGTCAATATCACTAATCCAAAAAAGCCTAGTGAAAGCGATCGCGGCTTTGAATGAAAAAGGAGCAGTTCAATGAATACAGTTGTCTTAAACCTAGAGCCAATCGTTCACCTCAGCGACGAGCAGTTTTATCAACTCTGCATGGCAAATCGGGATTTAAATCTAGAACTGAGTGCAACAGGAGAAGTAATTATTGTGCCATCCGTGGGAGGAGAAAGCGGAACTCAGGAAGCAGACTTCATTACCGACTTAAATAATTGGAATCGCCAAACTAAATTGGGAAAGGTTTTTAGCTCCTCTACTATATTTAAGCTACCCAATGGCGCAAATCGTTCTCCCGATGCTGCTTGGGTAAAATTGGAGCGATGGGAAGCACTGACTGCTGAGGAACGTAAAAAATTCCCGCCACTAACGCCTGACTTTGTAATTGAACTGCGCTCGGAAACTGACCGCCTAAAACCTCTGCAAGATAAAATGCAGGAGTATCTAGAAAATGGTTTGCGTTTGGGTTGGCTAATCAATCCTCAAGATAAACAGGTAGAAATTTACCAACCAGGACAGCCTGTAGAGGTAGTTGCGATACCAGCACTACTCGTTGGGGAGGAAGTTTTACCTGGGTTTGAGTTACAGGTATAAATTGCTGGCGCTCAATTAACTCTTCACTCTCTTTTTTTCATCGCTAGTGCGGCAGATAATTATCTGTCTTGTGAAGTATTTCTACCAATTAGCTTCTACTATTTTTTAAAATCACCTAGTAAAACTTGTTATACGGCGTATATCTTAGGGTTCTATCTTCTTTTTAATAAATTCTCTAACCTAATTGTAGAGTTCATTTAAGCATAGGGAAAAATTTGTATGACAACTAATGTTTCTGGTGAGATAAATAAGAATATAAATGGCTCTCTGGTGATTGGCGTTCTTCTGATTATTTTGGGGATTATTGCGATCGCTCAACCTGCTATTTCAACGATTTTTGCTGAGACTTGGTTTGCTGTAATTTTGATCTCTTCGGGATTTGCCAAGCTAGTCTATGCTACTCAAACGCGCGATCAAGGAGGCTTCATTTGGAAGCTCTTATTAAGTGCACTCTACATTGCAACCGGTATAATGCTGTTTGTTTACCCATTTACAGGTGCTTTGACACTAACACTATTGTTAGGTAGCTTCTTACTTACTGAAGGCATATTCGAGCTGATCCTAGCGTTCCGGTTGCGTCCGCAACAAAACTGGACTTGGGTTTTAGGTGATGGCATTATTACTCTACTGCTAGGTTCAATGATTTGGTTTCAGTGGCCTTTTAATGCACCCTGGCTGATTGGCACACTGGTAGGTGTTAGTGTTCTGTTCACTGGCGTTTCACGCGTCATGCTGTCGCTAAATGCGCGTTCTTTCTTAAAGCAATCAGACTCCACTGCAAGCATTTAAAGTTTTATAG
This sequence comes from aff. Roholtiella sp. LEGE 12411, assembly GCF_015206995.1. Taxonomy (GTDB): domain Bacteria; phylum Cyanobacteriota; class Cyanobacteriia; order Cyanobacteriales; family Nostocaceae; genus Komarekiella. The sequence continues at coordinate 15,569 of NZ_JADEXR010000113.1, read as the reverse complement.
TCTGATTTAAGCAAGCTTTATTTTTTTCGCCCTTACTAAGGAATTAGGCTGAGGAAGAATTCTTCTTTTGCCTTTTTTCTGTGTCTTAAATCTCAACTCTTTTTTCTAAATACTGCCCAATCATTAACTGCTCACCAGCGCGAGAGATAATAGTTTGTCTGGTTCTGTATCTGCTACCAACTAATTTTAATTCTTCCTCAAATACTGAACCGTTGTACTCAGTTCGCAAACACAGAGTTTTGGGATTCGAGAAATAATATTTAGCTGTGACTGGTTTGGATGTGGCAAAACCGCGATCGCGATATAAAATACTTCCCAGAGCACCAAACAGTGTAGAACCTTTCGACTCTTTCCTTGCTTTGAGCAAATCTGTACTTTCCCAGATAACTTCTGCACCACATTGCAAACTTGCTGAATCGGCTAAATCGTGCATCTGAGCAAGCTGTTGCAATTCATGGCATCCCTGCTCTAGAAACCGGATGATAATTATACTCTCCATCTCTTTGGTTTCTCCTTCCGGTAAGGTGTAGTAGCGCCGTTCCGAACGCCATTTACCCGCTGATTCCTGGAAAAATTCCGCAATCTGCGATCGCTCAGTGGTTTGTACAATTTCTAGTGGTAATGTCATTCGTAACTCTCCTCACCTAAAGTAAATAGAATTTTGGCAAAGTTAATTTTGCTCTAGTTGCTGTGAAATATATCAGCCTGTTCTTTGCCATATATGCAAGACACCGAAGAAAAGATGATTTTTTACATCATGGCATTAAAAAAGCAATTAATCTTTAATATTCTTAATGTATCGTATGAGCATCGAAAATTATTAGTCTTTTTGCTATATTGAATATGAGAATAATATTAATTATTTGATACTACATATATTAAAATCCAGGACAAAAAAGCCCCATATCTTTAGGCATTACAAGTCCTCTCCTAAGGGTAGATGTCAGAAAAGTAAAAATTATTTATACTAAGTTAATAATTACGACGTCTGCAAGAAGATTGTTTACCTCTGCGTAAGCACTACAGTAGTGAAGTGAGTTTTTTTGAGTTTTAAAAAAAATAGTAATTTCTGATACAGAAAATTAAGGAGACATAATCTAGAAACTTTTGTTTCTTATTATTTATATCTCTCGGAATTGCTTGCTCAGAATTACTTGGTAATACACAGCTGTATAACCCAGAAACTCCCCAATAGGAGAAAAGTAAATGATTTTGGACGGAAATAAGCCGCACAAGCAGGCAAAAACATCAGCTTCAGCAGCTGCTAACCGGGTAATTAATACCCAGTTAGATTCAGTTGCTCTAACTGACGCGGCTGTTGCAGACGTAAATAGTAGTGTTAAGACTTTTGTTTGTGTGTCTTCCCATTGGACATCCATCTTATTAATTCCCTGTTTGCTAGGCATAGGAATATTGACAACAAGTTGCGGAGCGCTACCCAAGGAATCAGCTGAGGCACAATCTCAGAGTCCTGGTAGTGAACGTAGTGGTGGTGCAACGCCCGTGGATGTTGCGATCGCCCGAACTGATGTACTGGAGAAACAACTAGAGTATACAGGAAATACCACACCATTCCGCATTGTGTCACTGCGATCGCAAGTAGAAGCCAGACTGTTGGCTTTGAACCTAGATGTAGGTGACACAGTTAAGCGAGGGCAAAACGTCGGACAGTTAGATGATGCCATTCTGTTAACGGAATTAAAGCAAGCAGAAGCAGAACTAGCAGCCCTCAAATCAGAAGTAGCCAGGGTAACAAATCAAGTAAGTAATGCTCGTGCTGAAGTAGAACGGGCACGGCTACAAGTTGTACAAGCCCAAGCAGACTCACAACGGCAACAGAAACTCTTCAAAGCAGGTGCGATCGCCGAACAAACAGCTCAACAAGCAAGTACTGAAGCACAAACAGCTGCTCAGGCACTGCGAGCAGCCCAAGAGCAAGTCCGTACAGAACAGCAAGCTGTCGCTGCTGCCCAAGGCAGAGTAGTTGCCCAACAGGCATTGGTTGCCCAAACTAAAGAACGCAGATCTTACGCTCGATTAACATCCCCCATCAATGGCATAGTTACAGAAAGGGTCACAGAACCGGGTAATCTTCTGCAAGCAGGTAGTGAAGTCTTGAAAATTGGCGACTTTAATCGCGTCAAAGTCGTTGTTCAAGTTTCTGAATTAGAACTGGCACAAATTCAGGTTGGGCAATCTGTGCAAGTTCGTTTAGATGCCTACCCCAATCAAAAATTAATAGGCAGAGTTACGCGCATTTCCCCCGCTGCGGATGCTACGGCTCGCTTAATACCCGTGGAAGTAGTAATTCCCAACAATGATGGAAAAATTGGTAGCGGGCTACTAGCGCGGGTCAAATTTGAAAACCAGACACCACAGCGAGTAGTAGTGTCGCAAGCAGCTATTCAAAAAGAAGCAGACAACAAAAACTCTAAGAGCACAGGGGAGACACAAACAAATCTAGAGCAGTCCTCTCCTGCACCTAATACACCCAATACCACAGGAGCAGAAAAGCGAACAGGTACACTATTTGTGGTAAAAGACACAGAAGGCAAGACGAAAGTGGCAGCGCGTGCTGTCACATTAGGAAACAGAGCCGATGGTAAAGTAGAAATTTTATCTGGTTTAGAGCCAGGAGAACGCTATGTAGTTCGCAGTGGTCAACCTTTAAACGATGGAGCCGCTGTACGTTTATCGATTATTTCTGAAACAGCGGAGTCGTTACCTAAAGGGAATTCACAATAAAAAATTGCAAGATTAAAAATTCTTTTGGAATTTTGAGAGAAGTCTGAGCGTCAGAACTTCGGTAATTTGGCATTTTTAATTGGAGCACAGCGACAGTAATGCAGCAAGTTAAGAACGGCGGCGGGTTTAGTATTAGTGCCATATCAATTCGCCAACATATCGGTACACTCATGCTTACCCTAACAGTGATAGTTCTGGGTATCTTTTTTGTCCTCAAATTACCCGTAGATTTGCTACCATCAATTACCTATCCCCGAATTGGTGTGCGGATAGAAGCACCTGGAATTTCCCCAGAGGTAGCAGTTGATGAAGTAACAAGGCCTCTAGAAGAAGCTTTTGCCGCTACCGAGGGCGTAATCCAAATTTTTTCCCAAACTCGTGAGGGACAGGTCAGCTTGGATTTGTTCTTTCAAACGGGAGGCAACATTGACCAAGCTTTAAACGATGCCACAGCTGCCTTTAACAGAGCTAGAAGCACTCTACCAGATACCATTGAAGAACCGCGCTTATTCAAAGTTGATCCCTCTCAGTTACCAGTTTACGAAGTGGCATTAACTTCCCCTTCCTTAGAAGGCGTTGATTTACGCGTTTTTGCCGAAGAAGAACTAGCCCGTGAACTGAGTGTTGTACCTGGAGTAGCAGGGGTAGACGTGTCAGGCGGAGTTCAAGAAGAAGTTAGGGTCAATATTGATCTAGATCGCTTACAAGCTTTGGGTGTAGGTTTAACCGATGTGCTAGATCAACTCAGAGATCGCAACGTAGATATATCTGGCGGTCGGATTTTGGGGCAGGATTCGGAGCCGTTAACTCGTACCGTCGGGCGCTTCCAAAATGCCAATGAAATTAGTAATCTTTCTTTTGAAGTCTCCTCCCCTCCCCCTGCTTCCTCGGCTTCCAGTACCCAGTCCCCAGTTACCAGTACCCAGTCATCAGTCCCCAATCGCCGCGTCTATTTGCGAGACTTTGCCGAAGTGATTGATGGTTCAGAACAACAAAGAGTGTTCGTCCTGCTTAACGGGCAACAAGCTGTAAAAGTCAGCATTCAAAAGCAGCCAGACGCTAACACCATCAACGTTGTTGAGGGGGTGAAAAAACGTGTAGAAGAACTCCGGCAATCTAGTGTAATTCCCGAAGGAACAATTCTTACACCTACCTTGGATGAGTCACGGTTTATCCGCAATTCCATCTCGAATGTTACCAGTTCCGGGTTAATCGGAACAGTACTAGCCGCGATCGCCGTCCTTTTATTCCTTGGTTCCCTGCGGCAAACTTTTATCATTGTCCTGGCTATCCCTTTAGCAACCCTAGCCGCCATCATTTTTATGGGGCTATTCGGCTTATCTCTCAACGTTTTCAGCTTAGGTGGTTTGGCGCTGGGCGTTGGTATTGTGGTGGATAACTCCATCGTCATGTTGGAGAATATTGCCGAGGGTGCTGGTATGACTCCTGGCAAAGATACAAAAACCCGATTGAGTTCGCAGCAACTAATTGCTCAGGCAAAACAAAGTAGCCAGGAAGTGGAATCGGCTTTAGTTGCTTCCACTAGTACGAACTTAGTAGCAGTATTGCCGTTTTTGCTCATCGGTGGCTTTATCGCACTACTGTTCAATGAGTTAATTCTCACCATCACCTTTTCTGTAGCGGCTTCAATTTTGATTGCTGTTACCGTTGTTCCCATGCTCGCCTCCAGGATGTTGGCATGGCGATTTTCCAGTGGTTTGAGCCAATTTTGGCTTTTACGGAAGTTTAATGACCGCTTTGAAGCTTCTACGAGGGGATACGGCAGTTTTTTGGCTAGGATATTGCGCTGGCGGTTAGTAACCGTGGCGATCGCTCTTATCCTTTTCGGTGGCAGCAGTTTGTGGATGGCTCCGCAAATTCCCCAAGAAATCCTCCCTCGCATCAATACTGGACAAGCCAACTTAAATGCTCAGTTTCCTCCCGGTACACCTCTAGAAACCAACCGAAAAGTTATGGCTGCGGTGGATCAGATTCTCCGCAAACAGCCAGAAACAGATTATGTTTTCTCTACAACTGGTGGTGCTCTTTTTGGAAATACTACTAATGAGAATGCCCTACGGGCTTCTAGCACCATTACCCTAAAACAAGGTACAGATGTAGAAGCTTATGTAGAACGAGTTACCCAAGAGTTTAATAAGCTAAATTTAGCAGGAATTCGCCTGCGCCTTTCCCCTGGTCAAGTACGAGGTTTGATTCTCAGCAACTCGCCAGTACGTGGTGCTGATGTTGACATAATTCTTCAAGGAAATGACGCAAATGTTTTACAGCAAGCTGGCCGTCAGATACTAGCAACACTGGAAAAGCAAGTTACTCAAGCTAGATTCCGTCCCGATGCAGACGATCGCCAACCAGAAATTCAAATTCTTCCTGACTGGGAGCGGGTTTCTGCTTTGGGCTTAACTACTACAGATATTGGGCAAACAATTCAGACTGCACTCGAAGGAAGTACACCAACTCAGCTACAACGCGGCAACCGTTTAGTTGATGTGCGAGTACAGTTGAATGAAACATCAGTACAAACACCTTCTCAATTAGAGAGGTTGCCTTTGTTTGTAGACAACAATCGCCAAGTACGCTTGAGCGATGTTGCCAAAATTGTCGAAGGGCAAGCTCCTGGAGAGATTCAACGGATTAATCAACGTCAAGTTTTCTTGATTGCTGGCAATTTGACTGAGGGAGCTAACCTTAGTGGCGCTCTAAAACAAGTGAATACAGTACTAGAAAGTATAGATTTGCCTGAAGGCGTTAGCATTTTACCCAGTTCGGCAGCCGAATCTAATCAACAACTGCAAAGCTCTCTCCAACTGTTAGGCGCATTAGCTGCCTTTCTAGTCTTTGTGGTGATGGCGGTGCAATACAATTCCCTCATTGACCCGTTGGTAATTATGTTTACAATTCCGCTAGCATTAGCTGGGGGTATTTTCGGACTTTACATTACCAAAACTGCTATCGGTGCAACAGTAATCGTTGGTGCAGTATTGTTGGTGGGTATTGTGGTTAACAACGCCATCATCATGGTGGAATTGGCGAATCAAATTCTAGAACGAGAAAAGGTTGATCGGAAAACGGCGATTTTGAAAGCTGCTCCTCAACGCTTACGTCCAGTGTTAATGACTACCGTTACTACTGTTTTAGGTATGTTCCCTCTAGCTTTGGGAATTGGGGAAGGCTCAGAATTTCTGCAACCATTGGGCGTGGTGGTGTTTTCCGGTTTGTCTTTAGCCACCGTTCTGACGCTGTTTATTATCCCTTGTTTTTATACTCTGCTGCACGATTTGTTCGGCGGCAATTGGACAAAGCCAGTGTTAATTTGGTTGCGTGGATTTACCAAAAAATTTATTTGAATCCCTGAGAAGTTTTAAAAGTTATTGGCGAATATAATTCGCTACTACACAAGCAAAGTCCACCTCCGTGGACTAACATAAAATCAAGGGTTTGTTAACCTGCGGAGGCTGGCTTTGTCTCGTGTAGCCAAGCCACTGCATTATTCGTAATTCGTAATTCGTAATTAAGTTTTTTAAGCTCACATATTGCCCAATCTGTCAATATATAAGTTCTAATTTAGATTTTTGATAAAGATTGCGTGAAATTACTGGTTATGTTGATAAAGCATGATCAGAATTGCTTTATAAATCTACCTATGAGTATATATCAAATAAGTAAGTAAACACACCTAACCAAAATTATCTGCTAGATAAAAGGCGGTTTAAATGTGAGTATTTGCTGTTTGTTTATGCCACACGCCATAACATTTTTTGAATCCATATAAAGGGGAGATAACATGACTACAATAGCAACCAAAATAGCATTGTCTGCTTTAGGTGCAGCAGGAATTAGTTTTTTGTCTTTGACACCAGCCAGAGCCGTCATCTTGGTAGAACCCATCGTGACGACTGTCAATGAAGACATACTTCAAACGAGAAACCCAAGAAATCTTGGCCCAGATTTACAACCTGGGGAAGTAATAAGATATGGTGTTCCAGATAGAGCCAACAATTTGCTAAATGCCACTGGGCGGGATATAGCAAGCCTCGTTTTTGAATTAGAAACGCTTTCGTATAGTAATCCAGATTCTACTCCACCATTTGCTAATGAATTAGTGCAGTGGGGAGACGCAGATGGAGATGGGAAGATTGGTTTCTCTAATATTCCTGGTTTAGAGGATATATTTGCAAACGCTACCGTTAAAAACAACATCATTACTTATAGTGGTGGCATAATCCCGAAGGAAACTGTGTTTTTCAATCGCTTCTATAGTCAACCCAATCTATCCCCAGGTGGTGGAATTATTCCAGCAGCACCACCCCCACCAGCAGATCAAGATGGGCCCATCCGGGTGAGTAGCTATTATAATGCTGTTCCGGAACCAACTGACATTTTGGGTACATTAGCTTTTGGCATCTTAGGTGTGGCTTTTAAACTAAAGCGTAAACTCAATTAACTTGCAAATCTTGACAGGACTGAGAAAGGCACAAATCTTTAATGTTCTTTGTTATTTGTTATTTGTCCTACTCTGCGGGAAGCCCCTAAGGCGTCTATGTCATTTGTCTTTTGTAAACTCGAATGACTAATGACAACCCTCACAAGTCAATGTGCAAATTAAATGCCTAACAGCTAGCTTAATTCACGATACACCGCAAGTGTTTCCTGGTGGACACGGGCAATATTGAGCCACTCTAGGTTTTGATTTGCCCGATTTTTCCACTCATACAACATATCTGAATTACTCAGTAATTGTACTAGTGCCTCGGTCAGAGCTTTACTATCTTTTGCTGGTACTAAAAGACCTGCTTGCCCATATTCCAAGGCTTCAGGAATTCCGTCTACTTGAGTGCCAATAATAGCAGCGCCAGCTTCTCTAGCTTCTGAAAGGACTAGGGGACAAGGGTCACGGTGAGAAGCGAGCACAAAGATGTCACAAGATTTTAGGTATCGTTGAGGTTCCGGTTGAAAGCCTTCAAAATGAATGCGCTCTGCTACAGAAGTTGCTTGTGCTTGGGCCTCGAATAGCTCTCTATCAGGCCCATTTCCAACCAGATAAAGATGCGCTTGGGGAAAATCTAAAGAAATTTGCTCAAAGGCGGCGATTAACTCAGCAATCCCTTTTCGTTTATACATCCCGGCTACAGTTGCGATCGCTGGACGCTGTAATGGTAGAGGTTGATAATCCTCTAGGTTACGGGTGCGGGGACTACCCAGAGTTCCGTTACATACTACCCGCAACTTGTTTTCCGGGATACCGCGCTGTGCCATAGACGCTTGCACAGCCTTGCTGACGGCAATTACTCTGTCAGCTAGACCCATCAGCAGGCTGGTACGCTGAAATTCGTTGTGTACTGTGGAAACTAAAGCATACTTGTACCCATATCTAAGAAAGCGTGCTAGGACTATTCCTGTCATCATGTGAGCATGAACCATATCCGGCTGAAATTCTGCTGCGATCGCTCGGTAACGCACGGCTGCTTTTATAATATTTATCGGGTTCCTCTGCTGATCTAAGTGGTAATGTTTGACTCCACAAACAGCTAGTAATGCCTCGTATTCTCCACCAGCAGAAACTATCGCTACTTCATGCCCAGTTTTTGCCTGTAAACAGGCAAGATCCACAGCTACATTTACAATTCCGTTACCTATCTCTTGAACGTGGTTCAAAATATGTATTATTCGCATAACTTCCGAGATTTGTATAAAAAATTCAGATAAGTAACTGGGTATAAATAGACATAATCATTAGGCCTTCAGTGACAAATTAAGAATTGTCAGTAATGAGTACAATATCCTAAAGCTAATAACCAGCTACTTACTTTTAAAGACTTATTCATAATATACAGTCTGATTCTGTAGCAGTCATAAATGATTCGCGATATTTGTAAATTATTTATTTTTGCTTTTTGATTTGGCAGTTAGCTAGAAAAACATTTTCATCATTCAAACTATGATTGCCATATTATTTTTGCAGATTGCAGAATAATATATCTAAATCCAATCAAATAATGGACTTAAGGAGGTAGACGTGATTAAATTTAAGATAAATGTTTGTTCGTAGTAAGCAATTTATTAATATATATAAATTTTTCAACTGCTAAAGCTTTTACTACGAGTTTTAATTTAATTAAGCCTTTCGTACTTAGTTAAATAAAATGCTCAATTTATGTAAGTTTTGAGACATTATTGAAGTTAGCCTCTTCCTCAAATTATAAAAATTATACAAATACACTGTCTGTGTAATAAAAAGATTATTATAAAAACTCAAATAATTAAGAATCAATTAATACAAATTTGTGAATATGAGAATTGTGCTCTGGGAAGCGGCGTGATAAAAAAGCAGTCAGCAAAAGTCTCCAAGCTAGAGGAGAAAAGGCAGACTGATCTATCATCAACAGAAAGCTTTTAATGTTTCTTTGCTTGAGGGATACTAAAATCCAATGTAGTTTCAGATAATTTTTTATATCCTGAAGAAGAGGAACCTTTGAGCGGTACTGTTCATCTACTAAGTCATAGATTTTCTCCTTCATCAAGATGTTTGTAGCTAACCGTTGAGTCAAAGAAAATTTTTGATTATAAGCACCAGGCCAGATAGTGCGATAAGCAAGACACTGATTCAAAAAAATGGCATGGCCAAACTGGACAATGCGAATCCACGAATCAATATCGTCACAGTTAGCATCGAGCGTGGAGTCCCAACCGCCAGTTTGCAAGAAAGCATTACGCCGACAAGCGACTTGCACAGGCGTACCAAAAGGTAAAAGCTCTAAAAGCATACCGTAGTGAATATCAGCTTGGGGAATATAAAAAGCCTGTCCAGATCCAAGTTTAGGGGTACGACTGATCTCAACTTCATTGCCATCCACCTGAGCAGCCACGCATGAACAAATGACAGCATTAGGACAAAGTGCGATCGCTCTTGCCATTTCTTGGAGACAATTGGTAGCTAGGTAATCATCATCATCCAAAAACTTAATCCAGTCACCACTAGCTTTCGCAACTCCAGCGTTTACAGTCGCCGCATGACCTTGATTGACTTCGTTACGGTGGTAAACAACACTGTTCCCCAAGCTGTTTACATAGGTTTGGGTGTCATCAGATGAGCAGTCATCGACAACAACCACCTCGCACTTTATAGTCTGGTTAAGAGCAGAGTCAATTGCTCGTTGCAGTAAATTTAAGCGATTATAAGTGGTGATGACGATGCTGAATTTCATAAATTTTATACTTATGGCATAGTCTTTGTGTAACATTCTTTCCATTGCAAAGCATTCATATCAGAAAAATTATCAACATCAAATAACTGGACTCTCGGGCAGTTATGGATCTATGATTAATGATCGTGAGTTTTTTAATTAGACAGAGAGACTATGAACGCTCAAGAGATCATCCGCTCCATTGAAGCGGAACATCTAAAATCTAATTTGCCCGAAATTTATGTGGGCGACACAGTTAGAGTGGGAGTGAAAATCAAGGAAGGCGATAAATTCCGCGTACAACCTTACGAGGGAGTAGTAATTGCCAGGCGCAATGGCGGCATCAACGAAACTATTACAGTCCGCCGGGTATTTCAAGGTGTTGGCGTTGAGCGGGTATTTTTGTTGCATTCTCCCCGGATTGACAACATTAAAGTGTTACGTCGTGGTAGGGTACGACGTGCTAAGCTGTATTATCTTCGCGATCGCGTTGGTAAGGCAACCCGGATCAAACAACGGTTTGACCGCCCTTTGTGATTCGCCTTTCAAAGTATGGGAGACTCAAACTTCAAGCGGCTCCTGCCGCTAGTTTATTCCCTCACCGAAATTGCGAAAAGTTTGTAGCATTTCTGCGGCAAGTGTAAAGCGACTTATCGTTAGATATCAGAACTTTTCAAAAGCAAGGTAAAATAAAAGTCAGATATTGCGTTAAACTGAGATTTAGTTCAACGCAATGATTGAATCAAAAACAGCTTGTGCGCTCTTAGTTCAGTTGGTAGAACGCAGGTCTCCAAAACCTGATGTCGGGGGTTCAAGTCCTCCAGGGCGCGCTCAACAGCAAAACAAAACCCGAAATAATTACACAGCTGCTAACATGGCAGTTAGTGCTAATGATTTCGGGTAAAAATTTTGTATTTGCAGCTTTTTGGTTTCCAGTAAGTTGTAAGCCTGGATAAAAATTAGCAGGGTATAGCTGTATAAGATAACGGAGGGATAAACGGTCGTGGCCAAAAAAAATGAAGCAGAATTGCCAGAAACCACAAACGGGTTTAGCTTTAACAACTTCATACAGGGAACCAAAGAAGAACTTGATAAAGTCGTTTGGCCCAGTCGCAAGCAAGTGGTGAGCGAATCAGCCGCCGTGTTGTTAATGGTAGTACTCTCCGCATCTTTGATATACTTGGTCGATGGATTGTTTGGTTGGGCAGCAAAACAGGTGTTCTGATGACTTTCGCAACAGACGAACCACGCAACTCCATGTTGCAGTCAGAGGAAACAGCAGAAACAGCGTCAACTGAAGCACGCTGGTATGCAGTGCAAGTAGCCTCAGGCTGTGAAAAGCGTGTAAAGACAAACTTAGAGCAACGCATCCAAACCTTTGATGTAGGTGACAAAATTATCCAGGTGGAAATTCCCCACACGCCAGCGGTGAAAATCCGTAAAGATGGCAGTCGCCAACATACCGAAGAAAAAGTTTTTCCAGGTTATGTGCTGGTGCGGATGATGATGGATGATGATACATGGCAGGTGGTACGAAACACCTCCCATGTAATTAACTTCGTGGGTTCGGAACAAAAACGTGGCAGCGGCAGGGGTCGCGGTCATGTCAACCCAATACCCTTGGGCCCCTCAGAAGTAGAACGCATATTCAAGCAAACCAGCGAACAAGAGCCGATTGTCAAAATTGACATGGCTACTGGTGATAAGATAATCGTGCTTTCTGGTCCGTTTAAAGACTTTGAAGGTGAGGTAATTGAAGTCTCTCCAGAACGAAGTAAGCTGAAAGCCTTGCTCTCGATTTTTGGCAGAGATACACCAGTGGAATTGGAATTTAATCAGGTAGAGAAACAGAGTTAAATACAAATGGCAAAGAAAGTAGTAGCGGTCATTAAACTGGCCCTGAATGCTGGAAAAGCCAACCCAGCACCGCCAGTTGGCCCCGCATTGGGTCAACATGGTGTCAACATCATGATGTTTTGCAAGGAGTACAACGCCAAAACAGCAGACCAAGCTGGAATGGTGATACCTGTAGAAATTTCGGTTTTTGAAGACCGGAGTTTTACATTTGTTCTCAAGACGCCACCAGCATCAGTGCTGATTCGCAAGGCAGCGAAAATAGAAAAAGGCTCGAATGAACCCAACAAAAAGAAAGTTGGGTCAATCACCAAGGCGCAATTGCAAGAAATAGCCCAAACAAAACTGCCCGATCTCAATGCCAATGACATAGAAGCGGCAATGAAGATTGTAGCAGGGACTGCCAAGAATATGGGCGTAACAGTCGCTGATTAGTCATTAGTTATTAGTCATTGGTAACTGAATGAATGACCAAGAACAAATGACAAAGAACAAGTAAATTTATCGGGGGAGAGGCGAAGCTTCGGAATTACCCCAAACAGAAAAATGGGAAAAAAATTATCGCGCCGCTTGCAAACGCTGCAAGACAAAGTAGAAGATAGGGACTATGAACCCCTAGAGGCTTTAGCCCTGCTAAAAGACACGGCAACAGCCAAATTTTCTGAAGCCGCTGAAGCACATATCCGGCTGGGAATTGACCCGAAATATACAGACCAACAGTTGCGGACGACGGTAGCACTGCCCAAAGGTACAGGACAAATAGTCCGGGTGGCGGTGATTGCCAGAGGGGAAAAGGTAAACGAAGCAAGCAACGCTGGTGCTGATTTAGTCGGTTCAGAAGAATTGATTGACGAAATCCAAAAAGGCATGATGGACTTTGACAAGCTGATTGCCACACCGGATGTGATGCCACAGGTGGCGAAGCTTGGTAAGTTGCTCGGCCCTCGTGGTTTGATGCCATCGCCCAAGGGTGGAACTGTGACATTTGACTTAGCAGGTGCGATCGCTGAATTCAAAGCTGGTAAATTAGAATTCCGAGCCGATCGAACTGGTATTGTCCATGTTATGTTTGGTAAGGCATCCTTCTCGCCCGAAGATTTGTTAGTAAACTTGAAGGCATTGCAAGAAACGATTGACCGCAACCGTCCTTCAGGAGCCAAAGGTCGTTATTGGCGCACGTTTTACGTATCAGCCACTATGGGGCCCTCGATTAAACTCGATATTAATGCCCTACGGGACTTTAAATTGACCGAACCCGCTTAATTTGAATCATTAGTCATTTGTCAAGACAAAAACAAATACTAATAACAAAAGGCAAAACTAAATAAGCAAAGCCAAAGATAGCAGGTGCCAATTGCTTAATATCCTGCCGAGGTTGAAGTTCTTATTGTCTGAAGTGCCACCACCAACGGTGTGATAACTATGGCATGAAGAATATTACTTTTAAACCCCGGCTGAAATGGCTGGGGTTTATTGTTTTGAGTTGCTTAGAAAATAGCACCAACTATGGAGGATGGTTTTAAGGAGGTGAAACAAGCATGGGTAGAACACTAGAAAATAAAAAAGAGATAGTAGCTGACCTCAAAGAAACTTTGAGTGAGTCAACTCTGGCACTGGTAATAGAGTATCAGGGACTAACGGTTGCAGAAATCACTGACTTAAGGCGGCGGTTGCGTCCAAGCGGCACGGTTTGCAAGGTGACTAAGAACACCTTGATGGGTATTGCCATTCAAGATCAGGAACAATGGCAGCCATTGACGGAATTGCTCACAGGTGCATCTGCCTTTTTGCTGGTTAAAGAGGACTTCTCCTCTGCGATTAAGGCTTACCAAGACTTCCAAAAAGTTACCAAGAAGACAGAACTTCGTGGTGGTGTGATGGAAGGTCGCCTGCTCAAAGAACCGGATGTCAAAGCTCTGGGAGACTTGCCATCCAAAGAACAACTTATGGGGCAAATTGCTGGAGCTATCAACGCCTTGGCTACCAAAATTGCCGTGGGTATTAACGAAGTTCCCAGTTCTCTGGCTCGCGCCTTGCAGGCGGTTGCTGAGCAAGAGCAAGGTAGTAGCACCGAAAGTGCTGCTGAGCAAGAGCAAAGTAGTACTGAAAATACTGCTGAGCAAGAGCAAGGTAGTAGCACCGAAAGTGCTCCCGAATAACATAGTCCATAGTCAAAAATAATGACTAATGACTAAATAATCAAGATTACAGGAGTTATATCAATGTCAACTGCAACGGATCAAATTTTAGACCAGCTCAAATCCCTAACTTTGCTGGAAGCTGCTGAGTTAGTAAAGCAAATTGAAGAAGCCTTTGGCGTAAGTGCAGCAGCACCAGCGGGTGGCATGATGATGATGGCTCCTGGTGGTGCAGCGGCTCCAGCTGAAGAAGTTGTTGAGCAAACTGAGTTTGACGTGGTTCTAGAATCAGTCCCAGCCGATAAGAAGATCGCCGTGCTGAAGATTGTACGGGAATTGACCGGTTTGGGTCTAAAAGAAGCTAAAGACTTGGTAGAAGCTGCACCCAAGGCAGTTAAGGAAGGGATTGCGAAGGATGCCGCTGAAGATGCTAAGAAGCGGATCGAAGAAGCTGGTGGTAAGGTAACTGTGAAGTAATCACAATTTCTTGATTAAGGAGCCTTAGTTAGGCTCTTTTTTTATATCAATAGACCACAGTAGGATGGGCATTATAATGCCCACCCGTTCATACAAGGTTTTGGTAATAAGGCGATCGCCATAGCCTTGTTTGTCGCAAAGGAGAGTGGTGAGGATTTCGGTTTCGATGTTGCTGTTGTTTGGTCGGTCGTGCAAATCACCCAGATAGCGATAGTTTAATTGTTGTGAAAACAGTTGCACTATGCGGTTTTGGGTTATGCGTTCGCGTTATCCGACCTGGCTCATCACATTTCCTCTATTGTCTGGATCACGGATTGATAAGGATTACTAGATTACACGGATGATTAAAATGAAGTAGATAGGTTATTGATCAGATTCTTTGCTGTGCAAGTTGTTTTTGTGTTGTCCTTTAACCTGTCTCAACCGTATTCTACATTACAAGCCTTTTGAAGGTTAAACTTTTGCTACCAAAGTTTATCAGTAATCCAACTTCTAATTTATAAGCTTTTAAATAGTTGAGGGCTTGGGCTAGGTGAACATCTTCGAGTTGGATGACGGCTTTTAGTTCTACGAGTATTTTGTTTTCAACTACAAAGTCGGCTCTGCGTGTACCAATAGGTCCGGGCAGATTTTTATAGTAAATCTGCTGTTCTATTTCGCGGGCAAATTCTAGTTTTGATTGACGCATCTCGTGGGCTAAGGCGCGTTGGTAGATTACTTCTTGGAAGCCGTTGCCTAAAAATTTATGGACTTCAAAGGAAGCTCCGATAATTTTTTGGGTGATGTCGGCGTATTTTAGGCTACTCATTGTCCGGATCACGGATGTTTACGGATTACAAGATGGCACAGATTTTGATTCCGTGTCATCCTTGAATCTGTCTAATCCGGATCACGGATGTTTACGGATTACAAGATGACACAGATTTCAATACTTCTCGGTTAAGGGGAAAAGGAAAAGGGAAAGAAAAAACCTTTAACCCTTATCCTTTCCCCTTTCCCCCAAACACGATTCCGAGTTAAAAATGCTGGTTCTACCGATCCCCTTATGAAAAAAAAGTATTTTAAACGAGAAAAAAGAGCTAATAACAAACAAGAATATAGCGCTACAAGCTAAGTCTGACAAAGGTTAATGACTTTTAAAATTTTTTGAAGA
>NZ_JADEXR010000014.1 GCF_015206995.1 aff. Roholtiella sp. LEGE 12411 | reverse complement strand
CCCCCATACCCCATGCCCAATGCCCCATGCCCCATACCCCACTGAATTCCCCTTGGTTAAGTTTCGTGAAACTTTATCAGAATTATGAGGTTCTGATCCAACTACTCCCTTAATATGTGATTTAAAGTTGTTAATTTTAATTAAGAACATGGAGGCTTTATAGTGGCACTTCCTCTATTAACATATGACCCTTCAAGTCAAAACCAGCGTGTAGCAGCGTATGAAGTACCGGGTGATGAACAGCCCAGAGTTTTCTCTACAGACAATCTGCTTTCTCCATCAGATCTAGGTAATTTGATCGAATCTGCATATCGTCAGATTTTTTTCCATGCCTTTGCAGCCGATCGCGAACCATTCCTAGAGTCCCAACTCCGTAATGGACAGATTACAGTGCGGGACTTTATTCGTGGTTTGTTGCTTTCCAATACCTTTAAAAAAAGCTTCTACGACCTCAACAGCAACTACCGCTTTGTGGAACATTGCGTGCAAAAGGTTCTCGGTCGCGACGTTTACAACGAGCGGGAAAAAATTGCCTGGTCAATTGTAGTTGCTACCAAGGGTATTAAAGGCTTCGTTGACGAATTGCTCAATACTGAAGAGTACTTGAGCAATTTTGGATACTCCACAGTTCCCTATCAACGACGTCGAGTATTACCATCCCGCGCTGAAGGTGAATTACCTTTCAACATCAAGTCTCCACGATACGATGCTTACCACCGTGCCAAACTGGGCTTCCCACAAATCATTTGGCAGGTAGAAGTACGGAGATACACCCCACAAGACCAAAAGCCCAAGGCTGGCGATCCATCTCTATTCCTGGGTATGGCACAAGATATCAATGCGACTGGCAATCCTCCACAACGGATCTCGCCATACAATATTGATATTGAAAAGTCTGTACCTTATAGACAACTAGCAGGCATTAAGTAACGATTTTTCGTCTGCATCTGGCTAGTACACAGCCTTAAATTATCTTATAGCGTGCATAAGTCCTGGGTTATGTAGGAGTTTCATTTAGGTATAACTAATGAAGTACACTCTATCCCATGTCTGATGCACGCTAATTGTTTAGCGAATACCACGTTTAAATCACACACTTTTTTGTCAAAGTGTAATTCGTCTTTGCAAAACCTCCAAAAGCTTTGTAAATGTTCTGGGAGGGGGAGCTGTCACCTCAATCGACTCCGCAGATAGGGGATGTTGCAACTTTAGACGCCAAGCGTGCAGTGCTTGGCCGGGCAAATTTACCCCCACTGAATGGCCAGAACTATAAACTGGATCACCAACGATTGGATGACCGATTTTGGCGCTGTGGACGCGAATTTGATGAGTGCGTCCAGTTTCTAATTGGAAGTGGATTAATGTGTAATTACCTAAGCGTTCTAGTACTCGCCAATGAGTGACGGCAGATCGTCCGCCTTGTTCAACGTGTATAATAGCCATTTTTTTGCGGTCTTGTGGATGGCGACCGATGGGCAAGTCTATAGTACCACTTTCAACTTGTGGCGCACCGTAAACCACGCCTAAGTATTCTCGCTGGGCGGTTTTTGCCTGGAGTTGTGCTTGTAGGCTTTGATAGGCAATATCTGTCTTGGCAATTGCGATCGCCCCTGTTGTATCCTTATCTAGTCGATGGACAATTCCTGGACGTTGGACTCCCCCAATTCCTGGTAAGTTGGGACAGTGTGCCAACAGGGCGTTTACCAGAGTACCATCTGGATGACCAGGTGCGGGATGAACGACTAAGCCTGCGGGTTTGTTGAGAATCAGTAACTGATCATCTTCGTAGAGAATATCTAAAGGAATATCTTCTGCTTGCAGTTCTAAGGGTTGCGCTTCTGGTATTTCCAGGGTGATGCGATCGCCTGATTTGACATTTATTTTCTTAGACGTGCAGAATTTGCCGTTAAGTTGCACGTTACCCTGTTCGATTAACTGTTGGATGCGGGAACGAGATAAATCTGATAATTCTTGGGAAAGATAGCGATCAAGGCGTTCGCCTTTGGCGTTGGCAGAGCCATCGCTACTTTCTTCAACTTGTAAATTAAATTCGGTCACAATTGCTCTGGATTAATTCCCTGTTCTTTAAGTAAAGCGCGAAGTGCTTCTAGTTCACTTTCTGCTTGTTCAGCTCGTTGGCGTTCTTGTTCAGCTCGTTGGTGTTCTTGTTCAGCTCGCTGGCGTTCTTGTTCAGCTTGAGCTTGGGCTTGTTCCCGTTGTTGCGCTAGTTCTAAATATGTCAGAAACCGCTGCCCATCAGGACGATAAATCTGAAGTTCGCTATCTGACAATTCAAAGCGAATACTGAGACGGGAACTTACCCAACCAGTCATTTGGGGAATTTCAGCTAGTTCACTACCAGAACGTAACCAACCACTTAATTCACCTGTCTCTGGATCATATAAGTAATATTCTTCTACCCCATAGCGCTCGTAAAATTTGTATTTAGCAATCATCTCTTTAGCACTATTGCTAGGAGAGAGAATTTCAAACACCACTTGTGGGGGAATATTATCTTCTTGCCATTGTAGGTAAGAACCTCGGTCTGCTTTTGGTCTGCCAAAGACTACCATGACATCAGGCGCTCTGCGGGTGACATTATCCCCCTGAACAGGATACCAAAATAAATCGCCGGCAACGAATACATTAGGGTCATCAGCAAATAAAAGATCCAAGTTCTTTTTAATCAGCACAATCAACTCAAACTGTTTTGTATTTTCTGCCATTGGCTGTCCATCGCTTTCGGGGTAGACAATGGCTTTTTGGCTGGAAGATGGTAGCTGAGTGACCATTGCTATACGTCCAATTTCACAAGTGTATTGTCAATGTTAACGAACTGAAGGTTCTTAAACTTGTAAATTAGAGTCGGTTACAATTGCTCTGGATTAATTCCCCGTTCTTTAAGTAAAGCGCGAAGTGCTTCTAATTGAGCTTCTGCTTGTTCAGCTCTAGCTTCCGCTTGTTCAGCTCGTTGTCTTTGTTGCTGTCGTTGCTGATCTAGTTCTAAATAGGTGAGAAAGCGATCGCCATCAGGACGATAGATTTGCAGTTCTTGCTCAGACAACTCGAAGCGCACTCCTAATCTAGGACTCACCCAACCAGCCATTTGGTCAATTACTTCTAATCGTGAGTTACGAAGCTGCCAACCTGTCAAGTCCACTACATCAGGTTCATACAAATAGTATTCTTCTACACCATAACGCTCATAAAACTCAAATTTCTTCGCCATTTTGGAGAGACGATTTCCAGGCGACCAAATTTCAAAAACTACTTGTGGAGGAATATTATCTTCAAACCACTGTTGGTAAGAACCCCGGTATCCTTTCGGTCTACCAAATACTATCATCACGTCGGGAGCTTGGCGGAGCTTGTTATCATTTTCTACGGGATACCACAGTAAATCACCAGCCACAAACACATTAGGATCGTTGGCAAACAGCAGTTCTAAATTATCTTTAATCCATACAATTAACTCAAACTGCTTGGTATTGTCTGCCATTGGCTGTCCGTCGCTGTCGGGGTAGATGATGCCTTTTTGGGTAGAAGATGGTAGCTGTGTGACCATTGCGGTGATTCCCATTTAACGGGTAGCACTCTTAATTTTAACGAATTGCCAAGGAAGGGAGAGATTTAACGGCGTAAGCGAGTCATGAGGCTATACAGGTGCAGGATACTCCAGAAAATTAGACTCGCAACTACACCGGTTGCAATACTCCACCAAAACACTGTGGTTTGGAAAAAGGGGATATTTTGGGGTGGCTGTTCTTGGGCAAGAATAACAGACGATGCTATTTGGCTAGTTGCTAGGCCAATACCTGCGATCGCTACAGTATTGTTGAGATTGCGATCGCGCTGTACTTACTCAATTTCTACTACACCGCGAATAGCGATAGTCACCTTTTTTAATATGGCTGATTCTGCATTTATACTTAGATAATTTATTTTTTATCTTCTGCTAATTCCCGCAGACAGTTTATGACATAATTTAGTGTATTTACTAACTTTTCTTTAACATCTTAATATCTGTTACTTTTAATAATTTAAATTTTTATGCTACATTGCTAGTACCAAATAATTCATTCCTTTAGAAATGTAAGTTAATAACATAATAAAAGTGTGTTTTACTGTACCTTGTCCGCGTATCCGGATAATGCAACGAATAAATGTCTCAGACAATTTCCAGGAATCTAATATTAATTTTTATTCATATTTTATCTAATTATTTCTTATAAAATTTACATATTATTTTGATTTTCACTTTAAATGTAATGTATAGTAATCTTAGTTTTAGTAAGTAATTTACTTCCCATCTACCATTTAACTGAAAATTGTTATTTTTAAGGTATGCACTATACTTCTTGAGTTTCGCTGCGAATTCGAGAATTGGACACTTTTAATTGTGCAGGGTGACTATTCATCGCAACACAACTTGAGAGCGTGTTTTCATTCCTTATGAACAGATTATCTTCTGCTGAGTCGGTCGTGATTGCATCTCACTACATACCATCACTGCATCAATTATCAACTGACCAACCTCTAATAGGAGTTTACCATTTTTGTTGCTCAAGGGATGAATTTGCTTAAGTATTGTAAAGAAAAGCTCTACAATCTAGAACTTAAGTAATACCTTGAATAATTATAAATACTTAGTTGCATGTAATACTCTTATTATTCATAAAGCCATCTCAGCTGCTAATCTCTGACTTTGCGCGTTTCATCTGAAGATAAAAGTCTGAGCATGGAACTACAGAGGAGACAGATTAACACCTTCTTCCCTAACCAGACACAGGGAATATTACATCCAGCCTACAAGTTAAATGCACATCAGCTTGCAAAGCGTATCTTTTTCCATGTTGCCGACTGACTACAACCTTACACCAATAAATACCCTCATCTGCAATCTTTTCGCTCTCTATGCGGCTCTGAGGCGTTGGTCTACACGTGTGGTTGAGTTAGGGTTAGACCAGTCAGATTAGCCAAATATACAGAAAGTAAATTGGATTTTTGGAATACTGTTTCCATGAAACCAATTGAGCCATCTTGCTATTTGACAACAGTACGGCTTGGTTTGACATAATAAATTGTGATTTGTGCATTCTAGCTTAGCAGAGATTGGCAAGTTAGGTGTTGGGGGGTGTGGAATCTCTGTACTAACTTAAGTGTGACCGCTATATTGATCTAACAGTGCCTACAACAATGTCGCTGTGAATTGCGAAAAGGTAATTTACCAATTTTAACTGCGAATATCAATTTAATCCAGAGCCGTCCCGATGAAGACACTTCCTATTAGTAGATATAGATTTTTTCAAAAACTCCAGCCATTATCTCTATTGAAAAAGATTACTGGTAAGTCTGTGACTGGTTGTTTGCAGGTCTTTAGTACCTCAGGTTCTTGGTCAATATATATAGACGAAGGTAAATTAATCTATACCTGCTACTCAGAGAAAATGTTTGAACCTCTGTACAGAAACTTGCAACGCTTGAGTCAGCAAATTTCTACCCTTCCTCGTGGAATTCATGAGCAGTTGCGAGCGATATTTGAAACTGGTATTGAAAATCAGGCGATACCGAATCCAGATTATTTAGCTATTTGCTGGTTAGTCAATCAAAAATATATTAGCCCCTCTCAAGCGGCGATACTGATAGAGCAATTAGCGCTAGAAGTTCTTGAGTCATTTCTGAACTTAGAAGAGGGTAGTTATGAATTTATTCCTGAAAGCTTTCTGGATGACATGCCAAAGTTTTGTCATCTGAATCTTCGCCTACTAGTCGAACATTGTCAAAAGCGATCGCCTGTTTCTCCAGTGCAACCCTCGCAATTTTTGCCGACAAATCAGCCACAAACTTTAACACAGGCTGCTCAAAAGTTGCTCAATCTAGAGAACGGGAATCCACCAGTAGCATACGCTAACCGCCCTTCAACTAACAGTATTAATACTATCGATAATAGTGGCAAGCAAATTGTACCACCGCCTGCTGACAAAAAACTCTACACAATCTTTTGTATTGATGATAGCCCTACAGTTTTGAATGCAATCAAAAGTTATTTAGATGAGCAAATGTTTTCGGTTGTGGGAGTCACCGATTCTTTGAAAGCTTTAATGCACATCATCCGCGCTAAACCAGACCTGATTTTGTTGGACATTTCAATGCCTAACTTAGATGGGTATGAGCTATGCTCTTTGCTACGTAAACACTCATATTTTAAAAATACACCCGTGATTATGGTGACAGGAAAAACGGGTTTTATCGATAGAGCTAAAGCCAAGATGGTCAAGGCATCCGGCTATTTAACTAAGCCCTTTACACAAGGAGACTTACTGAAAATAATCTTCCAACACATTGTTTAATTTCTTAATAGAAAAATAACTACGCTTTGGAGATTCAAGGTTGAGTATTACTTTGATTGGCACAATTTTAGTTGTCAAAGATTCTTTGAGCGAATTGGAATTAATCAGTCATTTTCTTAGAGATAAAGGTTATAACATCATTAAAGCCACTAGCGCTCAAGAAGCTCTGGAAATAGTCTTAGAAGAAAAACCGGATGCAATTGTTACCGATGTAGTAATGCCAGGAATGAGCGGATTTGAGTTGTGTCGCTTCCTCAACATAAATCTGACTAATCAAAAAGTGCCGATTGTAATTTGTAGTAGTAAAAATCAGGCAATTCATCACTTGTGGGCGAGGAAACAAAGTGCTGACGCCTATATAACTAAGCCATATACGCTTGAGCAGCTACTGAGTGTTATTCAATCGATTAAGGTATAAACATTTATTTTATTGTGATTGCGGATAATGCGATCTAATTTTATATGCCGCTGCAACCAACGTCCAGACTACTTCTCATGTTCCTCAGTGTTTTCATCTTTAAGTCCTAGCCATAAGAGTAGCGCCTCCTCCACTTCTACCATTTGCTTTGGTGTCAGACTTCCTAGCTTGCGTAGAAGTTTTGCATGAGGTATTGTAATGATGTTTTGAACGTCAAATACTCCTTCTCGAAGGAACTTAGCTTTAACTTGCACCTCAAATCTTGAACTGCGTGGGCTTGTTGTATGTGGGATTAAAGTCGATAATGCACGGTCTTGCTCTAAAGTAGGAACACTGATTACTAAACATGGTCTGACTTTTGCTACATAGCCCAGATCGACGAGCCAAACCTCTCCACGATCAGGACTACTCATGAGCAGATTCTTGTTTATCTAACTCTAGAAAAAGACCTTCAGCAGTCAACACTAAATCCTCATTCGATAAAGGCGGAAAGTCTAAATGCGTTACTCGCTTTAAAATCTCTGATGCCAGTTCTAGCTGTTCTGAGTCTGTCAATTGATCGAAGCTCTTCAGGAGTTTCTGTACAACAGCAGTCATAATCCTTTTCCTCGGATTTGTCAGATCTGATCGATTTGATTTTCTTGTGACCAGTTTATCTGCTTTCTAAATTTATTCCATACATTATAAACTTCTCCAAAAACTTGGTCTTGAGCATTGCATATTATGAGCGTTTAATCTGTCAAAAGTCACGCATTCCAGAGTCCAGAATTACTATTGACTTTTGACCCTTGAACGCCAGTTCACTCAACGAGGAGAACTCCCGCACGTGACTGGCTCCTCTTGACTCTGGACAACCTTCATGAGTCAATAGTTTTAAGTTAGACAAGCTGCAAACAAACCATCAAATTGGACGACAACCAGACAAAATACTGTGCATATTTACCACCGAGCCAATTACTGCGATCGCCGGCGCACCAAATCCAGTTTGCTCTACCTGTTCTACAATAGTCTTCAGCGTCCCAATCAATTCTTCCTGTTCGGGTCGTGTACCCCAACGCACTAAAGCAATCGGCGTTTCTAAACCCAGCCCTGCTGCACTTAACTGTTCCACAATGTAAGGCAGATTGTGAATTCCCATGTAAATCACAATTGTTTCGGAACCGTGGGCGATCGCATTCCAATTTACTTTCGGTTTATACGCACCTGCCGCTTCATGTCCTGTGACAAAAGTTACTGACGAACTATATAGTCGATGAGTTAAAGGTATGCCTGCATAAGCCGCAGCTGCAATCCCCGATGTAATACCAGGTACAACTTCCACGTTGATTCCAGCTTTTACCAATTCTGCCATTTCCTCGCCACCGCGACCAAAGATAAACGGATCTCCACCCTTTAGCCGCACCACAATTGCATTATCCTGTGCTTTATCAATCAGTAATTGAGTTGTTTGTTCCTGTAACAAGGAATGTCTCCCCATTCGCTTACCCGCGTTAATTTGCTCTGCTAGGGGATTAATCATTGCCAGAATTGTTGGACTCACCAAGGCGTCATAGATGACTACATCTGCACATTCCAACAAGCTTTTTCCCTTAAGAGTAAGTAGTCCCGGATCTCCAGGCCCCGCACCTACTAAATAAACCTTTCCCAAATACTTTCTCCCCTCTGTTTGTGTGCGGTTCATCTGTCTACTAAATCCAAAATTAGCTCGGCTAATTCTGTACTTGCTCCCAAAGGCTTAGCCAGCTGGAAAGTTACCATTGGGAACTGTAATTTTAGCTCCTCTATTGACTGAGCGATCGCATCAGTTATTCCACCTGGGAACAAAAAATATGGCAAAATTGCAATTTCCCGATAGCCAGCAACTACCAATTCTTTCACCCGTGATTCTAAACTAGGAGGCACAGCCCAATAAGCAGCCACTGCTCCCAGGCTCGCCGCCATTGCTTCTACCGGCTGTTGAGAGCCGGGGCGACTGCTACCATGAGCTAACAGAATCCACACTTCTGCTTTGATAGCAGCCATTGACTTTGCCAGCAATTTGCCTAAACTTGGGTAACTACCTAAGTATGGTCGCAAATCAATCATCAGATCTTGACCAATAGCCTGTTGTGCTAGTGCTACTTCCGCTGGAATATCTGTCATCACATGCACTCCCGGCAGCAAAAATAGCGGTATTATGTTCAAGCGATCGCACTCAGAAGCAAAAGCGCTCTTGGCAAATTGTCTAATCTGCTCGTGTAGTGGCTCAGAACTCACTTCTAAATAAGCTATACCTACCAGCTTTTCACAATGTGGAGAAACTACGCCACCATTAGAAGCTACTTGGTTATATCTATTAAGCAGTTTATTACGTACTAGCCCTGCCAGTTGTTGCATAGCAATTTCTGGACGCGGATCACGACTTCCGTGGGATACTAGTAGATAAGCAGATGACATTGGCAAGGATTTTACTCTCAGTTACTATTTTTCTTATCTTACTTAAGAGTAAAAGGGATTGGGCATTGGGTATTGGGCATGGGGCATTGGGCATTGGTATTCAAATGAAAAACTATGGAATTTGCTCTAACCCCGAATATATTTTGGAATTTTTTCTCAGTCCCCTTTTTCACTTTGCCTACATTGCTTGCTGATTAACAAGGGCGTGGCTAGCAATCCAAGTACTTCCATATTTTCCCTTGCTGCTCGCCTTATTGCTCTTGGGCAGTGTAAGTATAAAATTGATCAAATGCTCCCACCGTTTCAAATCGGTAAGAAGGCACCCAAGAATTTAATTTTAAATCTGTACGGTAAATACTAAAAATAATATAATTTTGCTTTTCTGTAGTCCTGGCAATAATTTCCTGCATTTGTGGGTTAACCGAATCAACTAACTTATCACAATTTAAATTTATTAAATTTTCTAAAATATTTGTTGTTTTTTTACATACGTCGGTCTTTAAGTATTTTGCCAGCCGCTGTACTGCATATTCTTCATATTCAGCCTGACTGGGATTGGTCTTTGCCATTGTCACCCCCAAAGCGGCAAGTCCCGCTGCTGCTCCAAAATATGCAAAAGTGATTAAGGCCTTCATGTTTTACAAATAAAATTTCGCTGTAGTCATTTGACTCTAAAACAACTGAGTCCGTTCCTTGAACAAACACTCTTGCTCGCTTCCCCAAAACTTGTTATAATTAAATTTGTTGAATGGCGAGCGTAGCCAAGTGGTTAAGGCAGTGGTTTGTGGTACCACCATTCGTGGGTTCAAGTCCCATCGTTCGCCCTATGTTACCTTACACATACTCGTTTAGCAAGATTTTTGTTATAAGGAAAATGCTGAAAACCCCTGAGAATTTAGGGGCTTGCCTGCCGTGAAACTATTGGTCAGGGGAGGGATTAGAGGGATGAAACATGAATCAGGAATAAACCTTGGAAAGCTAAAGATTGGGTTGCAAAGCGTCTAATGCCAGATTCAGTTTCAAGACGTTGACTCCAGGTTCGCCAAAAATACTTAGGAATCTGCCATCAGTGTTTTTGTCTATGAGCTTTTGAATTTGGTTTGGATCAATACGGCGGGCAGTTGAGACGTGCTGCACTTGTGCTTGGGCTGCTTCAGGGCTGATATGTGGATCTAGACCGGAGCCAGAGGTATAAACTAAATCGGCGGTAGGTTGAATATTAGCTTGTTTGAGCTGGGTTACTTCTTTTTGAATGCGTTTGAGGAGTTCAGGATTGCTAGGTGCCAGGTTGCTGGCTCCTGAAGTTCCTGTGGTGGCAACTTCGGGTTTGGTACTATAGTCAATGCTGCTGGGACGACTCCAAAAGTAGCGATCGCTTCTAAATGGTTGACCAATCAATGCTGAACCAACGACTCTTCCTTGAGAATTGGTGAGTAAGCTGCCGTTAGCCTGGAAGGAAAACGCTATCTGTCCAGACAGCAGCATCAACAGAGGATACAGCAATGCCGTTAGTACCCACAGAGCAAAAGTAGAACGAATAGCTTTATTGATTTGGCGCAGCTGACTCATTTAAAATTTCTCCGGTTGAAAAATCACAACGAATAAATAAACGCACAGGCTGAGGGTAACAAGTCCTAAGAGGGCAATGGCATAAGATGCAAAGCGTGAGCCTCCTGGCGTTGCAGCCTGTACTGCTGGTGCTAGTAGCACGTTAAAGCACAAAAGCAAAAATAGATTTAGCGGAATGCGATTTCGTTTGGAAGTTACCAAGGCAAACACTTCAGAAAAATCTTGTGGTAAATATCCCATAATTCCAAATTCCAAATTTTAATTACGCCAAACCAACCGCAGTAATCAGTACATCAATCACTTTGACGGCAATGAAGGGAGCAATAACGCCACCGAGTCCATAAATGAAAATATTTCGTTGTAAAAGTTGGTCTGCCGTTAACGGTCGAAACTTGATACCAGTTAGCGCTAAGGGAATAAGCGCCGGAATAATCAAGGCATTGTAAATCAGTGCTGATAATACCGCAGATTCGGGGCTTGCCAAACCCATAATATTGAGACTGCCAACACCAATACCCGCGAAGATAGCGGGAATGATGGCGAAATACTTGGCAACATCGTTAGCAATGGAAAAGGTAGTGAGTGCGCCACGGGTAATCAGCAATTGCTTACCAATAGTGACGATATCAATCAATTTCGTGGGGTCAGAATCCAGGTCTACCATATTAGCAGCCTCTTTCGCTGCTTGCGTGCCCGAATTCATTGCCACCCCGACATTTGCCTGAGCCAAAGCTGGAGCATCGTTAGTACCATCTCCAGTCATAGCAACTAACTTGCCTTGTCCTTGTTCAGAACGAATCACCTCAATTTTGTCTTCTGGAGTAGCTTCAGCAATAAAGTCATCGACTCCAGCTTCTTGAGCAATCACAGATGCAGTGATACGGTTATCTCCGGTAAGCATAACGGTTTTGATCCCCATACGCCGCATTTGATCAAACCGTTCTCGGATGCCCGATTTAATGATGTCTTTAAGATAAATCACACCGTAGATTTTGTCGTTTTGACATATAGCTAACGGAGTTCCGCCCAATCGGGAAATTCGCTCGTAGGCTGCATCCAATTCGGGAGTTAATTGTCCATTTCGGGAGCGGACAAATCCTTTAATCGCATCCACAGCACCCTTGCGAATTTGTATGCCATTAGGTAAGTCAGTGCCACTCATGCGAGTTTTGGCAGAAAATTCGATACCTTCTGCCTGTTTTGGGTCGAAATCTAATCTTGCTCCTAATTTATCTGCAAGTTTAACGATAGATTTTCCTTCTGGAGTTTCATCAAAAACACTAGATGCTAATGCAACTTCCGCTACTTCATTTAGCGAATGACCGTTGACAGGAATAAATTCTTCTGCCAAACGGTTCCCTAAAGTAATCGTGCCTGTTTTATCTAATACCAACGTATTAATATCCCCACAGACTTCTACTGCACGTCCAGAAGTAGCAATCACGTTAAACTGGGCGACTCTATCCATCCCGGCAATCCCGATCGCACTTAATAATCCCCCAATTGTGGTGGGAATCAGCGCCACCAACAAGGCTATCAACATGGCAATACTTACTGGTGATTTAACGTAGACTGAAACCGTAGGCAGAGTTGCAATCACCACTAAAAATACTTGCGTCAGGACTGCGAGCAAGACCGTCAAAGCGATTTCATTAGGAGTTTTACTCCGGGAAGCCCCTTCTACTAGGGATATCATCCGGTCAATAAAGCCTTTGCCAGGGTCAGCCGTAACGCGAATCACCAATTCATCAGAGGTGATGCGCGTTCCCCCAGTAACAGAACTGGCAATGTCTGACCCTGGTTCTTTCAATACTGGTGCAGACTCTCCGGTAATAGCAGATTCATCAACGGAAGCCACCCCCGCAACTACCTCCCCATCGGCGGGGATGATGTCGCCTGCAATTACTTTGATTTGGTCGCCGCGACGTAAGGCTGTAGAGCTAATTTCTTGGATAGAGCCATCGGGGAGAAGTTTACGTGCTGTCACATCAGATTTTGTTGCTCTTAAAGCATCAGCTTGAGCTTTGCCCCGTCCTTCAGCGATCGCTTCCGCAAAGTTAGCAAACACAACAGTAAAGAACAGAATAAAGGTAATCAGTCCATTAAACAGTCGTGGGTTGTCTCCGGGAATGTTGCCAAACAAATTGGGTGTAATTGTTAGCAGCGCTGTAATAATTGTGCCTACCCATACCAAAAACATCACCGGGTTCTTGAGCATCGTCCGTGGGTGCAGCTTGACGAATGCTTGCTGAAAAGCCCTAGAGTAGAGTCCTGTATTTTTAGCTTTGGGCGTATGTTTGCGTTCTTGTCGAGGTTTAGTTGATAATTCCATTTTGAATGAACGAATATTTTGAATTGTTTAGCCGCCTCTGGCAATTTGAAACGCTTCTGCCAGAGGGCCTAAAACTAATACGGGGAAGAAGGTGAGGGCACCAAGAATCAAAATCACGCCCCCTGTAACTCCAGTGAAGAGTCTAGTATCGGTTCTCAAAGTACCAGAGGTCATAGGAACAGCTTGCTTGCGGGACATACTATCTGCTAGGAGTAGCAGGGCGATGATGGGGATATAACGTCCTGCCAAAATGCTGACACTGGTGCTGAGATTCCACCAGAGGGTGTTATCTCCTAATCCTTCAAAGCCAGAACCGTTGTTGGCTGCTGCGGAAGCATATTCGTAGACCACCTGCGAAACGCCGTGGAAACCTGGGTTGCTAATGCCTGACAGAGTATCGGGAAAGCCAAAGACGATCGCCCAAGGGATGAGAATGGCAAAGGGATGAACTAACAAGATGACGCTGGCAAGAACGATTTCTTTTTTCTCGATTTTGCGCCCTAAAAATTCCGGGGTTCGTCCCACCATTAAACCAGTGAGGAACACCGCCAAAATCAAGTAGATAAACAGGTACGCCGTGCCAGTTCCCTGACCTCCCCAGATGATTTGCAAGAACATATTAAACAGAGTGGCAAACCCACCTGGCGGCATTAAAGAATCGTGCATTCCATTTACAGCACCGCACATTGTTGCTGTAGTCATTACCGCCCATAGTGCTGTTTGCGCCCAACCAAATCGAACTTCTTTTCCTTCTAAGTTGGGTTGTTGTCCTCCTAAGAAGGAATTAACCAGGGGATTTCCTTGAAACTCACCTACTGCTGCGATGCTTACTAAAAAGACAAAGATGACAAACACCATCCAAAATACTAACCAAGCCTGTTTGCGGTTGTTAGCAAACACACCGTAGGTATAAATCAGCGCCGAGGGGATGGAAATCATTGCCCAAGTCTCTAACAGGTTAGAGAAACCATTGGGATTTTCCAAGGGATGGGCAGAGTTAGCGCCAAAAAAACCGCCACCATTCTCTCCAATTTGTTTAATAATCTCGAAGTGGGCAATTGGGCCACGGGCAATTACCTGAGTTGTGCCTTCTAGGGTGGTTGCTGTTGCTGGGCCTGCTAAGGTTTCTGGCACACCCGCTAAGATTAACAACAATCCCCCAATAATAGACATGGGGAGCAATATTCGAGTGATTGACCTGATGAGGTCAGTGTAAAAGTTGCCCAAAGGTCTGCCAGTTAAACCGCGAATGAAGGCGATGCCTACAGATAAACCTGTTGCCGCCGATGTGAACATTAGAAAACCAAGCGCAAAAGTTTGGCTGGCATAGCTAAGGGTCGTCTCGCCAGAATAGTGCTGCTGGTCTGTGTTAGTGAGGAAGGAAAAAGTGGTGTGCAGCGCTGTATCCCAACTGGGCCCACCTAACCCTGTAGGATTAAGTGCTAACCATCCTTGAGTCATCAAGATAAGGTAAACCCAAATCCCCATAATGAGATTGCTATACAGCACAGCTTTGGCATATTGCCACCCAGTCATTTCATCTTGCGATGGGCTACCCCCCGCCGTAGGCGATCGCACCGCACTAAAGCCATAAATGGCTCGTTCTAGCGGATTTATTATCGGGTCGAGTAACGTTCTCTCTTCCATAAAGACGTTAGCCATATATCTCCCGAAAAAGGGAGTAGTTGCTATGACAACAAGTAACGTTATGGCAATTTGAATCCATCCTTGTAACATGAATTAGAAAAGCTCCCAATTATTTCTTAGTTTTTTATTCAATATTAAAACCGGATTCTTATATCGGACTTCTCGCACTTGTGAAGTTGATTCACTAGCCGCATTTTCGCACTCAGCATAACTAAATAATCCTGTTTTTTTTTATTAGTATTAAATTGAATTATGAGTTACTTCTGGGTAGAAAACAAGTAATAGTAGATATAAAAACAGTTTAGTTATTTGCTCAAAAAAATTTATTTTCATACAGAATACGTTTATGGCGTTTACTTACCTTATATATCTGCATATATTTTTGTATAAACGGTATTTTTTAAAGCAAAAAATGTAGTATATAAAAGAAAATCAAATAAATATAATTAAAATTTCCAGTAAAAACTGATAGCAATAATTATTTATAATATGGGAACTTTAAAAGCTGAATTAGTGGATAGAAAATTGTTTTGGGGCAAATCTTTGCTCATTATCAGTTTATTTATAATTGTTTTAGTTCTAGAGTTTTCAACTCCCAACGAATATGTATTCGGGTATCTCTACACGGGGCCGATTTTGTTGGCAAATTCTTGGTTAGGGAGGCTTGCCACCTTTCAAGCCACTCTGATTTCTGTGTGCTTAATCATGTTGAATCTTGTAGTGCCAGGAGGTGAAGTGATCAAGGCTTCTCTACTTGCAAGTAGAGCGATCGCAGCAATGGCATTGATTGTCACAGGTATTTTAAGCGATCGCCTACGTCGTTCCGAAGAAGCGATCGCTCTGACTAGGGCAAAGCTAGAAGCACAAGAGGAATTAGTCAGATTACGAGAAGACTTTGCTTCCACGCTCACCCACGATTTGAAAACGCCGCTGCTGGGAGCGATTGAAGCTCTCAACGCCTTTCAACAAGAAAAGTTTGGTGCAGTCTTGCCAGCACAGCAGAAAGTTTTAGCAACGATGGCACGCAGCCATAAGACTTCCCTACAACTCCTAGAAACCTTGCTGGATGTCTATCGTAATGATACTGAAGGCTTAAAGCTTGACTTAGCACCTGTGAATTTAGTTATCCTAGCTGAGGAAACAGCTAGTACCCTCACTGAGTTAGCTGCAAATCGTCGCGTTTATTTCTCGTTTAGCTATGGTGACTCTGATTGGCGGCAATCACTATGGGTTAAGGGTGATGCCCTACAACTACAACGAGTTTTTACTAATCTCCTAGTGAATGCCATCAACCATTCCCGGCGTGGTGACGGTGTTAAAATCGTGTTAGTAGCCCAAACGTCCTATCAAGTTGTCAAAATTTTAGATACGGGTGCGGGTATCCAACCTGAAGAGTTCCCCCACTTATTTGAGCGATTTTATCAGGGAAATAGCGACCGCCAAGGCAAAGGCTCTGGGTTGGGGCTTTACCTAGCTCGCCAAATTATTGAAGCGCATGGCGGTATAATCTGGGCAAAGAACAGAGTACCTACTGGTGCTATCTTTGCCTTTAAACTTCCCGTTTATCCACTTCAATCCTCTCTAGCTTCGTGAGATGCCTCTTACCCCAATCAAAATTCTCCTAGTTGAGGATGATGAACTATTCCGTCTAGGTTTGCGTGTGCGGTTGCAACAAGAAACTGGGTTAGAGATTATGGCTGAGGCTGAAGATGGTGAAACAGCTATTGAATTAGCCAATCAGATTCCTCTTGATGTAGTACTGTTAGACGTGGGATTGCCAGGAATCGGAGGAATTGAAGCGTGTAGACAAATCAAGCAGCAAAATCCTCATCTGCCAATCTTAGTTTTAACTTCTCATTCTCAAAAATCCATGATTACACGTTTGATCGAGGTAGGCGCTCAAGGCTATTGCCTCAAAGGAGTTGCTGCGGAAAAATTAGTTTTGGCACTCCGTTCTGTCGCTGCTGGTGCATCGTGGTGGGATGAAACCGCAACCAAAGAAATTCGCTCCACCTTTGCATCTGCTCCGTCTCAGTCTGAGATCACAAACCTTTTAACACCTGCAAATCCTCTAACCCACCGCGAACAGGAAATCCTATCGTTGCTAGCAGCAGGAAAAACTAATCAAGAAATTGCTCTTGCACTCTACATTACACCTGGAACAGTCCGGGTGCATGTTCATGCTATTTTACATAAGCTAAAAGTGGGCGATCGCCAGGCCGCTGTTGTTGTTGCTTTACAAAAACGGTTCATTAAAAGCGACTTAATTCTAGAATAGTAGTAATCTCAAAACTTGTTCTGAACTTCTCACCTAACTACAATCAACAAACATCAGCTGTTACGCAAATAAACTTGCATATTATGAGCGTTTAGGCTGTCAAAAGTCCAAGCTAGCCTTTGACTGTGGACTTTTGACTCTTGACAACCTCAGCGCGAAATATACAATTTTATTTGCGTAACAGCTTATAAACAGTTGTTTTAAAAATCGGGTATGAGGCTATGGCTATAGCAAGGTAGATTTTTATCTTTCGTTATGAGTGCAACTTATGAAGCAGACTACAGCAAATAGTTCTTTGCTTGTAGGGTGAGTATTGCAATGCTCACCCTACTTATCCGTAAGAGTACAGGAATACTTTTAGCGTAGGCGTAGCCCAACCTAGGCATTGCTCAACATGACAATTTAAGCGCTTTGGCAAGAAGTTTAAACAGGGGTGAGCTTTTGCTTAAACCACCGATGTTGTCGGCTTTAAATCAAAAATTTTCTTAATTACATCTTCTACCACTTTATCAGGTGTAGATGCACCAGAAGTAATTCCTACAACAATTTCTCCAACAGGCAACCAATTTTTTGTGATTACTAACTGCCCATTTAAGTGTCGATGTTCAATGGAATATTCTGATTGAATTCGCTCAACGGTATCAATATGATAGGAAGGAATTCCCCGGTCAAAAGCAATCTGCTGTAATTGAGTAGTATTCGATGAATTCAAACCACCAATTACTACTATCAAATCGAGATTATGTTGCACCAACTCCAACATTGCATCTTGTCGTTCTTGGGTGGCGTCACAGATAGTGTTGAAACTTTGGAAATGCTGATTTAATTCGGTGGGGCCATACTTCTGTAACATAGTATGCTCAAACAACTTCCCAATCTGCTCAGTTTCGCCTTTGAGCATTGTGGTTTGGTTAGCAATACCAACCCGTTGTAAATCTTGATCAGGGTCAAATCCTGCTGAACAAGCTTTAGCGAATTTAGTTAGAAATTCATCACGGTTTCCACCATTGAGAATATATTTAGCAACATATTCTGCTTCCTGCAAATTTAGCACAATTAAATATTTGCCAGCAAAGGAGCTAGTAGCGACAGTTTCTTCATGCTTATATTTGCCGTGAATTATTGAAGTGTAATCGACTTTTTTGTGCTTCTCTACTGTATTCCAAACTTTAGATACCCAAGGACAAGTTGTATCGACAATTTTGCAGCCTTGATTGTGAAGTATCTGCATTTCTTGGACGCTAGCCCCGAAAGCAGGCAATATAACTACATCACCAGTGGCGACAACAGAAAAATCTTTTTGGTTTGCTTCAACGGGGATGAATTCTACTTCCATCTCCTGTATCCGTTTATTCACAGAAGGATTGTGAATAATCTCATTAGTAATCCAAATGCGTTCAGTAGGGAAGTGCTGACGGGTTTCATAGGCGATCGCCACAGCGCGTTCTACACCCCAGCAAAAGCCAAAAGCCTGCGCTAGGCGGATCGTGACATCACCGCGTTGTAGGATGTAGTTGCGATCGCGAATTTCCTGAATCAAGTTACTTTGATACTCGGATTGCAACTGGGTGGTAACTTCTGCTTGATGACCGAACCCCTTACGATTGTAATTTTCTGAATGTTGCAGCGTACGCTTAAAAGCTTTTGTATCCATTAGATTTGTCAACTTAATTAAATCACTATTGTTTATTTTCTCGTGCCAAGACGCGATTTATACAGAGTTTTGTTCAAACATCTTATTTGTTCTTAATCAAGAGTGGGGAGTGACAAGTGTAGGTTTTTGACAACAACGCAGGAAATTGGAACAAAAATTTGCTTATTCTGGCGTTTTTATGAAAGTTCTAACTCACCTTTTTTGGTGATCAACATACCCGACCATTTTTGTCGGGTATGTTTGACTAGTATTTTGGCTCGTGTTACTATCAGGCGACAGTCGAAGGACAAACAGGGAAAGCTAGTTTATGACTCAAGCAGTAACGACCCAAAACCAAACCACCACTGCTACCTTTCAAGCCTTAAAGTGTAAGGAATGTGGTGCTGAATATGAACTCAAAGCCAAAAACGTTTGTGAGTTATGCTTTGGGCCGTTAGAAGTCAAATATGACTACAGCGCTCTACGTCTTACTGTCACCCGTGAAACAATCCAAGCCGGGCCAAATTCCATTTGGCGCTATCGTCCCTTTTTGCCTGTGGCCACTGACAACGTAATAGACGTGGGAACTGGTATGACTCCCTTGGTTCGTTCCCACCGTCTTGCCCGTCGCCTAGGTTTAAACAAGCTTTATATAAAAAATGATGCCGTTAATATGCCCACCCTCAGCTTTAAAGACCGGGTGGTGTCAGTCGCCCTCTCCCGGGCGCGAGAGTTGGGCTTTTCCACAGTTTCCTGTGCCAGTACAGGTAACTTGGCAAATTCCACAGCTGCGATCGCCGCTTACGCCGGTTTAGACTGCTGTGTATTCATCCCCGCAGATTTGGAAGCTGGTAAAGTTCTAGGTAGCTTGATATATAGTCCTACCCTCATGTCTGTCAAGGGCAACTACGATCAGGTAAATCGCCTCTGTTCGGAAATTGCAAATACATACGGCTGGGGTTTTGTCAATATCAATCTGCGTCCTTACTACTCCGAAGGTTCCAAGACTCTGGGCTTTGAAGTTGCAGAACAACTAGGTTGGCAGCTACCTGACCATATCGTTGCTCCCCTGGCTTCTGGTTCACTCTTTACCAAAATTTACAAAGGTTTCCAAGAATTCGTGGAAGTTGGTTTGGTAGAAGGTAAGAATGTCCGTTTCAGCGGTGCTCAGGCTGAAGGCTGTTCCCCCATCGCCCAAGCATTCAAAGAGAAT
The DNA here is from genome assembly GCF_015206995.1 of aff. Roholtiella sp. LEGE 12411. Lineage (GTDB taxonomy): Bacteria > Cyanobacteriota > Cyanobacteriia > Cyanobacteriales > Nostocaceae > Komarekiella. The sequence goes on along the minus strand of NZ_JADEXR010000014.1, from coordinate 47,906 downwards.
AGCGACTTTATCAAGCCAGTGAAACCGAATACAATTGCCAAGTCGATCGCGATCGGTAATCCAGCAGATGGTATTTATGCTGTGGATATAGCTAAGAAAACTGGCGGTAATATTGAATCAGTCAATGATTCAGAAATTATTGAAGGCATCAAGCTACTGGCAGAAACCGAAGGCATCTTTACAGAAACAGCTGGTGGTACAACTGTTGCTGTGCTGAAAAAGTTGGTAGAAGCTGGCAAGATTGATCCAGATGAAACTACCGTGGTTTACATCACTGGCAATGGTTTAAAAACCCAAGAAGCAGTCCAAGGCTATATTGGCGAACCTTTGACAATTGACGCCAAACTCGATAGTTTTGAACGTGCCCTAGAGCGATCGCGCACACTAGATCGCTTGGAATGGCAACAAGTCCTTGTTTAGTAATTTGTCACTTGTCATTTGTCAGAACCAAGGACAAAGGATAAGTTTCTACTCTTCACTCTTAAATTTTCACTTTTATGGCCATAACAGTTTTAGTTCCTACTGCACTTCAGAACTTTACTAATAATCAAGCTACCCTCGAATGTAGTGGTAGTAACATTTCTGAATTGTTGGACTCATTAGAACAAAGCTTTCCTGGTATTAAATCGCGGTTGTGCGATGAAGCCGGAAAGCCCCGCCGATTTCTGAATTTGTACCTGAATAGCGAAGATATTCGCTTTTTGGAAGGGACAGATACACCTTTAAAAGATGGCGATGAAGTAAGTATTGTCCCAGCTGTTGCAGGTGGTTAACACAGGGAAAATCTAATTTAGTAAATAAATTCTATAGGCTTGCAGTTAGGGGCACGGCAAGGCATTGTCGTCTCCCTATTTTAGTATTATGAGGACAATAGTACAGATTATGAGTAGCCTCTCACATTGGCTGAGTAAAACAATTTTTAGATTAGCCCTGCAATGATATTGATGGTAATAGCTAGAATGGTCGTATTAAAAAAAAAGGATAATATGCCATGTAGCAGAGTCAAACGTCTCATCTGACGTGATGTTGTCTGCACATCAGAAACTTGGCTAGTCATACCAATTACAAAAGAATAATATAAAAATTCCCAATAATCTGGACAATCATTATTAGGAAAATCTAAACCTCTAACTATTTCTTCATGATTACTACGACTAATATGTTTATAATAACCGTGTGCATATTGCAGCGCAAACATAGTATGTACTAGTAGCCAAGAACCTAAAATCGTCATAATTGAAAGTATGACGTGTAGGGTCAGCAAAATTGTTGACAGATCTTTTTTATCAGTGAGTAAAAACCCAATGGCTAAAACACTAGCACAAGCCGCAGCAATCACCAGTATGAATATAGCCAAACGGCCTTCGTATTCATTTTCTGCATAACGGCGGATTTTTTCTGGGGTAGCCCCGATCATCTTCCACCAAGTTATGGCTAAGAAAAAGTCAGCACCGGAGTTCCAAGCGCAGAGAATACGAGTTGGTAAGTGTAGCCAAGACGGAAGTAATGCTAATACTAATACAGCCAAACCAGTAGCAATGATCAATCGGGGTCGGTGGTCAAAGTTTCTAAATAAGTTCAATTTAATTGATACCTTGACAAATCATTCAAACTATAGAGCACCCTTAGCAGTATAGCTTTTAAGTTAGTGGCTATAGTTGAAAAAATGCTAATTTATTAAAAGTTAAAATTGTTAATAAGTTATGCGATCGCGCCATTTATCCAGCATCCTATTACTAATACCTGGAACCTTTTCCAAGTCTTGTAAAGAGGTAAATTTTTGCTGTTGACGAGTAGCAAGTATTCGTTGTGCTAACTTTTTACCCACACCAGGTAGAGTTGTTAAATCTTCTAAACTTGCAGTGTTAATATTTACTTGTTGACTAGCTGTAATTTCACTTGATAAAGGAGTTTGAATTTGGGGACAATGTTTTTGTTCTAGTTTAATTTTTTCTTGAATTACTGTTGGTATTCCTGGTTTTGCTTTGGCATAAAGACGATCAAACTCACGCACATAATGGGCAGCAACTGTGGGATTTTCAACCACTATAAGCGTCTCGTCATTGCCACTATTTGCAGCGTCTGACCAATTATGAGAACCTGTAATTACTGTTTGACTATCAATAATACCAAATTTATGATGTAATAGATCACCTTTGGCTAATAAAGGCACACCTACAGTAGTAATTGGATTTTTCCAGGGATGGTTATCGATTTTATATTTACATTTGTTACTGAGCGCAACCCCCATCATATCTAAGGCTTCACTGTAAGGACGATAGGCAAATTGTGGCTCAATTAAGGCGCGAATTTGCACACTTTGTTGATGACGATTTTCTAGGATATTAGCAAGGCGCTGTTCAGAAAATACAAATAACGCCATATCAATAGATTTAGTTGCTGAAGCTAAAGTTTTGCCAATTAAACCATTGCTGCTGTTACTCCAAGGTTGAGTAGGAGAAGTAGGCGAGAATTGTACAGTAATTTGGGTTTTTCCGAAAGTGATTATTTTAGGCAAACGCATCACCTTTTGCAAACCAAATCGACTATCTAGCTTGCCTCCTGGGCCGTCCCCCCACATAATGTTAAACTCTTCTGTAAATAAAGATGCTAATTCTGGGCTATCAATCTGCAATAAATTATTGGCATTGCCTAAACTGCTAAAATTGGTAAAATCGCCAAAAGTATCACTTAAAGTAAAATTTGCCGAAGTGATAATTACAATGCGATTATCCACAATCACAAATTTGTGATGCATTAAACTGCTTCCCGCTGAACCATCAGCTTGATCATCAAGCCAAGGAATTTTAGCGTTTTGTAAAATCACTAAAGCATCTCGTTGATTTATTTCATCTGGAGTGAGTTGATTATCTTGATTAACGTCTATAAATTGGCGAAATTCCTTATAGCGCTCCCGTTCCCTTTTATCTAATTTACTTATTTCATTAGATGTTAAACTACTCCCAGGTCGGCTATAGATATTTTCTAAAATTATTCTGACCTTTACCCCAGATTTTTGTCTATCAACTAATGCTTTGGCAACTCCGGGTAAACGTAATTCTTGAACCGCCACATCTACTGTTGATTTAGCTTGAGAAATAGCATCGACAATCTGTTTTTCTAAATTATCTCCAAGGCGGGTTTGCTGACGATAAGGTTCTTTGTATTCTGAAGACTCAGAATGATTAAAGTAAACTTGAACTAATGGATCTTGCGGTAAAGGTGCTGGACGCTGATTGTAGGAATGAACTCGTTGACAAGCAGCAAGAGGAAATATCAGTAAAAAGATATAAAAAAAATACCTTTGTTTAGAGAAAAATTGCACTGTAATCTGCTAAAAGTGGGTTAGGGGTGAACACATTTATCATTCCCAAAATTTTGTGTTCTGAATTAGAGAAATAATCGTTCATACACGCTGAAGTATCTAAATTTTGTCAGATTTGCCCATTTAAATGTACATGTTGACAAGCTCAGCATCCAATTGCCAGCGTGTGTTCCCACTACTATAGGATTCCTATTTTATTTTTGAAAAAACTGCGTACACCTTTAACTCCCTTCTTTCCCATTCCCTATCCCCTATCCCCCATTCGGTGTCTCTACAAGTCAGTTCACGAATCAAATCGGATTACTATATTAGTTGATATGCAAATTTATCTAGATTACAGCGCCACTACTCCCACTCGCCCAGAAGCGATCGCAGCTATGCAAGTAATCCTCACTCAACAGTGGGGTAATCCTTCCAGCTTACATGAGTGGGGACAAAGGGCTGCAACAGTTGTGGAACAAGCAAGAGTCCAAGTAGCTGGATTAATTAACGCCGCCAGTTCTGAATCTATCATCTTTACCTCTGGCGGGACTGAAGCAAATAATCTGGTGATTATAGGTGTTGCTCGGTTATACGCTGTTCCTCAACATATAATTATTTCCAGCGTTGAACATTCAGCAATTTCCGAACCCGTGCGGTTGTTAGAAATGTGGGGTTGGGAAATAACGCGCTTATGTGTGGATGCTAAAGGTAGAGTCAACCCTTTAGATTTAAAGGCGGCGTTGCGACATAACACAGTTTTAGTTTCGGTAATTTACGCTCAAAGTGAAGTAGGAACAGTACAACCAATTGAGGAACTGGGACAAATTGCCCGATCGCATGGTGTTTTGTTCCACACAGACGCAGTACAAGCTGCGGGACGCTTACCCATAGATGTACAACAACTCCCAGTAGACTTACTTAGCCTTTCCAGTCATAAAATATATGGCCCCCAAGGTGCTGGGGCGTTATATGTGCGTCCTGGTATAGAATTGATACCCCTGGTGGGTGGCGGTGGGCAAGAAATGGGGCTACGTTCTGGTACTCAAGCAGTACCTGCGATCGCTGGTTTTGGAGTAGCAGCTCAACTAGCAGCACAAGAACTACCAATTGAAACACCACGCTTAATTAAGTTACGCGATCGGGCCTTTGCCCTGTTAGCCGAAATTCCTGGTTTAATACCTACAGGCGATCGCGCTCACCGCTTACCCCACCATGTCAGCCTCTATATAGAAAACGCCGATGGCGAAATCAGTGGTAAAACCTTGGTACGACAGCTCAATCTTGCTGGCATTGGTATCAGTGCTGGTGCTGCTTGTCACAGTGGCAAACTTAGCCCTAGCCCGATATTGTTGGCAATGGGCTATTCACAAAAAGCAGCTTTGGGCGGAATTCGCCTGACATTAGGGCGTGACACCACTGAAGCTGATGTTGATTGGACAGCAATGGTGTTAAAGCAAGTTTTGCAGAGGCTGACACCAGGTTTGTCTTTAGCTCAACGCTAAATTTTATCCTGATGAGTAAAGGACTTATTTAAGTTGTACATTTTCATGCTATAATTCTACGTTTTTTTCATAATTTTGCGTAAATCCTGTAAACTCAGCTGATGTAATAATATAGATTATTACTTGTAGTATAAAAGGAGGAAGAACTATGACTGAGTTTCTAGCAGTCCGGGTTACTTTGACCATTCCAACCCAACGGACACAAGGCGCAGAGATTCTTGTTCAGTCCTCCTTCTTACAGGAATGAAAACCAGAATTTACAGACACTTTCATACCAGTTCTAGACTTCGAGAAGCCACTTAGCGTCCTACATACGTCTAACAAATTTGTAGGGACACAAGAAGCAAGTCGCCTGAGTTGGAAAAACCTCCTGTAGCGCTGGTTCCTCAACGCTGGAAGAGTATGGAAGTGTTCTCCTCTGTGGAACCTTGTGCAAAACAAGTAGCACACATCGAGGAAAAATCAATGAATTTGGATTACTTCGGCTGGAGTGACGTTTTTGCTCACAGCTTTGAACCCTATCACCAACAAGGATTTCGCGTTGGTAGGGTCGCCATTAAATACAGAAATACCTACATCCTCTATACTGAACAAGGAGAACTTTCCGCAGAAGTTACAGGGAAACTGCGGCATCAGGCTTCTCAAACTCAAGACTTTCCAGCAGTGGGGGATTGGGTTGTCATTAGTGTGAGAGAGTCTGAAAAACGAGCAACTATCCACGAAATTTTGCCCAGAAAAAGCAAATTTTCCCGCAAGACAGTGGGTAGTAAAACAGAAGAACAAATTGTTGCAACTAACATAGATACTGTCTTCTTAGTCTCAGGGCTAGATGGCGACTTTAACCCTAGAAGAATTGAGCGCTATCTAATTCTGGCTTGGGAAAGTGGTGCAAATCCGGTCATTGTCTTAAACAAGGCAGACTTGTGTAACTCGCTAGAAGAGTGCTTGGCTGAAGTGGAAGCAGTCGCCTTGGGTGTACCCATCGTTTTCTTAAGTGCCACTAATTATCAAGGATTAGATGCCTTGAAACCTTACCTAAAAACAGGACAGACAGTTGCTTTGTTGGGGTCTTCTGGCGTTGGTAAATCTACCATTACTAACCAACTTCACGGAGCATCTCTGCAAGCTGTGCAACCAGTACGACAAAGTGATTACCGAGGCAGACACACGACAACTCATCGAGAGTTGATTTTGCTGCCAACTGGCGGCTTAATTATAGATACCCCAGGAATGCGGGAAATCCAAATTTGGGCAGGTAACGAGGGCTTGCAAGAAACCTTTGCAGACATCGAAACCTTAGCGCAGGATTGCCACTTTCGCAATTGTCAGCATGATAACGAACCTGATTGTGTAGTTCAGCAGGCTTTAGCAGAGGGGAAACTCGACTACTCTAGGTTTCTCAGCTACCAAAAACTGCAAAAAGAACTCAACTATCTTACCCGCAAACAAGACCAGCGGGCGCAGCTAGTTGAGAAAGAACGATGGAAAAAAATTCATAAAGCGATGCGGAATCACAATAAGCGTTAAACAGTAATCAGTTATCAGGGAACACTAAACAGGCTGATAACTGATTACGGCAACCAAAAATCAGGCAGTATAGATTTACTCAAGTCACGCACTGTTTGGTTTAATTTTCTTGCCACTTGTATATGCACTTCATCTTCTTCAACAGGCAAAATTTCGGATAGCTGACCTTCTCCTAAATAAGACACTACTAAATTTGCTGCCTCTAAACCAGTAACATAAGCTTTTTCCTGTGACCAGGAACCGTGACGGTTCGCAATCCAATCCCCACTCATAAATACATTCTCAAAGCTGGTCTTAGCTGGCAACATATAGCGATAGCTACCAGGTGCAAAGTGAGTCACGGCATTTGGTAGCCGAATCACACTACTATCAATTACCTTTGCTTCCCGAAATGCTGGCACACAAGTTGCTAAATAACGCTGAACTATCGTTACAATTTCCTCATCACTTAAACTCAGAAACTGATTTGCGTGATAGAAATCAGCTTCCATAACTGTTCCTGGCTCATTTTTATATTCATCATGTAGGGTATTCAAGTCAAAAAACGTCCATCCTGTAGTTGTGTCGAAGCCAAAGCAAGCATTAGAAGGACGAGGTATATCAATTTTGCGGTCAAACCACAACCGAGTTGCTAAAACATCAATTGCCCCTAAATTGCTCAAATTGCGGAATTCTTCGCGGCTTTGTAAGTTAGGGCTAGTTGATACAATTTTCTTCATGCCAGTAATACCAACTGCAAAAACCACAGCATCGGTATCAAATACTTCATCACCGCAAACTACACTTGTTGCTCGCTGATTACTATCAATAATTAAGTCTGTAACCCGGCGCTGGGGAAGAACTCGCACACCAGCTTTTTCAATACGTTCTACCCAAGGACGAAATATTTTTTCCCCTACAGTTCCTCTACACCAAACCACATCAAAATCTGGTTGATGCGCCAGTATAAAAAAATAAAGCATCCCTAAAGTTGCTGCGGCTGAACATTGCTCGCCAGGAGCAAACAACCCCACCAACAACATTGGTTCAAAGGCTTCTCGGTAAAGCCGCGCAGAAACACCAAAATCTTTGAACAATTCACGGGCGGTTACAAAGTCATAACGTCGCCAAGCTGCATCAGTATTATCAAAATCCACAACAGCGTAAAGTAAAGGCAGAGCGCTGAGACGGTCAATTAATGGCAGCCGTTTAAACTGAGTGTAGAGAAAAGTTCCCACTGGAGAGGGGAGTCTAGGTAAGTTCTGAAAAATCGGTGATTCGACTTCCAAACCAGCAGGCGAATATTGTGAGGAACGAGTCCAAGTAGTAAAAGGGTTAATTCCTAATTCATTGATTAGAGAAAAAATATTTCTGTAAGGATACCAGAAGCCATGAATCCCCGCTTCTACAGATTTTCCTGCTCCTGTTTTCCAACCTGCTACCAGTCCACCAGGATAGGGGCCCGCTTCTAGAAGTGTCACATTGTAACCTTGTTTTGCCAAATGGTAGGTTGCTCCCAAACCAGCCCAACCTGCACCCACAACTACCACCCGTTTTTGTTGTGACTCTTCTGTCATCCTAGCCTCCAATTGTTGCAGCCCATCAACTAATGTATCCGAACTTGTGTTCAGATAAGCTTCAAGAGGTCATTAGACTTTAGAGAAAAAAAATCGAATAATTCTTTTTTTTATCGCCTCATTCCAGGCGACTGAGTAAATAACACTTGCTGATAATGCTGGGTTGAGAGTATAACAGAGAACAGACTTAACTCTTGATGAGGCATAATCCTAATGACTCAATTAGCAAATGCTAAATTCAGTCTAAATGACTTTGAATTACAAGATGGCATTTATTTTCCCACTGACTACGAACAATTAAATAAGACTAAACACAAACAAAAATGGGACAAAATTGGTAAGACATACTATGGTTCCCAAAAAATTGAGCAAGTTGCAGAAACTTCACCTATTAAACAAGATTACACTCTCCTAACTGGCAGACCCGGAGGTACTTGGAATAAATTTCCTCTGAATAAATCTGTTGACTCTATATTAGAACTAGGTTGTGGTTACGGTCGTGCTCCTTTACATCTTTCCAAAGATAAAAATCTTAAATGCCAGAAGTATTATGGCATCGATATTTCTGAACCTTTATTACGTCGTTTAATCAAGGTTAAACAAGAATATGATTTTTTCCCTGGCTCTGAATTTAATTTAATTTGCACTTCTGCGGAAATATTACCTATAGAAGATAATTCTATAGATTTGGTAATTTCTAACTGTGTTTTTATGCATATACCAGATGCACAATTAAGGAACCTGTTGACTGAAATATCTCGTGTACTAAAGCCTGGTGGAATTTTCGTTTTCAATCATTCTTTTCACAACAAGTTCTGTCCTTCTCATATTATCCACAACTTTATTAGAAAGCTAAACCCATTTTCGAGAAATCCAGTTTATCTTAAGCAGTATTCAGCCACTGAAATTGAGGAAATGTTGGCTGATTCTGGAATAAAAACCAAGTGTCCGCAATACACTGTCGAACCCACAGAAGAATATGCAATTTTGCCGGAAACCATTAAAGCAATTCCGGTACCGTTTGCGAAAGCTATTAACAGAAGTCTCAAGCCATCAGCTGCTCTGAAAGCAACTTTGGCTTATGGTTTTAGCGCCTATAGTACTCAACTTGATTAATTGAATAATTCGCTCTGGCGACTTTTAATCGCAGATCAAAATAAAGAGACGTTGCATTGCAACGTCTCTACAATGGTGCCAATGGTAGGTAATGTCATTGCTTTGGCGATCGCTCACTCAAATAATAGTGCCATAATAAACGAGTGGCTAATGCTCTCCACGGCCGCCAGTTTTCGGCTATAGTTTCTATCTCTTTAGGTGTGGGTCGCTGTTCTAAGCGTTTCACCTTCTGTATTGCCAAAGCTAATCCTAAGTCTCCTTTGGGTAAACTATCTGGTCGCTGGAGTGCCATCAATAGATATATATCAACTGTCCAGTCTCCAATACCTTTACTTTTTTTGAGAACAGAGCGTACATCCTCATCATCCATTGCATTCAGGGTAAGCAAATCAAGCTTTCCAGTAATGATAGACTCTGCTAACAAGCGTCCATAAAGAGCTTTTTGCCTGCTGAAACCAACTTTTTTGATTTGGTCATCATTTAAAGTGAGAAAGTTATCTGGAGTAATTGGTAATATAATTTGTTGCAACCGCTCAAAAACTGCTTTAGCTGATGCTAGAGACACTTGTTGTTCTAAGATGATTTGAATGAGCGTTGCAAAGCCTGGTTCGCGTACCCAAAGAGGTGGGGAACCCAGAGCTTTAAGAATATCTGCTAGGTCTGAATCGCGGGAAGCAATAACCTTCAAACCATAAGTAAAGTTTTTATCAGTTAAGATTTCTGGCATTTTTATAAATAATCGATAATATCATACACCTTCACAGCCATCACTTGCCAATGCGATCGCTATTTACAGCGGGGGATATGAGCAAACCGACATCTCACAAGAGAAGGATTATTTCCGACAATTGGAGGTATTACCTGCTATTAAATACTCGCGGCGTCAGGAAAACCCCTTAAATAAGAAGTAGTTATTCATCGGAGAAGCGTTGAAAGGCGAGTTAGCAAGCATGAGCCAAAATTTACCAGAAAAGGCATCATTTAAACTTTTGTTAATTGATTGTCACCAGATGTGTCTAAATGGAACAATTGAGGTGCTACGCTCTCAGTATCCAAGTGCTAAAATTTTCACTGCTCAAACCGCCGAAAATGCTCTAAATCAAGTGTCAATTTTGCAGCCAGACCTTGTTGTAATCGATATTTATATTCCAGAAAAGCCTGGAGTAATGGCATCGACTAATACAGGTATGCAACTCCTCAGAAATTTGATGGAGAATTATCCTAACCTGAATATCATTGTCCAAAGCATCCATATTCGGACATTGGTGCGGATGAAGCCTGAGATTGAGGCTTACAAAGGAGGCTTTACAGTTGCTGATAAAAGTCTTTCTACTAAAGAAATGCTCGCTAGAGTTAAGTGGGCTTTACAGGGATTAACTCATACAAAAGATATTCAAGAAATTTACTCGGAATTGCAAGTAAAACCAGAATGGCGGTTACTACTGACTTTAGCGTTTCAAGAAGGATTACAAGATAAAGCGATCGCTCAACGTATTAGTGTATCTGAACGCATGGTGCGTCACTACTGGGATAAGCTGCAAAACGCTTTAGGAATTGATGGTGAAGAGTTGAAAAATCAAGGGAAAAATCTGCGAATAATAACTCAAATCAGAGCCAGAGAAGCAGGTTTAATTGATTGACAAACTGCTCAATCTTGGGATGCGATCGCTCCCCAGACAAAGCCAAATCAGTAATTTCAGTTAGTGATATAGTAATCCGATTTGATTCGTGAACTGACTCGTAGAGACACCGAATGGAGAAGGTGGGGCCCCCTCTGGGGAACTCGGGGCCCCCTTTGGGGATTAGGGGCGAAGAGGCAATGGGGAATGGGGCATGGAGAAGAAGTAATAAAGAAAGATGTACTGAATTTTTTTCAGTAATCAAATACTAGTCCTATATATGCGATCGCAGTAATTGAACTCACGTTATATTCACAAGGATAAAACCCTCATTCCGCACTTCAAGATTTTTAATTTTCGCAATTGAAGTTAGAGACAATTTTTTTACCTCTCAAATATTTTTGAGTTTTTTTGATTGTCTCACTTTTGGCGGGACATGATATCAGAAGGCAACAGATAACGTAAACCCCAACTAAGCATTACTATTAACGAGTTTCTCCCCTTTGAGCATCCGCGCCGCAGCTTCCAGTAGAGCTTCCTCTAGGTAAGGCTTAGTAAAGTAGCCGCTAGCACCGAGTTGAACTGCCATTTGTCGGTGCTTATCTGCACCACGCGAGGTGAGCATAGCGATCGGCAGGTGGTTGAGGTTCGAGTCTTTCTGAATGCGAGAGAGTAACTCTAGACCATCGCAACGGGGCATTTCAATATCGCAAAATACGATATCGCAAGGCAGACCGGAGCGCAGTTTATCCCAAGCTTCCTGTCCATCACGCGCCTGTTCTACGCGATAACCTGCCTTGTTAAACGTCAGGGAGAGCAACTCTCGGACTGTAATTGAGTCATCGACAATTAGCACAGTTGGGTCAATCTTCACAACAGGCGGGTCTGTAGGAGTACCTTTTTGTTGCCAAGAACTGCCACTAGTTTGTGTAGAAATCCGTCCTTGGAAGATATCAATTATTTCCAGCACGTCAGCAATGGGCATAATACGACCATCACCTAGGACTGTAGCACCAGCTACACCAATGGGTTTGGGCGCTGGCCCTTCAAATTGCTTAATCACAATTTCTTGTTCGCTCAGCACCAGGTCAATTTGTAGAGCAATTAGAGTACTGCCCGATCGCACCACAACAACAGAAACCATGTCATCATCTCGATTACCGCCATAGACATTACCACGACTGATCTGGCGATTGAAGGTTAAAAGTTCCTTCAGAGATCGGAATGGCAGCTGTGTATCACGCCAGGAAATAAATGATTGCCCATTAGCATTGTGCTGGATATTTTTGACTGGTATATCTAGCGTATCTTCTACACCATCCATAGGGAAGGCAATGCGAGCTTTATCGGAAACGCAGCAAAGGGCTTTACAAATACTCAGGGTCAATGGCAGACGGATGGTGAAGGTGGTTCCCTTGCCAATAGTGGAATTGGTATTAACTGTCCCACGAATTTCGCTAATCTCGGAGCGAACTACGTCCATACCCACACCGCGACCAGAGATTTCATCTGCCTGATCTTTGATTGTAAAACCAGACTGGAACAGCAGGTCGTAGACTTCTAGGTGAGAGATGGTTTTTGCCTGAGCTTCTGTAATCATGCCAATCTTCACTGCCTTGGCCTTAACTCGTTCTGAATCAATACCCGCGCCGTCATCGCCTACGGAAATGATGGTTTGGTTGCCTTGGTGAAAGGCACGGATAGTAATAATTCCCACTGATGGTTTTCCGACGGCTTGTCGTTCGTCTGCCGTTTCAATACCGTGAGCGATCGCATTATTCAGCATGTGAGTCAGCGGATCGGTCAGATGATCCAAAATCATCTTGTCAATTAAGGTATCTCCACCTTCGATGACCAACTCCACTTGTTTGCCACATTTAATGGCATTGTCGCGCACTCCTCGCCGCCAGCGATCAATTGTTTGGGCAAAAGGCACCATTCGCGCTCTTGTGAGTCCTTCTTGTAGCTGTGTAGTTACCTGGCGGAATTGCCGGGCCACTCGCTCAGTTTCTTCGGTAACAAAGTCAATATCACTAGCCGACTCACGCACTCGTACAATGCGCTCAATCATTTGCTGGGATAATGTATGGAAAGGAGTAAAGCGATCCATTTCTAGCTCGCTAAAACCCCTGTCGGAATTGGAGTCAGCAGATGGAATGCCAGAGTCTTTAGTTTTGCGACCAGCCAAAAGAGAGGCTTCTAGTAGCGATCGCTCATACAACTCCTGCATCCTCGCCCCTACATCTGATAGCTGTTGCACCTGAATCAGCAAGTTATCTAGTGCCTGTCGCAACCGTTCATGATCCTGCTCTAGGGTGTTGCGATTTACCACCAACTCTCCAACTAAATTGCTCATATCGTCCAGTTGCTTGACTGGAACTTTCATTGTTTCTTCAAATCTCGCAGTACGACGAGTGGAGGGGCGTAGAGTTTTTCCTGTATTCGATTTTATAAGTGATGAGTGAGATATTGTTTGATCCGCTTCTGCCAGCAACTTTTCTAAGTCACCAAATTCATCATCTATGCGCGGTGATGAAACGGTATTGAGCGGTATCAAGACGGGTTGAGTTTTGAAGGGCTGCTGATAGTTAGATATGGCTGCTGTCTCATCGTTGTCTGCACCTAATAATGCTTCCAAAGCAGCAAAATCTATTTCTTGTATGGAGGTAGTATTGGGGCTGGGTGCTCCTTCCTGTCCTAATAATGCTTCCAATTCGGCAAATTCATCTAGGATAGGGCTGTCATTTTCTACAGCAACTGCTTCAACTGATGCCACTTCCAATTCTTCAGTTGAGGTAACAATATTATTCTCTGCTTGATTTACTAATGCAGGTTTATCTGTCTCTTCTAAATCGCACACATGCTCAGACAAATCTGCTTCTAGATTTTCATCAGTTTCCAGATTGGACTCATCTAAGCTGAAGTCTAAGCCTGTTACCATCGGTTCCGGAATAACTGTTTGTGTAAAGTCATTGACGGTTTGCAAGTCAAGGTTTGCCGTGTTTTCTACATTTTCTACTAATTCTTCCTGGTTCGCAGTTTCTGTAAAAGATAAATCATTTTTTATATTATCTGTAGTCTCAATTTGAATATAAGTAATGTTAGCTATATCCTCAGACAGCAGTTGTGAATTTTCATCTGTGTTGTCATTGAAAGCGTCAGACAAACCAATTTCCAGATCAGCAAATGTTTTGGGAGAATCTATAGATGATATCTCTGTAGGCTGGTTGGTAAACTCTGGTATAAAATCCAAAGGTTCTGGTTCTGGCGACAAGCTGTGAATCTCTATAGGAGTTGCTGGTGCTTCAAGACTTGCTAACGTTGCGCTATTGTCTATTGTCGAGGAAATTGCTGAGTTAATTGGTGCTAAATCCTCAAAGAAATCATCTCTGGCATCTGAGGAGAATAGCAGATCTAGCTGCTGCTCTGGCTGCTGCAAAGTTATATCAAAATCTTCTAGATCGAGACTGGGTGGTATAGACTGCTGACTGTCGGCAAATATGTCATCAGTAGTCGCGGTAAACAAACTTTCTTCTAACGCCTTTGCCACGTCCTGCTCAACGACAGAATCGAATTCATGCTGTTGTTCTGCGATGATTTCCTGGTTCCAGAAGGTGCTCAGGTCATCCTCTAAGTGAGAAAGCTCAGATGCGGTTAGCGGATTAGTATCAAATAATTCACCTAGTTCTAACTCACCTGTAAACGGTAATGCATGTTCTTCTGTTTCAGCAAATAGACTTTCCAAAGATAAGCCTGACTGGGACTTCCTACGTGATTCTGCATAGTCGTCAGGAGTAATTTCCTCTACCCACTCTGCATACCCAGTTTCTAAGAATAATTTATCAAAATTGTTTTGTTGGTTGGTGGATAGTTCCATACTGGCGATAGTTTCAGTCTCTGGTTGAGTTCCTCCGCCTGTGAGCAGTGGTTGATCATCATCTAGTGCCTGTACCAGTAAATCTTCAACTACATCGTTTTCGTTGTCCCTCTTCTGAGTAATTTCCTGCAAAGATTGCTCAGAGTCGCCAGAACTTTCCGTAAATTCTTGTAAAATATTTAAGGGAGAAAATTCTAAATTTAGATTAGAAATCGCAATATTGCTAAACTCTACGGTCGTAGCAAATGTTGGTTGATTTTGTGATTCTTGATTTTCCTTGTCTAAAAAGTTGTCACCAAATAATAAGGATAAGTCTTCTATCTCAGCTGTGGTTGGTGGGTGCTGATCGTCGCTTATCTCTTCATCAAACGAGAGTAAATCAGATAAGTCGGTTTCAGCATCCTCAGTGTCACAATTGCTGAAATCAATTCCTGATGCATCGGTAGCAACAGTGTCTAAGATTTTCTCTTGTTGCCAGGTTTCATCTAGATCGGGAGTTTCACCTTCAAATAAATCGGCAAGTGTATTTAACTCAGCTATTCCTACTTCTGGCCCATTGGGGTCAATACTACTATTAATCGGATGTATCTCGTCTTCATGCTCTGGCAAAAGATTAATAGCAAGAGTATTTTGAGTAACAGCGCCTTTTAATGTTGGTTGTAATTCAACAGAGGCGTGTTCTTCCAAGACGTTAGTGTAGCGATCGCCTGGCTCGTCGTCGAGGTTAAGTTGCTCAGTTAGCTCAGATAGGCTAGTTATGCTATCTTGCGGTGGCGCTATAGGTGGCACTAACTGCGCGGCGTTATCAGTGATATCGAGAGTATTGGCGAATAGAATTGGCTCTGGCGTAGTTGATAATTCTGTCAAAACCGCAGGCTGTTCATCAACTAAGTCGGGGGTAGTTTCTAGCAACTCAATTTCTACAAAGCTTAAAAGGACTTCTAGTTGCTGACTAATTACAATTTCGGCTTCCCTACCTTGTAGAACTAATTCCTGAGCTTGTTTGATTTCGGTAATGACGATTTTAGCTAAAGTCAGATAAGTGTTTTCGGAATTACCGATCGCGCTAGCTGCTGCTTGACACAAATCACACCACTTAGATAAATTCTGGGCTGCACCAAGTTTCACTAACTGTTGACAGCATTGCTGAAGATTTTGCCGCGTTTCGGGTGTTGTTGTTTGCTTAAACAGTTGCAACATTTTCCGTAGTGTTTGTAACACATGGGCTTGAAACTCGCTCCAACTATCAGTTACCTTGACTGTGACTGGCGATAGCGCCGATTCGCTGTGTCCGTTAGCGTCTAGCTGTGCCAACGTCTTCTCCCTTGAAGACCCGATGGCGAACGATGAACTTACCTCTTGGGGTGTTACTGAGAAAAATATTTCTGTAGATTCCTTTCGGGTGTCTTCTGGCAAACTGGGAATATCCCGCCGCAGGAAAAATTCTGTGAGGGTGGAAAGGTTATCTTTAGAGTTTGAATGTATTTCCTGTGTAGAAGTACTATTTATTACTTGACTACTACCTTTTTCGACAAGCTGTTCGAGATGCTGATTCAGCCATTGAAAGACCGGCTCAGTTTCTGACATCAGAGTATTAGCTGCATCTTCCGATAAACCGAACTGTCCGCTCAAATGCTCTAAGAGCACCTTTAGAGTATCAGACACACCAAGAAATAAAGACTCTAACTTTTCGTCAACCTGAACTGGATGCTCTTTGAGAACTTTGAAACAATCTTCCAAACGGTGGGATGTGTGCTGGATACTAGTCAGACCAAGCATCGCCGCTCCTCCTTTGATGGAGTGAGCCGCCCGGAAGACTTCGTTAATCATTTCCGGGTCGTTCAGGGTACCCTCAAGATTCAGCAACCCCTGCTCAATTGTATTCAGGTGGTCTCTGGCTTCTTCAATAAAGTAGCCCAAAATCCGCTGTTGTTGTTCCGGCAGCATAGTTTTTTAGTCAAGGGTCAAGGGTCAAGGGTCAAGAGTCATAAACAAATAACAAAGGACAAATGACAAATTACCTGGTTTCCATAGTTTCCACTCGGAAACGTTCAACGGAGGCAATCAAGTCGCGGGATACACCTACTAGGTTTTGTAGAGCACCAGAAACTCGCTGCGCTTCCTGGGAAGTTTCTTGTGCTGTGAGTTCCACTGACTGCATTACATGAGCAACGGCGCGGGAGGTTTCCGTCTGTTCCACAGTATCAGTAGTAATTGAGCGCACAAGAATGTCAATACGATTTGCCACTTGAATGATGTTTTCTAGCGATCGCTTGGCTTCTTCTGCCAATTTTGTGCCTTTAATTACCTGTTGTGTGCCTTCTTCCATCGCGGTCATTACAGAGCCTGTTTCGCTTTGGATTTGCATCACAATTTGTTCAATTTCCTTCAAAGATTTGGCAGATTTGTCCGCTAATTGACGCACTTCATCCGCTACGATCGCAAACCCACGTCCGGCTTCTCCTGCCCTTGCCGCCTCAATACTAGCATTGAGTGCCAGCAAGTTGGTTCTAGAAGCAATCTGGGAAATCAACGCCACAATTTTAGAAATTTCTTGCGAGGATTCCGCCAGTCGTTTGACTTTTCGGGTAGTTTCGGCAACAGTTTCCCGAATTTCCAAAATACCCGCTACGGTATTTTCTACTGCTTCCCCGCCTTTAAGAGCAATAGTGCTAGCATCGCGGGCAACAGTTTCTGCTTCCCGCGCCGCCTCTGCTACCCGCTGAATCGAATCGGTCATCACCTGTACGGAATTAAGCGTGACTGCCAACTCTTCCGCTTGTCGCAAAGCATCACTAGATAAGGCTCTCGCAAAAGTTTCGGAGTTAGTTGCACCTTTGGTTACTTCCTTGGCTGCCACTTTTACCTGTTGCACAATATCTCGCAGGTTCTGAATTGTCAGGTTAAAGGCATCGGCTACAGCTCCGAGTACGTCGGCTGTCACTTCCGCTTGTACCGTTAAATCTCCTCTAGCTGCTCCTTCCACATCGTCCAACAGACGAATCACTTGGCGTTGCAGGTTTTCTTTGGCCTCCTCTTGTTCATCGGCTTTACGCTGGGCTTCATTGGTAGTGGTGAAAATTACACGCGCCATTTCATTAAAACCAGCGGCTAGCTGCCCAAATTCATCTTCAGAATATACTGTGGCTTGAGCATTGAGATTTCCTTGGCGTACAGCATCAAACTGAGTTTGCAAATCGTCAGTTGTACGCCGAATTTGCTTGAGTGTGAGAGTCCCCATGAAGCCTGCGGTAGCAAAACCTGCTATCCCAGCGGCTAGTGACATTGCCCAACCTGTGTTCCTGACTGATTCCCGTTGTTGCGCTGGAGAAAATGTAGTGGCTACAAAGCTGACTGTAGCTACAACCAGTGCCGATATAATACCCACGCTCCCAGCAACTAACCACTGTTTGCTTTGGATAGGAGCGTTTTCTAACGGCGCTAACAAACCCTGCTCGACCGTAACATTAGGTTCTATCTTCGAGACATCTGTTTGGGTAAAAACTGGGACTGCTTCATGTGAGCTAGTAATTGTGAACAGTTCTTCTTCGCGATCGCTAGCTACATTAGTTGCAATAGGCTCCACGTCTTTACTGCCTAGATCGCCATTGGTTTCTAATGCACCAGAATGCATTGCCATATCACCGAAGTTAGAATCTTCTCCTATCAGGTCAAACCCCGGAATATTCCCTAGATCGTCAAATTCTTCAAAATCGTCTAAAAATTCTATATTGCTTTTAGAATTTTCTCCAGTTTGTATACTACTTGTATCTTCAGTATCTCCACTAGATGTTAATTCCTCTGAACCAAAAGCAGACTCAAACGCTTCAAGATCAAAATTTTCATCATCATAAGAATTGTTCTTTTCTATGAGTTTATCTGATTTTAACTGCTTTTCTTTCAGGGCAAAATTGCCATTATTAAAAGATGATGATACCTCTGTATTTTTCGGCTGCAAATCTTCTGTAATCCCAATTTGTTTCTGACGCAACAAATTATCTTGATTGGTATAATCAAGGCTATTTGATGCTATTGAATCATTCTTAAGTTCTATTTCGACGATCAATAAGTTTTCATCCACCAGATTAGTTTTTTGAAATTCCAAATTCTCAATACTAGCTTTTTGAGCTTCGGAATCAATCAAGAAATCAGAAGAGTTATTCTGGCTATTTATGGTTTGTGAATTAGCCGAGGCAAAAGGTGAATAGTTATTGTTATTTTTGTCAATTGCCGAACTTTCGTTAGTTAGATTTGCGCCCAAATCTAGAAAATTACCATTCACTAGTGGTTCTTCAAAACTCTCTTCTGAGATATCTTGTTGCCAGAAAGCGGGTAACTCTAATTCTGCTTGCTCCTGCCAATTGATGCCATCCACCTCTTGCTCCTGTAATTGTTGATTAAAAGCAAAAGGATCTTCACCAAAAGTTATCGATGAATCTGATATTCTCTCAAATTCAATGCTGTCTGTGGGTATGTCAAATGAACTGTTTAAGGATAGCTCTTCCAGTGCATTCACAGCTTGTTGATGCTCCCCAAAGGATTTTAAATCAAGGCTACTGATATCAAACTCCTTACTAGTACCCAAATCTGCAAATTCTTGTTCATTATGTACCAGAGAATCAGATATCTCTATGGGATTGATTTGCTCTTGATCTACTGATGCATCACCTTGACTACCTAGTATTTGAAGGTGTTGATTAATATTTTCAAGTCCATTATTGGCAAAACCAATGATTTCTTGATCGTCAGTTAAATGCAACACCTGTAGATATTCTTCTTGCGCTACATCGTACTGCTGCAAAACGTAGTAGATGTGACCCCGTAACAAACGAGAGTTAGGGTCATTTGGGAAACTTTGCACCACTTGGTCAACTAAAGTAGCGGCAACTTCATAGTTCCTTTGTACATAGGCTGTCATCGCCAGCTGATATCTTGGCTCGTAATCATCAATACTTGCTGCCATTTCCTCCTCCAATTTCATCCTGCCCACCGTGCACTCCGCAAAATTGCCATTTGATCGAGCAGTCGTAGACATTGATTTTTTTTAGTATCTAATAACCACTCTCCGCGCAAAAAGGGAGCCATAGTATCTGGAACACCAGTTGGTGGCATGAGATGCTGTATATCCAGCCAGTCCATACCACCAATTTCCTCTACTGCTAAACCCACTATTGTGTCTTGCTCTTCAATGGCAATCACCGGAATTTCAGCTCTATCTGTGTTTAATGCACTTGCTTCTCCAAGAAATTGACCCAAATCAGCCACCCAAATAACTCGACCTCGTAAATTTAGAGTACCCAAAAGTAAAGGAGAAGCATTAGGAATCGGAGTGATTCTATCAGGACTTAGTTCAATTACCTCCCGGATGCCAGTTGCTTGTAGTGCAAACTCCTGATGCGAGGGAATGTAAAATCTCAAATGTAACTCACCTTCAGGACTTTCTACTTGTAATTCAGGACGGAAGTGGTCTTGACCACTTCCGCTTAAAAAGTCCGGTTTGCTTACCATATTGTTTTCATCCTTATCCTCGCAGCAGTTGTTTGACTGTTCCCACCAACTCAGTTGGTTGAAATGGTTTGGCTATGTAGGCGTCTGCACCTTGCTTCATACCCCAGTAGCGATCAAATTCTTCGCCTTTAGAAGAACACATTACTACAGGGACATTTTGGGTTTTCGGATCTGACTTTAACCGACGACAAACTTCGTAGCCGTTCATCCGGGGCATGACAATATCCAATACCACTAAATCGGGAGGTGCGCTTTGAATTGCCTCCAACGCTTCTAGTCCATCACTGGCATGGGTGACTGTTAGGCCAGTTGCTTTCAGGAGGTCTGTAATCATCTCTCTTTGCGCGATACTGTCTTCCACAATCAGAACTGTACTCATAAGTGTTTATCTACCTCCTGATGTAGACGTTCCTATTTGGAACATTCCCTGATTCCTCCGCAAGTATTTAGTGTATAAATTAATTCTATTTTTTCACTAACTAATTTACTAGATATTGACGTTTCACTAGTTTGCTGATTCTGTGATAGCATTTTTTACCTCATCTTTTGTTAGATCAACAAGTCTTAGATCTCGTTTATGGGATACACAAGACTCTTTGTTGATATATTTGGCTATGAGCATTAGTAACTCAGTGTCTGTAAATGGTTTTGTCAAATAATCTGTTGCCCCGAACATCCTAGCCCTGACTCGATCAATAAATCCATCTTTACCAGTCAGCATGATAATTGGTACAAGCCGAAATGCTGTTGAATGTCGCAGCATGGTACAAATTTCGTACCCTTCCAATTGCGGCATAGTTATATCACACAAAATTAAATCCGGCTTGAGTTTAAAAACGAGACTGAGAGCCTCTAAAGGATTTGTGAGTGAGATTGTCTCATACCCATGTGGTTGCAAGATAGACTCTACAGTTTCACAGATGGCGATCGCATCGTCAATACATACTATCCGCTTCCTGTGATTTTCTTTTAACTCTCTATTTTCTGTGTATGTTTCTAGCTGTAATGTCACTGAATATACTAGTTGTAGCCAATTCTGTTGGACGTATGGATATATTGCTTTGGCGACTGTCAAAATGTCTCGGTTCAGATGGCGAGCCAATTGACGCAGGGATGTTTTCCCATCTGCCCAATGCTGTAATTTATTTAATGTTGCTGTCGGTAGTGAAGAGCATAGCCGAACTGGATCAGCCAGTACTGGTAATTGTTCAGGAGATTGAATGTGTGGATATAGCTGCTTCCACTCTTGCACTTGCTTCGTAACTTTAGTAACCAGCGGAGCAATCTCCAAAGTGTTTAATTGTGGGGCAAGTGCTACACCCTGATGGAAAATGAAGTTACCTTGATGTAAGCTCAGCAGGTCAAAGAGGGTTTCATGTACCAAACCGTGGATTATGCTAACAGCTATCTTCGGTTTAATTATATTTCGCTCCAAGAGTGCCCAAAGATAAGCATATTCTGGTGCGTTTATTGAGCATAGGGAGGCAGATTGTATTTCTTCGAGTCGCATCTCAACTCGGTAATGACGTAAATAATCGCCAATCCGAGATAAACTACTCTCGCCTTCTTGGCAATAGATAATTTGACCGTTGAGGAAAAAGACGAGCCAAGACTGTTGTTTAGAGCGGTATCCAAGAATTTCTTGTCCATCCCTGTTGCTATGGTGAGAGCTAGGGGCTTCTACCAATAGTTGTCCAGTTCGCTGTCCTAACTCAATCAATTGCAGAATACTGCAAATATCAATTTCATTTAAATTTCCCTGCATTTAATTAAAAGATGCTCCCTGTAATCCTGTTGACATTTTTATTAATTCTGCGCTGGAATTTTTCCATGTTTTAAGTAGGCGTATTAGGTATTGATTATGGGCTATTAGAAAGATTTTTCTCCAATCCCTTGCTCTGAGCGGGAGATATATTAAGCTATAAACTTTAAACTTTTGTAATAACCTTTGACAAAGCTAGTGTTAACACGGAAGTCATCGTAACTATCGTCAGTACAAAATATAAAAGCGCGATCTAAATCGCTTCTATAAATATCAAGACGTAATATCTCACGTCTATAAATAGTTTCGTCTGTCTTCCTTAAACTTAGGTTCAGTAAGACAAGTTAACAGAATTATCTAACGTATATTCCAAAACACGAGTTTAAGTGCATCAACAAGGACTAACGGTGTGCTGTATTTAGCAGAAGTACAAAAGCAGAAAGGCGGCTTACTAGGCGGTGGTTCTAAAACTGAACTGAAACTGCTAGCTTGTCAGCGGACTGATCAAAATTGGAATACTGTGTCGGAAGAAGTAATTGCAGCTGAAGACGCAGGTAAATTAAATGATGGCGCACTGGTGCTAGTTGAAATAAATCCGAATCGTCAAGTACAACGGATTCAAGAAGCGGGACGTCCGCTAGTAAACATTTTGCAGAATTTTTCTCGCCAGCTGGAAAAATTTAAGCTCAAGGAAGATGAAATTGACCAGTGGAAACAGTCGTTAACATTTCAGGCGCAAGAGTTGAATCGCCGTGAGATGGACATGGAAGTACGCTCTGAACAACTGCAAGAATTGGAGGATGAGTTACAACACCTGGAGCAGCAAAAACAGGCAGTTGATACATCCCGCGAGGAGATTGAACGATTGCAAGCAGAAATTGAGCGTAACCGCCAGGAACTGGAAGGAGCTTGGGAGCATTTACGAGGTGAACAGCGTCGTCTGGAGGAGCGTCAAGCGGATTTTCAACAGGGGACGGTTTTGGATGAGCAGCAAAGTCGGGTGATGAGTGAGTTACTAGATCGCTTGTCTAGTCGCGTTGCTCCCACGGAAACAGTAAGGGAACACCTTCATCTAGCTTTTGAATTGGTTGAAAGGCAGCAAGGTACGCTTAATCCACATTGGCAACAACTGGAGCAGCAAAAAATTGTGGCTGCTCAGCAGCAAGAGGAAGTAGAGCGCTTGTTGCAAACATTTAGCGATCGCCAAAACGCATGGCAACAGGCACAAAATTCTCTAGCGCAGCAAACAGCCCAGTTGCAGGTAAGTACAGCAGATATCACCAACAAGCAAGAGTATGCTCGCATACTCAAGGAGCAATTACGAAGTCAGGAAGATTTATACCAACAGATTCACTCCTTGGCTACAACATCGGCTGATATAGTTCTCGGCCAGCAAGCTGATATAGAAGCTTTGCAGAAAATGCCTTTAGAAGAACTACAAAAGATAGTGCAAGATTTACAGTATAAGCTGGAAATAGATGCTAGCTTTGTTCACGATCAAGAACAAGAACTGACATATAAGCAAGAAACTATAGAAGAACTACAAAATAAATTAAATCACGCATCTGACCATGACCATATCAATTTAGAAATGGAACTGGCGGATGAAAAAGACCTCTATCAAATGCTAAACGAAACTTTAGTAGGACAACGCCGCAATATGTTACAGCGGCAGAAGTTTCTCAAGCAGCACCAAACTGTTATGCTACGACGGCAAGGACATACTGTTGCCAATGAAGAAGAGGGTAACAAAATTAATTTAGAGCCGATTTTATTACAAATTGAAACCCAGCGACAACAATATTCACAGGAAATACAAAAGCTGGAACGTGAGATTGAGCAGATACGTAGTGGTATTGAGCTAGCGCAGGGAATGATTGACAATCAAACCTATGATTTGGAAAACAAGCGCCAAGAACTAAAAGCGATGGAAGAAAACTTGCTATCCCTGCGAACAGCAACCGCCCAATGCTGGAGTCGGGTAAATCTCTATCAAGAAGCACTACAACCAATTCAGGATTCTTTAGACGGATTACGCCATAAGCTGCAAGGAATTGGGGAATCTTTGGCTCAAGTCCAAGAAACTGGTGATTATCAACTCCAGACGATCGCCCAGATGCGCCATACTCTCCAAAGTCTAGTATTTCAACCAGAATTGCTAGCGTCTTAACAAGTTTTGAGGCTTTGATGAAACGCGCTTACCCTGGAGCAACTGGTTCGGGAGCGACTTCACAGGTAATGAGTAGACATCTCCAGAAATTAGCCGAAATCCTTGATAGGCATGTCATGATCTAGTGTTGAAGAGTAATCAAATCTAACTTATTTTTTTGGGCTTTAGCCCAACTACGAACTGAGTTTTTATTCTATAAATAAATTAGATTCTACATGAAAAAACTCTCCCAGCTTACGCGCTTGTTCTGTATTTATCTTCTCTTGTCCATTTAAGATTTTATCAACCAAATCTTCTGTCCCTAAAACCCCTACTAAATCAGATCTACTTCTCTCAGATTCCTCTAAAATAAATAACAACATAGATACAGGATTATTCTGCTGGCTTGGCTGATAATATTCTTGTTCAAACTTTTCAATTAAAGTAATTAATAACTGATAAAGTTCGTCTTCTTCTAGGGTACGTTCCAGGTGCATTAAATCTTCCACTATCCTTAAAGCTTGCTCATTTTCAGCTTCACTTTTTATCAGCTTGGGAAGATAAGCTGTTAACAATTCCTTGTATTTATCTGGATTAAAAGTAAGGGTCATCTTTCCAGTTTTCCTTATCGTATTCCGCATGGGTGAGGATGTACTTAATATAAATTAACTGCCCTTCATAATCTATACTAACAATCAAGCGATATTTATTTCCTTTCATATTGAAAACTGTAAAATTACCAACAGCTTCAGCTTTAGGAAAAACCTGCTGTACTTCAATTAAATTTGACCATTTTGCTTTAGTAGCAACCTTATACCAATTACTTAATACTTCCTGACAATCTGCATGGGTTTCTGCATATTCTCTTAAGATTCTAAAACTAATAATGTGCATCGTCCCTGATAACAAAAAGACTTCAAATATAGTAACCAGACCAACACTTAGTATAAGTATTAACTACTAACCTTTAGCTATTTCAAACAGATCCAGTCGCCTTCTACTTGAGCGATCGCACCACCGGGAAATGGATCAGTTTGCGAACGATTTGGCGCTGTAATTAACAGCGTTAATTTTTCAATGTGTTCAAAACTGGGCGCATCAGGAAGTATCTGCTGCAATACCTGACGCATCACTCGACGTTGCAAAGCCAGTGGTGCTGTCTGCAATACCCGACGATTTAACCTTAAGGGGACAGAAGGGTAAGAAGACGAGGGGAAAAGAGGGGGATAGTATAATTGCTCACCAACTTCTAATCCTCCACTCCCCCACTCTCCCACTCCTGTTTTCATCGCCTCTTCCCGAAACTTTTGGGCTGCTTGCTCTAAATATTCCACTTCTGCTTGGAGAAGTTCTGCTGTTTGGGCTAAAGCTGATTCTACTTGGGGATTGAAATTCTCTTGCAAATATGGAATTAGCTCTTGGCGGATACGGTTGCGGGCGTATTTCAAATCAAGATTTGTGGAATCTTCCCAAACTGGTAATTGAAAATCTTGACAAAATTGCTCTGTTTGTGAGCGAGTTATTTCTAAAAGTGGACGCACTAGCAAAACGCCCGCAGTTAGTGGACGTAGCCAAGTCAAAGCTTGCAAACCATCAGCACCAGTACCGCGAATTAAATTGTAAAGGAGAGTTTCGGCGCGATCGCTTGCAGTGTGTCCTGTAACAATATATTGATAATTATTTGCTTGGGCGATCGCACTTAAAGCTTGATACCGCCAATTGCGTGCAGCAGCTTCACTATTCAATGGCTGATTGGCTGTTTCTAAATAAAAGGACATACTCCAAGTCTTAGCTAAGTTTTCTACATGATTAGCATTAGCTTGGGAGTCAAAACGCCAGCGATGATCGCAGTGTGCGATACCTATATGCCATCCCCATTTCGGTTGTAAATCTAACAATAGCTTTATTAAGCATAGAGAATCTTGCCCACCGGAAACAGCTACTAATAGCCGTTGTTTGCGCTCAAATAAGTGACGCGATCGCATGGTACGATGTATTTTTGCATGTAGAGGAGTCCATGTCATTTTGGCTTTATGAAAATGGTTACAGACCTGACTTTTTCCAAAGCTCTATAGTCGATTCTTACTTGGGACTACAATCATCGAGAAGTAAGGTACTGCTGCTGGATCGACTTCATCCAAAGGTACAATTCTTTGCTGTGCCATTGTCGCCCGCTCAATGTATCTTGCCCGCGATGCTAATCCTAATTGATGTAGGATATCGCGCACTTTTGTAAAATGGCGACCTAACTTCATAATCGCTGCGGCGTCAGTTGCTAGTAGATGTGTGATTAACTCTTCTGGTGGTAGTGGGGCGGGTAAAACTGTCAGAATATCGGTGTAGTAGGTGAAGGGTACACCCAAGGCCACTGGACAAGCCATCAATGAGGAAATTCCGGGCACAACTTCTGTTTCGTACTGCTCAGATAACCGCGTGAATACATACATAAAGGAGCCGTAGAAAAACGGATCACCTTCGCACAGCACCACCACATTCCGTCCTGCTGCAAGATGTTCAGCAATTGGTTCAACTTCTTGATCGTAAATGGCCTGTGCCTTTTCTGGCTCTAAAGCGCGGGGTAGGTGGAATGCTACCTCGATTTGATTGCCAGTAAGATACTGCGAGACGATCGCCCGCGCAATACTTTGTTTGTCTGTTGCTGATTGATAGGCGACTACAGGAGCCGCCTGTAATAGCCGCAGCGCTTTCAGGGTCAACAATTCTGGATCACCTGGCCCTACGCCAATTCCATACAGACGACCTTTGGTTTCCATGTTCATTCTTCCTCTGTTGCTAGGGCGTTAACTGCTGCTGCTGCGATCGCACTACCGCCGCGCCGACCGTGTAATGTTAAAAATGGTACATTCCTGCTGTCTGCTGCCAATGCTGCTTTTGATTCTGCTGCACCAACAAACCCAACTGGAAAGCCCAAGATCACGGCAGGTTTAGTAGCTACCGTATCCAGCATTTCTAACAGGCGGAACAGTGCTGTAGGCGCATTCCCAATGGCGATCACTGCTCCTTCTAGGTGCGATCGCCATAATTCCAAGGCAGCTGCTGACCTCGTAGTACCCAGATGCTGAGCAAGTTCTGGTACTTCAGGATAATTAAGGGTACAGATAACTTGATTGTTCGCAGGCAGCCGCCGCCTTGTGACGCCTTCGGCAACCATCCGGCAATCGCACAAAATTGGCGCTCCCGCTGCTAGTGCTGCCCGCCCAGACTGTACCGCCGTTGGTGAATATCCCAAGTCGGTAACAATATCCGTCATTCCACAGGCATGAATCAGGCGCACAGCAACTTTTGCTACATCTAGCGGCAGCACATCTAGGTTCGCTTCTGACCGGATAATTGCAAAGGAATTACGGTAGATTTCATTGGCATCTCGGATATAGTCGGGCATTCTGTTTGAGAATTGGAATCTGGGCTAGCGAATAACTGTTTTAATTGGGCGATTGCATATCGATTGGTAAATTCTCCAAAGGACTCGCCGGGATTGGTGCGTTGGATTTTATACGTTTTTAACATCTGCTCTAACAGTGGAGGTAGTTTGTCAAAAGTCACGTATTGGTAAAGTTCACGACCAAATTTCTGGTTGTAATCACCCCCACCAACATAAACGTGATATCCCTCCACAGTTCTATTATCCACTTCAATGCTGACACCAAGTAAGGCGATATCACTCTTGGTATGCTGAGCGCAAGATTTAATACAGCCGCTGAAGTGGATATTAATTGGGCGATCCAGGGTGAGGCGTGTTTCGAGATACTCTGCTAACGACAACGCGTGTCTTTTGGTGTCAGTGGCAGAAGCGGCACAACCTTTGTTGCCAGAACAGGCAACTAATGCACTCTTGATGTTGGTGATCGAGGAATCTAATCCTAACAAAGCAAGTTGATTCTGGACATCAATAACCCATTGCTGGGGAATATCAGTTAAGAGCAAATTTTGCCAGGGAGTTAGCCTGAGAGTACCGCTACCGTATTTTTCTGCCAAATCAGCCAAACCCTGCATCTGCGTACTATCTAGCCGACCAAGTGGTAGTACGATACCGATATAAAATAAATCTTGCTGACGCTGGGGATAGATGCCGATATGCTGATATTTGGCAGTTGGGATTTGACACTCTTCGCACCTCATTCTAACCAGAGGAAAAGGTAGACGTTGCTCAACTTCCTGGAGATAATTTTCATAACCCAAAGTATTCAACAACTCTCGCAGACGTGGCTTGCGTTTACTCGTAGTATCAAGATGAGCCAGGTAGACATCAGCCAAAGCTGCCAAAATTTGCAAGCATTGCTCTGGTGACAACAAAATTTCCACATCGCTGGGTGGTGCTCCCTTTGCGCCGACACTGAGATAGAGGCGCAAGTAAACACTACCGTCAATTAAGACAGCAGCAAACGTGATATCATTCAGGCGATCGCTTACTGAGACTGTGCCACCACCATCGAAGCAAACGCTAAATTTTGCAGATAGTTCCGACAAGGCAGGATATGCGGCGATAAAATCATCCCAACCTTGAACAAAAGGGCGGGTGTCGATCAATTCCTGTGGATCGATACCAGCAGTAGGACTAGTCATTATATTGCGGATGTGGTCTACAGCAGTATTACTAGAACCTAGTCCTATATCCTGTAGGTGTTTAAGAACTTGAGAGTTGATCTTTGTGTGGATTTCGCGGACTTGTAAGTTAGCGCGATTAGTCACATCCACATAACCGCCGCCGTGATGGTCTGCTATATCTGCGATCGCCCGGCACTGTATACTATCCAGAATCCCACCTGGTATTCTAATTCGAGATAATATACCGTCTTCGGCAGATGTAGAGTAAAACAAGCCAGGACAAGTGGCAAATCCAGACGACAAAATTGTAACTCCTTCCCCGTGCGACGCAGGGAGTAGACGATGGTTGTGTCTTCAAGACATTCCTAGAGTTGGCATTCTGACTTGGGTAATCCCATTACAGCTGCGGCACAGTCCCGGAATTTCACCGGAGTTTCCCAACACCAGGCTTTAGTAATTTAGCATGATAAGCTACTCAGACTTATGATGAGCAATTTTTTTTTACTTAAAGACCGCATGGTGCAAAGGGGCAGGTTTTTGTACGGATGCGGGAATTACAATTAATCAACGGGAGTTGATATTACGAGGTTCAAAGGCTGATTAATGGAGTGCAAAGGCTGATTAATGGAGTTCAAAGGCTGATTAATGGAGTTCAAAGGCTGATTAATGGAGTTCAAAGGCTGATTAATGGAGTTCAAAGGCTGATTAATGGAGTGCAAAGGCTGATTAATGGAGTGCAAAGGCTGATTAATGGAGTGCAAAGGCTGATTAATGGAGTGCAAAGGCTGATTAATGGAGTGCAAAGGCTGATTAATCCCTTATTTACTTAGGACTCCTATTTGATTTTTGAAAGAACTGCGTACACCTCTAACTCCCTTTTTTCCCATTCCCTATCCCCTATCCCCCATTCCCTATCTCTACAAGTCAGTTCACGAATCAAATCGGATTACTATATCTGTATCAGGTATTTTGTGAAATGGTGTCAGGAACTCAGGACTGAAGCCCTGAGCTTGTAAGAAATTGCAAGCTATTCTGACCAGCCTAAGTCTTAACTGACTACGTTATTTGGGTCACGACACCGGCAAATGCGACGCTAGTTTTCCGCTCTGTCGTTTGCAATTAAACAGTTCTAAAGTCACTGGAACAGTGTTGCAAGCCTAACAAGCCCTAATAACATTGGTGTTCGCGCAGCGTCTCCCCTTGGGAGAAGCGAACATTACCCCGCAAGGGAGGCTCTTTTACAGCAAACATTATGCGTACAGAATTGTGAGGTTTGAGATGGTAATTGTCCCATTGCAAGTACATTACAAAAGTACACCGAGCTCACCAATCCCAAGGCGGTAATGAATACAAAGTTTTCCGGTGGTTAAAACCACCCGTGTCGCTTACCTCTCAGGTCTAAAGACACGCTCGTTTCCCACTTACCGGTTCTATTTATGAGTGTGAGGATTTATGCAAGAAGTCTAGTTAAGTTAAATTTTTATCACATTTGAGAAAAGTGTGCCAATCATGACACGAAAATGGCTCTCTATTGTAGGGATTGGCGAAGACGGGTTACAGGGGTTGAGCGCGATCGCTCATTCTCTAATTGCTCAAGCTGAAATCATCGTGGGAGGCGATCGCCATTTAGCAATGTTACCTACAGATGACCAACGTCAAAAAATCGTCTGGACTTCGCCAATTAGCGCCTCAGTAGATGAAATCATCCAGCGTCGGGGTCAGTCAATCTGCGTACTAGCAAGCGGCGATCCCATGTGCTATGGCATCGGTGTCACCCTAACCCGGCGAATTCCTGTGTCTGAAATGACAATTATTCCTGCACCTTCAACCTTCAGCCTCGCCTGCGCCAGACTGGGATGGTCTTTAACTGAGGTGGAAACCTTAAGTTTGAATGGTCGTCCACTCTCTTTGCTCCAGTCGTATATTTATCCCGGAGCACGGCTATTGATTTTGAGTGAAGGGAAGGATACACCCGCTATTGTTGCCCAACTCTTGACAAATCGCGGCTATGGCAGTAGTCAAATTACTGTATTGGAACGCATGGGCGGTAGTCACGAACGGATAGTCGAAGGTACGGCTGTGTCTTGGAGTGAAACAGAAATCGCTGCCTTAAATGCGATCGCAATTAATTGTACTGCTGATGCCGGGGTTGTCTGTTTGCCGAGGCTACCAGGACTACCAGATAGCGCCTACCAACACGATGGACAGCTAACCAAGCAGGAGGTTAGGGCAATCACTTTAGCAACCCTAGCCCCCACACCTGGAGAACTGTTGTGGGATGTCGGCGCGGGTTGCGGCTCCATTTCTATCGAATGGATGCGGAGTCATCCCCGGTGTCGGGCGATCGCGATCGAACAAAACTCGTCCAGACTGCGCTACATTGCTGATAACGCCGCAGCTTTAGGTACTCCAAATCTGCAAATTATTGAAGGTACAGCCTCTAATGCTCTCAAAGACTTGCCTACACCCGATGCCATCTTCATTGGTGGTGGGGTAACAGCAACGGGTCTTTTCAATGTTTGCTGGGAAGCACTGCGATCGGGTGGACGTTTAGTTGCCAATGTGGTGACAGTAGAGGGTGAGCAAATGTTATTTAAATGGCATGAACAAGTCGGAGGTAACTTAACCCGCATTGCCATTCAAAGAGCTGAACCTATTGGTAAATTTTTGGGCTGGCGAGCAATGACACCCGTAACCCAGTGGATAGCTGTAAAGCAGTGACTTGTTTAGTAAAAGTAGGGAGAGCATTGCAATGCCCACCCTGCAACCTCAGATCGAAGTGTCGAGTTAAGTTACTAGCCGTGCAATTTGTTAAGCAGCCACGCCAAAACATCATCAACATTGCTAACCTGCTCACCTGGTGGCGTTGCTGGACGATTCACCATAATAACTTTCAGTCCCAATTCCCGCGCCGCAGTAATCTTGGCATAAGTTGCATTGCCACCACTATTTTTACTGACAATGGTATCAATGTTTTTGTGAATAAGGATTTCTCTCTCGTTTTTGAGGTCAAAAGGCCCGCGATCGCACAATACCATCCCTGGCGGCACTAAAGCATCGGGGGCAGGAGGTTCAATCATTCGCATCAGAAACCAAATTTCCTTCAGGTGAGCGAAGGCAGCTAATTCTTGTCTACCAACTGTCAAAAACACCCGTTTTGCCAGGTGTTGCAGGGCTGTGGCGGCAGCTTCAATATTGTCAACTTCGATCCAGCGATCGCCACTCACTTGCTCCCAAGGGGGGCGAATTAACATCAGACGGGGTACTCCAATCTCGTTTGCAGCCGCAGCCGCATTGAAAGAAATCTGAGTAGCGAAAGGATGAGTGGCATCAATCAGCAGGTTGATTCCCATCTGACGAAGATAGCTAGCCATTCCAGATGCACCACCAAAACCCCCAATCCGCAGATCACCTAACGGAATTGAGGGTTCGCTGGTGCGACCTGCTAGAGATGTGATTGCTTCTACCCCTTGGATAGTCGCGACTCTTGCAGCTATTTCTGCTGCATCTCCTGTCCCGCCGAGAATCAAAACACGTATCATAATGTTTTCTCTGCGTTTTACTGACGCAATACCCAAGCCGGTGCGATCACTTCTTTGTTCAATCCTCAGTTTCTATTGCCTCTTGTCCCTATAGAGGGGCCCGAGTTCCCCAAACCCTGGTCTGGTTTACTAAATTACTGTTGTGCTAACTTTTTCTACAGATATAGAAGGAATCTTTGCCAAAATTCCCTTTTTCAGAAGTTCTGGTCGTTCTGACCAAGGTAGTAAGCCATCCTGATGGGCATAGTATTTTCTAGCACATTCCAGTACCGCAGATGCACTGTCTTCAGCTGCTAAATCGCCAAATAAATATGTTAATTTGCCTTTAGCAGCAAATGCGACGACGCATGAACGATTACAAGCACTCATGCATTCAACTTCTTCAATTAAGAATTTATTTCGTAAGTCCCAATCTTGTGCAAGATGCTGAAGCTGCTGTAGTAGTTTTTGACCACCACTTTCACCTAAGCGTTTTCCATCTTGCCACATACTGGCACAGGTTTTGCAAACAAATAAGCTATGGTAATCATCAACAAAGTCAGTGGTTCTGGAAATATTTGTAGCAGCAGTCATCTGTTACCTCGCAGATATGTAGAACTGATATAGTAATCTGGTTTGATTGCTGAATCACTCGTAGAGACAGGGAATAGGGAATGGGGAATAGGGAATGGGGAATAGGGAATGGGGAAGAAGTAATAAAGGTGTACTGAGTTACCTCTGGTGGCTGACCCCCACCAGAACCGAATGACCTTGTTCGATCATACACTGGGGTCATTTAGTGAGCGCAATGATAACAGCGATCGCATTACTCCCAACAAATCACAGCGCCATCACGCTCAAAAACGATAGCTAGAACACCGATTCAGTATTCAAGATAGGGGCGAGAAAAACCGATTCTTTGGTAGAGACGTTGCAATGCAACGTCTCTACAGCATTGCAACGTCTCTACAGTTAACGAAAATTGGTCGTTTTACCGAAGAGAAATCGGTTTTTTTGCAATTACTGAATCGATGCTCTAGGCAGTAGAAATCAGCAACTTTATTGTGAAACTCTCACACAAGGTGCTTCGTTAGCAGAAGGAGGATCAGGGAAAATTGCTAGAGTGTGATATTCTGGGCTATTTTCTTCATATATCACTCGGAAAGTATACAACTTAGTTTTACCTTGTCCTTCAGTAACAACTGTTAAAAGTGTGTTGCTAGTGTTAGGAAGTCCAGGAATTTTCAGTTTGTTAATTCGTCTAAGTTGCATTACATTCGCTGCTGATTTTTGACAATCTCCTACATTAGTATTACGGTCTTGACCGAACTGCATACATACCGGGCCATCAAAGTCTATAGTTACTTGTGATGGATCGTTTAACCAAACTTTTTTAATTACTTCTCCAGCCTGAATAAAGCTTAAGTTTGTTCCTTGTTGATATGAAACATTTATGGTAGGTATTGCTCCTCCTAAACCTTGGGCTTGACAGGAAAACATCGAACGAAGAACGGCGTTATTCGCTATGGCACGACCTGCCACTAAGAACATAGCAGCCGAGAAAATCAAGGAAGCTAAATGTAGGAAATGAACTTTTTTTGAGGTCTTTCCTGGCAAGTTGAGATTATTTTTCATGGCTGCAAACAGATGAAGATGAGGGAGATGAGGAAGAGATGGGAATAATCTAACTTTTGACTACTGTCTCTTGTACAGACGCGATTAATGGCGTCTTGAATCCTGACTCCCCAAGTTAAAACTGCATTACTTGATTGATATATATTTCAACATTTTTACCAGCAGGCACAAACCAAACATTTGTACGTTGCATCATTTGCGAGATAGCCTGTTGATTGCGTTGGGCAATTTGGGGAACTACCGTATTAATACCACCTTCAAATAGCCCAGCTGCAATGTTGCGTCTGGTGTTGTTGTTAATCGTGTATGGCGTGCCAATTGCGTTGCCGTTGCTGTCTCTAGGGTAGACAATTTCGGAATCAGCACGATTAAATAATTCTGCGGCTTTGCCAAGACCACCCAAAACAAATATTCCTACATCCATCCCTGCAATGGATGATGATTGATTGGGAAATTGTTGTGCTATGAGAGGTTTACCTTGAGAAGCACGAATCATGATCGCATTTTGCGGTAAGCTTCTTTCTGTGATGTTGCCCTTATTTTGTACAATAACTTTGACTACATTTAGCTGTACCAAACCCTGTTCGGAAATAGAACGAATTTCAGCTAATAACTCTGTGTTGGCAGGTAAAGCGATCGCACCATCCACAGCTTTGAGTGGTTCTTTCAAACGCACAACAAATACATCCTCGTTTTCGTCTTTATCGTCGTTGTTCCTGGCCTTACTAGTTTCCCCAAATACAGCTGTTGCTAATACTGCTTTGACGCTAGTCCCTACTGCTACGGATCTCTGGCTCTGTTGTTGTCCTTGATTGACTACAGAGGAGGGTTCCTGTGGTGGCGTTTGGTTCGGATTGGGATTTGGTGGCTGTTGCGCCACCTGGGTATTTTGTGGAGGCTCAGAGGTAGCTGCCATGACATTAGGTTTATCACTGACATTTACCTGACCATAGCTACCCAATTTTGCTAGCCTTGTCCACTCGTCGAGGGGGTTTGGTGGAGGTGGTGGAGTTACATTGACGACTGGCACAACTGGTGGTGGTGAAGGTTGAGAGATAATAGGACTTTGTGGAGGAGATGGTACTGTCACTACGCGAGGCACATAAACTGTTCGCACGGGTGCTGGTGTTGCTTGTGCTACTACCTGCGGTCTATTTCTGGAAGAAACTGCTGGCTTTGGCTGTAAAGCTATCGCAGGCGTTGATTTTGCAGTTCTGAGCTTTTCTTGTGCTGCTTTGACTAACTCAACTTGTTCAGTTAGAGCTAATTTTGTTTTTAGGGTTTCTACTTCTGTTTCTAGATTTTGAGAAGGAGACTGATTTATAGGTTGCGATCGCACTTGGGGAGAAGTCTCAATTTTTGGCTTTTGATTACCGCTGTTCATCAACTGGGACAGAAATCCGCCAGCCAATAAAACTATAGATAGGGTAGCCATCCCCACCAAACCTAACTTAGCAAAGGGATTAGATGAGAGGGGTTGCTTAGTCTGAACCTCATCTGGCTGCTCAGGTGACGGCTGTAGGATGGCAGATTCTTCTAATTCTGCGACTTTGGTAGGAGCAGCTTCCTCTTCAAAGCCAACCAATCTTGCCATCCGCGATTCCCAATCTAAAGACTCTACTTCTAATTGGCGATCGTCGGTAGTTAGATTGAAGAGATTTTGTGCAGAAGTTTCTGATGGAATTGAGTATCTAGTCATGGTTACAACTTAGTTTGAATTTCCAGAACAATTTTTATCTTGAATTTCACAGACATTATAAATTTCTAGTCTAGCTTCGCCGAGGCGGTAAGCTGCTAAGTGTAACGGAATTGCTGCATTTGGTAGTGAAGTCGCTGGTTGATCTATAGCTCTGACTAAAATTTGTTTATTGAACGAAATTGACTTTCCTAGCTTGTCAGAACTGCTAAAAACTAATTGATGAGCGAGAATCTCTACTTTCCACTGACCATCACCTATCTTTGTTGGTTGAGAAACTCTTTGGATTACTAATACATTTTCAGTGCCTCTATTCACAGAGTCAAATTGACTCTCTGGATTTAAATTAGTAAGTTCTGACTGAAATTTTTGCTGAAAATCATCAGCTACCAATTGAGAACTGATTTCCCAGACTGTTTTTGGCGGTTGTTGCTGTGACCAAGTAAGCATTAAGGTCATACTTTCACCGACAAAGCGCCGAATCGTCTCCGGTTGTCGCTCTAAATTCTGTTGCGGATCTACTGTGATGGCACGACCATCAATAAGTTGCACTAAACTTTGAGGTGTAAGTTGCTGATCCAATTGTTGCAACATAGACCCATGAAATACTAGTAACAGTAAAGTGAACAAATGCAAACCAAATGTTCCTACTGCCAACAGCGGTAAAAAGCTATTTTTCTTATTTTCTGGTTTAAGTAATTGCATTAATAATTATTTATATAAATTGGATTAAATGGAAACATTTTATTTTATAAAACTGCCAGACTTTGTTTTATTTCCGCATTGCTTTAATTGTTCTTCATTCAGGTTGTTATATTCGTCTAGCAAACATAAATTCCGAATTTCGTAGATTTCTAGTTGGTCATTACGAATACTGTAAATTGCTTTTTGCAGGGTAGTAGCATTGTCGGTTTGTGGATTAGCGAAGTAATCTACTGCACGCACCAGTAAATCTTTGTTAAAAGGCGTGATAATTCTTTTGTTATCAACTTGTTTTTTTTGAATTAAGTCAGCTACCATCCCCACGCGCCACTTACCTGGGGCAATTTTTTTCGGCGGATAAACCCGCTTAATAATTAACTGTGATGTCATAGCTTGGCTGGGGTTTTCAGAGAAAACTTCTGGTGGCGTTATTTCTGCAATTGTGCTTAAGAAACCTTTGCGAAAATCTTCTGATAAAGCAAAACTAGCTATCCAACTACTGGTGCTAATTTTTTGACCACCCCCTTGTGTTGTTCTAATCAGTATTCCTAAATCTGATTTGGGGTTTGCAACTTCTTCAATACTTTGTGGTGGTAGGTTTCCAGACCAGTTAAACATTGATATCATCGTTTTACTAATGAATTGGCGAATTGCTTCTGGTTCTCGTTCCAAATCATCAGTAACAGCTACTGGTTTACCATCGAGCATTTGCACAAAGTTGGGAGGCTTTCTCAGGCTGAGTTGGCGAATTTTAATCCCTTGAAATAGGAACAGAAGTAATACTAATACATGCAAACTTAAGGTGGCGATCGCAAAAGCTGTTAAAATACTTCCTGTTCGTTGTCTTTTTTCTAATAACCGTACCATTTACTCATCTCCCAACCCAACAGTTATCGCTTATTTATCTTGATCTTTAACTACTTACCAATCTCCCCTAGCTAAAAACTTATATCCTATCTTTCACCAGAGAAGCCGTATTGCTGATCGCACTGAAGACGGCAAACCCCCCAGCCGCAGCCACTAGTAAAGATAAAATCGGTGCTAAAATTCCCAGAAAAATTATGAACCACATTAAGTCTGGATCAACATTAGCATTTTGACCGGGGCCATTAACAATAACTGCGGCAGTTAACACAGCAATAATATTAAATGAAATCTTGGCGATACCAATAGATAAAAACCCCGTAAGCCATGCAAAAATTGGTTTACCAGCTACAGGTAGCAAAGATCCACCCACAGCCAGGGGCCCTAATGTTGCTATGAGTAACATAGTCGCTTCTATTAAATTTTGGAAGGCATATTGTAAAGAGACTAGGAAATTCTTGATGCTCGTTTGGATTGTGGAACCTAGCAAAGCATTAAAGGCGTTTTCAGATACAGTACCTGTGCTATATGTAATTTGATTTACCTTGTTTTCTAATCTATCTATCCAAGTTTTATTGCCGTATAAATTTCTGTATTCTTGCCAGAGTTCGTTAGCTTTTTCCGTGGCTTTGATAAAGCATTTATTTTGTTGTTCACCAGTAAGTGACTGACAAGGACGCAGTAAAGAACCAGCCACCTCTTCAGCAATACTCATATTCAGTGCTTGCTGATAAATTTGGTCAGTATTTGTTGTTACCACTACTTGCTGATTTACAGAATTTATCAAATTCCGTACTCCCAATGTTAAATTAGAAAGTATGCTTCCATTGCCTGAATTACTTAACAGTATTACCACTAGGAATGGCCAAATCAAAGCTGATATAGGGCGGGCATATTCGCTGTATATCAAATCTTTGAGGAATTGTAACATAAAAAACAGCAAGGTTCCTACTGCAAAGAACACACCTAGATTTGTGAGCGCTCCATACAAGTTATTACTGGTATTATTTTGTAATAAATCTAGCCATTGATTGTCCCAACCCTCGGCAATACTTTGGGCAGTTGTAGCACCATTACCGAGGATTTCATCTATGCCTACTTGGGCAATAATTGGTAAATTAACAAGCTGCATTTTGAGTTTACTAACTATTTTCTTTCCTAATTATCAATTTTTGTCCCAAATAAATCTATTTGAGAAGTGGCTCGTAAAAGTCGCGCTGCTTCTGTAGATGTATCTACTCTGCGAGCACGATTACCTTCTTCCATTTGCTGAGAAATATTGGCTAAATTTAAGTTGGAGTATTGCAGAGATTGATTGGTTTGTAGTGTTTGAGCAAATGTTTCACCTACAATTTTTGATTGTTCTTGTTGGATTTTAATGCTTTGGGATAAATTGGCATTTAACAATTGTGATAAAAGTGCAGTAGCTGGATCAATCTTACTGGCCTCAATACCAGCGAAATTAATGGAGGGAAGTTGATCGAGCAAGCCTTGGCTTGTTTCCTCGGCTGCCTCACTAAATTCTGCAATATCTCTCAAACTTCTTTCAGTATTTATTAACTTCGTTTTTGTCCGTATCTGCCCAGCTTCACCTAAAAGCCCAGAAACAGCTCCACGGGTAATTAGACGATTGATTTCGTTGCTAACTAAATTTGAGCGGACTACTGAATTATTCTCAAAGCGATCTGATATCGAATTGATAAAAATATCATCACGAACTCTCTTTCCAGCAGTGATTGGGTTAGGTATTTTCAATTCTCCCGTAGCACTAGTGAGAGCACTTCGAGTCTGCGGTTCTACAGGTTTTAAGTTTTCGCTCAAATTATTTTGCAGGTAGTTTTGCAAATCTACAGAATATGATTGAAAATCAGTCCAAACCTCACCTACTTGTCCAGTCTCGCCTAATTGTGCCATTACTGGTAGAATTGCTAGGGATAATAAAGTAAGAGTCAAAACCGTAGTTTTTTGCATATATCTTTGCTTGAAAAAAGTAGATAAAATTGTGTGGTTAGCTAGAAATTAAAAGTTTTACTGAATTAGCTGATAAACTGTTTTTTACCTTTGCGCCTTTGCGTGAGCTTTTCATATCTAGATTCAGCAATGCCAATTGAAAACTTCAGTGATCACCACTCATCAACTACTACGTAGCGTAGCCACTAACTGACGTGCAAATGTAGAAATTGCTTCATATTTATCCGTGTGAAGTTGCATTATTTTACTGCGTGCAGCTTGTTCATAGGGGTTATTCGCAACTGCTGCTAATTGTTCGTAACCTGGATAATAACGACAAAATGTATAAATACCGTTATCATCTAGGAGCCACTGACTATAAATACCTTCTTTGCGCGGGAAAAAGCTTTCTGAAGCATTACGAGAAATAATGTTGCGGGGATATTTTAAGATATCTGCAAAACTATCGACTGCAACTGGCTGAATGCGTCCAATCAATCGTGTTGTCAAGTTTTGTAAAATTTTAGATGCAGCTTTGGATTTAGCAATGGTATCAGGATCTTGTGCTGATAAAATAACTCTGATACCAGCTTTAGCGCCGTTAGCACAAACTCTGCCAACTAAGTCAGAAATTTGCTCGAATTCAAATAAAATTGGTGCTTCGTCGATGAAGAATATGGATGCTGGACTGCTTAATGCACGTCGCAATGCTGCTGAATAGGCGCTCAATGATAGTACTGCTGCATCTTCACTATCTGATAGGTTTCTGAGAGCAAAAACCAAAAGTTGTGCATCGGTGGGAAAGCTAGATGGTGCAGAAATCGCTTGTCCGACGCGGCTAGAGAGCCAAAACCGCAAGCGTAGCTGAATTTGGCTCAAGGCGTCGTCAACTCTTCCACTTACAGAATTTAACTGTAAATGTTCTGGTGAGCAAAAATAGAGAAAGTCTTTTAAGGTAGGGGTTTTCGGCCAAGCTGGAGAACCAAATCCCCCTGCGATCGCTTGACGATATCGTTCTTTGATACCCTCGTCAGCGAAGAAGGCTTCTAAAGCCAAGTTGAGAAGCGATCGCACGGTTTGTGACAAAATCTGACTCTCTGTGGATGATCCTAAAACCATTGTCATTAAAGCTGATTCTAGAAAAGAGATATAGTCGAGTGTGCGATCGCGTTGTTGTTCTGGATCGAGCGATCGTAAATCTGGCTGCTCAAATAAGTTATTCGATTGTTTAGAGATATCAAAATACGCCCCATTCCCCTCCATAAACTCTGTGTAATCAGTAAAAGTAGATGTTCCATCAGGTTTGGGGAAGTCTAACGCCACTACAGGAATACCATGCGCCAAAGCCTGAGTTAAAATCCCTGATACTAATACCGATTTACCAGCACGAGTTGTTGCAAACAGCGCTAAGTTTTTATGTTGGTTAAACAAATCGATATGTATGGGTGTTCCGCCTTCTTCAGCAATCAATTCAAAGCCTTGGCGATCGCCTTGTTTAGTTAGTACTAAAGGCATTAATCCTGGAACTTCACTTGTTAAATATAATTGGCGACGATTGAAGGGTTTTGCTAACAAACCCTCCCAAACTATTGGTAAAGTTTGCAGCCAAATTTTCCAAGCATATTCTGTTTCCCTAATTACTCGTGCTGGACGTTGAAAACAGTTTTCAATATATCTTGTCGCTTCCTCTAATTTCTCTATACTGGGACGATGTACCAAAATTGCTATCCCCGTGTAAATCGGGACTGCACCTTCATATAATTGTTCTTGTGCTGCTACGGATTTTTTTAACTTTAATTGAGCGTTGACATCAATGGTTTTACTTTTTTCTTGAGCCAGAATTGTCGTCATATTTGACTGCTTCAGCACTCGTTGCAAGGTAGTTTTCACAAAGGCTGGATTTGCAGTCGTCAACTCACAAAATACTTCTGTATCTACTACTGTTTCTCTTGCTAGCAGTTCCCATATATAACGCAGCTGAGTAGATTTGTTTCGCCAACCTCCGGGTTTTTCTAAAAATGTCATTACGCCAATATAACGATTTTTAACATTAACCCAACGACGATCAGCACAAGGGACACTAGATTCCATCAGCAAAGTTGTACTATGGATATTATCTATCAGTAATTTAGTACTTGGTAAGTCTGAATTAACTTGCTCGTGTATTCCATTTTCATCTAAAGTAATTAATTGGGGAATATCTATGGGCTGCGTATCATTAAATCTTCTCCAGGTTTCTTCCCAGAGTTCATCAGCAGTCAAAGGCTTGATATCCAATCCCATTTTGTTAGCTAAAAGTTGCTCCCAGCGGAGAAAACCTTGTTTATAAGCATTAGTAATGATAGTTTCGAGGCGCTGGTATTCTACTTCTGATAGTTCGCCTTTGAATTTCAACCACCATGATTCAGCTTTTGCTAAAAGTCTTTCTATCCAATCATCTGCATTGGTATTGCTAGACTCAACAGTATAAGTAACATAGATACGTAAAAATTTGGGCTTCCTAATACCAGAGATAGTTAGCTCTTTAACTCTGGCTCGTTCTGCCATCAATAAATATTTTATATCTCGTGACGGCGCATTTTTGATCAGTGACGCTAATTCTTGTTGGCGACTTTTATCTGAACTAAAAGATCCCAAATGTAGCGTCATTCTTTCATCGGTAGGGATATCTTTTAAACCCGCTTCAATATTATTGACAATTGTGTCGATTTGTTCTGGCCTTAAAGTGGTGTGGATACCTCGACACTCAAAACCAAAAACAAAGCAAAACCGATCTTTTTGGGTTCCTTTGGTTAAAATATAAGCGCCAATATCACGTCCATTTAGTGAGACGCGCAGCATTGTCGCCAAATGTAAAGCGTCTTCAAATGGTGTTAATCTAGTTTCATTTCCGGCGATGCTGACGCTTTTTTTTCCGATTTTTTGCTTCATAGTTAACTTCTAGCAAGCTTTGATAACGAGCAAAGCCTCTTGTCCAAGTGGGAACACCAACAAATTTGCTTAAAAAACTCCAACTCCTACCACCAGTTAATATCCACCAAGTCCCCATTCCCCAACCAGCAATTAGTACCGTCCACAACCATTTTTGAAACTCCTCTTGGAAAATCCCCCCAAAAATTCCGTTGATGATAAAGTAGGAGGCTAGGCAAATTAGTGTCCAAGGAAGAATTTGATCGGCGGGGATTGGCCCTAATGAAGGTTGACTTCCCAGAATTTGATTGACTGGACGAAATTCTTCTTCACGCTCTTGAGACATTGCAAATATCTTAATTTTCCTGCATTCTATATAGAGTATAGAGTGACTTATCTACTGTTATCGCCAATTACAAAGCGTGTGAGTACATCAGCAATGGTAACAGCAACAACGACTAAAAGGGGGGTTCTGGCTATACTTTGCCAGTCTTCATCTTTACGCACTGCGTTAATTACACCAACTAGGGAAATTGCAATATAAAGTAAGTAAATTGCTCGCAATACATTAAATATCAAACTCACCGCTGCTTGAGTTCCGCTATTTGTTGTTGAACCCTGTGTCAAGGTGGTTTTAAAAAATTCTTCAGCTTTCCCAAAGAACTGCGCTTGTGCAGGGACTGCAAAATAGTCTAACCAAAACAAACTGAGAATGATCGCTACTGCTAAGATTTGTAATGGGATCAGCGATCGCTTGGGTAAATTCACCTGCTGACCAATTTGCTGCACAATTACTGCAATTAAACTACCAACTAGTAAACAAAAAAGCAGGATAGGACTTTTTAGACTGATAACGCTTACAAATACAGCACAAGCAATCAAAAAAGGTACAGATTCAACCAAAGTCACCAAACAGAATTTCAGTGTTAGCCTCAAATTAGGGGATTTTTTCGCCGCAATACCACTTAAACCTTGGAAAAAGTTTCTCTCATGAGAACTTTGTCTAGACATTTGCTAATTTTCCTACAATGTAGTATAATTTTATGTTGATTTTATTGTTACAACTAATACAACCTAACACTATTTAACATCATTTTTAAAAAAATTATGAAGTCACAGTAAAATATTTTATACACACCTGTTAATTTTGCTCGAGTTAAGTTAAGAACATATTAATTTTTATTTAATTACGTAAATTTTTATAAATTAGGTTTCAACCATCAATTTAGAATTATCACGATATCAGCGATTAATTGCTTCAATACAAGTTAGAGACTTTAGTGTAAAAGCAAAAAATCTTTGTTGTACGGCGTGCTGATTCAAAAGGTAATTCGTACTCTATTAAGAACAAAGACTAATTGAGATATAAAATAGTTAAGTCATTTTATATAAATCAGGACTTACGCAACTGGCATATTATTTTAATTTCGTAGTAAGGACTTTAGTCCTTATTTTGAAGACTAAAGTCCTTACTACAAACAAAAAATTGAGATTTTTGTGACACTTGCGTAAGTCCTGTAAATGATTGAAAATTAAGTTTATATGTTGGTTTCTCATTGCACTGTATTGCGCCTATTTACGTGTGTAACGATGCTTCACCCCAATAGGAAAATATTCTAGATCGCCTGTTGGAGCTAATGCAACTTGTGGCATTTGATATTCTGTGGGAACGTAGTTAGCAAATTCGCTGTTGAGGCGCATCAGTTGCGAAAGCATAGACGATGCTATGGTTTGCTGCTTATCTTCGTTACCCTCCACCCCCGGCGCTAACTCCACAACCACAGATAAAAATCTGTTTTTGTCAGCATCTTCCTTTACCTGCAACACGAACTTACCCGTTACCCATTCTTGAATTACTGGTTGTTCTAACCCTACTGTAATATTTTCTGGGTATATATTCGCTCCAAAGTAGGAAACCGTAAAGTTAGAGCGTCCGAAGACATAGACGAAAGGTAAAGGATGAATACCTCTTGGTGATTGCTGAGTATGAGATTTAGTAAGATCTGTGGATGACTGTTTTAGCCCTTCATCTTGTAACGCTCCAACAGGATAAAAGCCCCATTCTGCTAAAAAATGGATCATAGCATCGTAGCTAATTAACCCACCAGTATCTAAGATGTCATAACGGATCAAGGGTATGCCATTATCGCCAGAAAACAGCAATGCCTTATCCTCAACTTCAAAATAACGACTTATAGGGTCATATTGTAGCAGTGTGGGTAAACGAGATTCCCCAAATAAAGCTCTAGCTGCATCTGGATTTTCTGCCAAAAAACGGCGAATGCAGATACTTAAAGGTGTTTCATTCCCCAATACACCCGCATCCGCAGTACCGTATAGTGATGCAAAATCGTAACAGGGATTTTGGGAACCAATCCTGCCGCCAACTAAACTACGCCATTCTTCGCTGAATACTTCTCCCGCCATAACTAACTTAATCTGATTTTGCTGCCACTCTACACCACGAGCAATACCAGTATCAATCACATCTTTCAAAAATGGTGGGTATCCCAACAGCACAACTTGCTCAAAGGCTGAGCCAAGTTCTTGTACAACCCGCAAAATTTCTTCTTTGTTGTTACCAGGAGTAATTACAGTGATAGGATAACCTTTGCTGGCAAGATAGCGACAGCAATTGGTAGTAAACATTCCACCTACCCAAGTGCCTAAAGTAAAACAAATTACGGCTAGGGTACGTCTAGTATCCGCATAAAAACTGTCGTGAAAAATCTGCTCAAAGCGTGTGGCGATTTGCAGTTCATCTGTAAAAAAACGGGGCCAAAATGTTGGTTTACCTGTGGAACCAGAAGAAGCGGCTATCATATCACACCCTTGCAACTGTCCGTGACGGCACAAGTCAGCCAGAGGATAACGCAGGATATAATTTTCTTTGGCGATCGCAGGTAGTTTTTGAAACTCCTCCAAGGTTTGAATAGCAGCCGGATTAATTTCTCTTTCTGC
Organism: aff. Roholtiella sp. LEGE 12411; assembly: GCF_015206995.1. Classification (GTDB taxonomy): domain Bacteria; phylum Cyanobacteriota; class Cyanobacteriia; order Cyanobacteriales; family Nostocaceae; genus Komarekiella. The sequence continues at coordinate 3,178 of NZ_JADEXR010000014.1, read as the reverse complement.
TAAAAAAGCCTTGTAAGCGGGTACATTAGCAGCTACATCATGAAATAAACTCAAAGCTGCTGCTTCACTAGAAGTATCTAAATGCTGTTGTAGTAACGTTTCTAAGGGGATAGACAAAAAATCTTCAAATGCTTTAATTGCTCGCTGTTTTTGTGATTTATAGTTCATGACACTGTGTTGCTCATCTTGAAGTAGAACTAACACCACCATTATTTGCTTTCAGTATTTTAGCGATTACCGAATAACTTCAAACCTCCTTTCCTGAATAATGTAAACAAACCCTCCCCAAGTGCAGTTGTTCAGAAAGAACCAAGAATCTGACAATAGTCAAAAGCCATAAACAAAAAGATTTTTTGACCCTTAACCCTTTTCCGTAACTCGAACTGCATCCGTTGTAGTAACTTATAAAAACCTAATTCATCCTTCAGCACCATGCAGGTTTATTGCAGTAAACAACACACAAATAATGGTAGTAACCGCTTTTGTACCCATTGCGGTGAGCCATTACCTCTTGCTGTTGGCCAGGTTGTGGATAATCGCTATCAAATTATACGTCAACTAGGGCAGGGCGGCTTTGGGCGCACTTATTTGGCGGAAGATAGAAATAAATCCAACCAAACGTGCGTGCTGAAGGAATTTGCACCCCAAGTACAAGAACAGCACGATTTACAAAAAGCTAAAGAGTTATTTGAGCGAGAAGCCAATGTCCTCAAAAAACTCCAGCATCCCCAGATTCCGCGTTTTCACGCCTCACTACAAGTGAAAATTGGTAGTAAAGATTTTTTCTTTTTGGTGCAAGATTATGTAGATGGTGATAATTTTGACCAATTATTAGAGCAGCGTCACAGCCAAGGAAAGACCTTTAGTGAAGAAGAAGTAATCACCCTTCTGCAACAAATTTTACCCGTATTGTCTTACATCCACTCACTAGATGTAGTTCACCGCGATATCTCTCCTGATAATTTGATTTGGCGGCGTTCTGATAATCTACCAGTGCTGATTGATTTCGGCGGTGTCAAACAATTACCAGCTTCCCAAGGGTTTTGGCGCACTAAGTTGGTGGGAAATCACACTTTGTTGGGTAAAAAAGGCTACGCGCCAGAGGAACAGCTACGCCAAGGGAAAGTATTTATTAATAGCGATTTATACTCTTTAGCGGTGACATCCCTAGTGCTACTTACAGGTAAGGAACCGCAAAAATTATACGACAGCTTTCAGGGAATTTGGTACTGGGGAAAGGAAATCAACGTCAGTCCCAAATTGGAAACTGTATTAAAAAAAATGTTGTCTTATAAACCAAGCGATCGCTATCAACGAGCCGATCAAGTCCTGAAAGATTTACCATCACCCAATGCTACCAAACCCCCGACTACTTATACTACCAAACTTAAGACGATGGTAGTGTCTCCTGGACGACAACGCGCTAGTGCGATCGCCAGTAAATTCCACAATAAGACTCAAGCCATTACTAAGGCGATACCTTTACCCGTTTGGATTCGGCCTTTTGCTGTCAGCCTTGGGGGGACTGCTTTGGTTGTTTTAACTGGTGCAGGTATTTGGGCAGCGGTAAATGCGGTCATTCGCAGCGTAACTTCCATCACTGTACCATCAATCTCGTTACCACAAATCCCACAATTACCCAATCCTCTTGGTAAACCAGTGAGCGACAAAGGAACAAGTCGCAATCCCCAAGAAATTTTCAGCCGTCGTCAACAGTTAGAAATTCCAGAAGTATTTTTTACACGCTTAGTTGATAATTCATTTTATACTAGTAAGCCAGAATTAAAGGGGCGTAGCCTCACCCCTAAATCCGAAGATGCAGCTTTACGCGATGAATGGTACGGTATTGCTGACAACTTGCTGAATAAACTAGAACAAGCTAATCTCAGTACCTCAGCACGTCGAAAACTCGGAAGCTATAGTACAAAAGATTACGATAATTGGAGACGCCAAGCACGTGCAGGACAGTTGGGAGAATATACAATCAGTCAACTGAACAAAGATACAAATGAAAAATTTCAGCAGTTGTTTCCCGGTGAGCGACGTGGGAAACTCAGTCAGCAGGCTTTCATTCAAATTTGGTATGCGATCGCAGCTGATCAAGTCAGTAAAGTTCAATCTGGTAACTAAAGTGACTGGGGACTGGGAACAGAGAATAATTAATGACTTTTAACCCTTGACTTTTGACTTTTGACAAATGACAAAATTACATTGTTCCAAAGGACACGACAATTCCCCAGGTAGTCGCTTTTGTCTCCAGTGTGGTGAGCAGTTGGATACACCCATGAATTATGGTATCAAGGCGGGATTAACTTTAGGCGATCGCTATGTAATTGTGCGTCAAATTGGTCAAGGAGGATTTGGACGTACATATTTAGCTGAAGATGTCAACCGCTTCCGCGAACTTTGTGTTTTAAAAGAATTCTCTCCTCAAGTTCAAACTGCTTACGTTGTCCAAAAAGCTGGAGAACTGTTTGAGCGAGAAGCAAGTGTTCTCTACAAGCTGCAACATCCTCAAATCCCACGCTTCCGGGAACTTTTACGCATCAACTTACAGGGTAAAGAATACCTGTTTTTGGTGCAAGATTATGTAGAAGGTCAAACTTATAATTCTTTATTAAATGACCGAATACAGCAGGGTTTACGGTTTACAGAAGCAGAAGGACGCCAGTTGTTACAGCAAATTTTGCCAGTTTTGGATTACATCCACTCACTTGGTGTCATTCATCGGGACATCTCCCCAGATAACTTAATTCTTCGCAACATTGACCAACTTCCAGTACTAATTGACTTTGGTGGTGTCAAACAAGTAGTCGCAACCGTTGCTTCCCAATATTACCAACCTGGGGAAGTTGCGCCTCCATCACCAACCCTATTGGGTAAAGTAGGATTCGCTCCCCCAGAACAGATGCAAACGGGGATGGTGTCCCCTCACAGCGACTTGTATGCTTTGGCGGTAACGGTGCTAGTTTTACTGACAGGTAAACAGCCGCAAGAACTAATTGATACTTATACTCTGACTTGGCAATGGCGACGAGAAATTAACTTGAGTTCCAATTTGGGGCAGATATTGGATAAAATGCTATCGTCCAGACCAAGCGATCGCTACCAATCAGCCCGTCAAGTATTGGAAGCCCTCAACCCACCCCCAGTTAGCTACGCCCCAACTCAATATCCC
>NZ_JADEXR010000112.1 GCF_015206995.1 aff. Roholtiella sp. LEGE 12411 | reverse complement strand
ATTTTTGAACGCCACTTGCTTTAAGTCGGCAGAGCCGCAAGGGCGCAGTGGCTCCCCTTGACCCTTGACCCTTGACCCTTGACTCTTATACCAGAAGCCTTGTGTGCCAGTTGCGTAAGTCCTATTAGTATCAAGTTAAGCTTCAATATCAACTTAACCTTAATGTACACCTGATGGTGATCGTGTCAGAGTGTAGCAAAGTGCTGTTAGCGGTAGCAGGGCTTAGCCCGTGCTGAGTATAAACCCAGTTGCTTCATTGCTTTGAAGCAATTAACACTGTCCTAACCTATGTGACTACGGGCATAACATTTCAAAGGTTAGTGTAGCGTTTCCTCCTAGTATCTAAAGAGAAGTGGCTATTTACGCCACCTGTCGCTAAATATAAAGCATGAATAGCTACAAACATTTATATATTTATTAATAGTTAAGAGTTAGCAAAATTCTTGAGAGCTAAGTGACTTCCCGGTATACAGCAGACTCGGTTGGAATATTCTACTTAGCCCAGCCAGATGTGGTGTAAGAATTCTAGAGTTAAATGAATGACATTAGACTGGTATTTGTCTGGCTTAGACAGGACTTACGCAAGTGTTATATTTTTTCGTTGAGGTTGTCCAGAGTCAAAGGTCAAAAGTCCAAAAAACCTTGACCCTTGACCCTTGACCATTGACTCTTATACCAGAAGCCTTGTATGCCAGTTGCGTAAGTCCTATTAGAAATAGTTTAAGCATAAGCCAGAGACTTGATAAAGTAGCCAAGTACACAAATATTCGTTATATTCCCGTAAGTATGAATTGGTAAAAATATTTATGGGAAAAAGTTGGAGAAGTCTAAAAATAGTTGCGGGTTTGTTTTTTACCATACCCCTCACACAGTTTTTCGGGGCAAATACCTCTGCACAAGCAGCTGATACGGTTGTGGTGCGTTTTGGTCTGTTTGCAGAATCCATCTCTGTTACCGAACTGCGAAAAGCGGCGGAGACTGGAAAATTTCCTACAGGTTTAGAAGTTTTCACCCAGAACTTATCTGAACAACAACGCCGCTTTTTCTTGGGAGCGCTGAGGATGGGATTGCCGATCAATGTTGTCACCATTAATAGATTACTCAATACCCAGATTGGTACAACGATTCTTAACGACATATCTACGGCGATAGTGCGAAAAGACAAAGCTGGCGTCCAAGCATTGAGAGCGGGATTGGTATTAGGCTCTACTGCACCTCAAGGGCTTTCCGTACTGAGCTTTATCGCTGCTTATCCCAGTCAACGCCTGGAAATTAATTTGCCACAAGCTTTTATGGTTGCAGGAAGTTTGAATACAGCTTTTTGGCGCACCCAGCAGTTTATGCTGACCATAGCTCCCCAACTTGACCCCAGAAAACCGCAGATTTCTTTCCCTTTTGACCCCAGCCAACCGGGAAGCGCTCAAGTACAGATACTCCAATTAAACCTGAATGACCAAAAGCGCCAACGCAAAATTCCTGTTGATATTTACTGGTCAACTGCTGCAACTTTCAACAAACCCGTAATTGTTTATTCTCACGGTATGGGGTCAAACCGTACAGACTTGCGCTACTTAGCAGAACATTTAGCATCTCACGGTTATGTGTTCGCAGCGTTAGAACATCCTGGTAGTAATGGGACAAGTACTGACTTAGCAATACAAGGTAAGACCAGGTTTTTGCAGCCCCAGGAGTTTTTGGATCGCCCAAAAGATATTAGTTTTGTCCTCGATGAACTTGAAAAGCTCAACCAAACTGGTAATAACCCACTTCAAGGAAAACTTGCAACCAATAACACGATGGTCATTGGCTATTCTTTTGGTGGTGGTACAGCCTTAGCAATTGCTGGAGCCGAGTTACAACCAAAACATCTTAAACAGCGTTGCAAGAATAACTTGTCTGTTTTGAGTTTGGGAGAAACCATCCAGTGCGTCGCTCAAGAATTGCCAGAAGACAGCTATCAACTGCGAGATCCTAGGATTAAACAAGCGATCGCTTTAAGTCCGACAACTTCTCTGATGTTTGGCAAAACAGGTTTAACCAAGGTGCAAATTCCCACCTTAGTGTTGGCAAGTTCCGCAGATAAGAGCACTCCAGCTTTAACTGAACAAGTTGTGGCATTTGACAAAATCCCATCGCCTAAATGGCTGGTTGGTATACTTGGGGGGACTCATCTAAGTGTCAAAGACCCCACTACTACTTTGGATCAGGTCGGACAACCAAATACACCTTTTAGTGGTGGTGAAATTGTGGGTGAACAAGCAACTGATATTCGCAAATTCCTGAAAGCTATAGCTTTGGCATTTGCTGCACAGATGACTCCAGAAGCTAAAAACTACGCTATTTTTCTTACACCAGATTATGCTCAGTTTGCTTCGACTGCGACATTTCCATTTCGCATAATTACGCAGATTCCCCCTGATGCTATAGCAGTGGTAAAAGAATTTGCTGGCAAAGAATAGAAACTCACCTTTGCTCAATTAACCTAAAAATACCTCTAGAGCCTACCGATGAAATATCCTGAATGCTCGGCGCACACAGACTTACCACGAGCATTGCATAATCTATGTCTAAAGTCTGAAGTGGGCACAATATATTTCTATCTTTAGAGATAGAAAATGAAGCTAGTAGGATATCAATATCGAGTTCATCAACACTATTCTCAATAAATAGCTAACAAAATAGGCTTGTTTGAACCAAATACTTTTATTATTACCTTCAAAAAATGATAAATGACATAAAATCTTTGCCATGATTGTGTTTAAGACCTTTTGAGAAATATTTGAGTTTTGATTAGATTAATCTATGGAAGGATGATTTAAAGTGTGTGTACTCTGACAAAATGTAGGCTATGGGCAATAGACCGTAGGCACAACAGTTGCCACGAAATATTAATAGTCTAAGTAGATTAGGTCAGGCATGTTACACATGAACAACGAGGTGACACACCAAGCTCAGGAAAATTTAGAAATAAGCATTGAGGAACGTACTGCTGAACTTTCCCAGACCAACACACTTTTGCAACAGGAAATTAGCGATCGCCAGCGTGTAGAGACGTCACTACAGCACCAAATCGAGCTACAGCGACTGGTGATGACGATTGCCCAGCGCATCCGCCAGAGTTTGAATTTGAATAAGGTTCTAAACACTACGGTGGCGGAAGTGCGACAGTTGCTACAGGCAGACCGAGTGTTTATTTACCGCTTTGAGCCAGATTACACTGGGGCTGTGGTGGTAGAATCAGTTGCAAAGAACTGGATTTCTGTTCTGAATGCCCAAGTCCAAGACATTTATTTCATAGAAACTTGCGGTGAGGAGTACAGACAAGGACGCTTCCAAGCCATAGCAGATATTTATACAGCAGGTCTTACCGAATGTCACCTCGATTTACTTGCTCAGTTTCAAGTCAAAGCCAACTTGGCAGTTCCCATCTTGCAAAGGGAAAAATTGTGGGGGTTATTAATTGCCAACCAGTGTGCGACATCCAGGCAGTGGCAACCGTGGGAAATCGATTTGCTCCAGCAATTGGCAATGCAGGTGGGTATTGCCATCCAGCAATCAGAACTGTATGAGCAGGTACAAACTGAACTTGCTGAGCGCAAACGGGTAGAATCAGGTTTAAGAGCACGGGCACGCCAGCAAGCAGCCGTAGCTAAACTAGGTCAATTGGCTCTAGACGATACAGACCTGTACGTATTAATGGACGAAGCTGTTGCTCTAATTACTCAAAGCCTTGAAGTCGAGTACAGCAAGGTTTTGGAAATGCTTCCAGACAAGAGCAACTTACTGTTAAGAGCAGGAGTCGGTTGGCAGTCGGAACTTGTGGGTGATGGGATAGTAGGTGGAGGAAGTGACTCTCAGGCAGGCTATACGCTACTTTCTAGTGAGCCAGTAATCGTTTACGACCTCCGGGAAGACACGCGGTTCAGCGGCCCACCGTTGCTGCAAGAACACGGGGTAGTCAGCGGGATTAGTGTGATCATCCAGGGTCAGAAACAACCTTTTGGTATCTTAGGCGCACACACAACTAGATGTCGGGAGTTTACCCAAGATGATATTCACTTTTTACAGGCGATCGCGAATGTGCTGGCTACGACAATTGAGCGCAGATGGGCAGAACAAAAAATCCGCGAACAAGCTGCTCTACTTGATATCACCACAGACGCAATTATTGTTTGCACTCTAGAGCAACAAATTTTATTCTGGAATCAAGGTGCAGAGCGTCTCTACGGCTTTTCACCAGTAGAAGCAATTAAGAAGAATGCTAATAAGCTTTTTCGCCAAGAACTTTCGCCACAACTAGAAGAGGCGGAAAAGATTGTTGTTGAGTATGGCTCCTGGCAAGGTGAGTTGCGTAAACTAACAAGATCTGGCAAGGAAGTGATTGTTGCCAGTCGCTTGATACTGATGCGCGATGAAGCAGAGCAACCTAAATCCATTCTGATTATTGACACTGATATCACCGAGAAAAAACAATTGGAAGCCCAATTTCTCCGTGCTCAACGCCTGGAGAGCCTGGGGACGCTGGCTTCAGGTATTGCCCACGACCTCAATAACATCTTGACGCCCATTATGTCCTCAGCCCAAATATTGGCGCTCAAACTTCCCAATCTCGATGCGCGATATAAGCCACTGCTAAAGATTCTCGAACAGAACTCTAGACGTGGCGCTGATTTGGTAAAGCAAATTTTGACATTTGCACGTGGTTCTGAAGGTAGGGGCGTTTCTTTACAATTAGAATATCTAGTGTTGGAAATTGATCAAATTATTAACAGCACATTTCCAAAATCTATTAAACTCACTAAAAGTCTACCTACACAAAGCCTCTGGACTATTGTCGCAGATCCTACTCAAATGCATCAGGTGTTAATGAACCTATGCGTAAACGCCCGTGATGCAATGCCCGAAGGTGGCACTCTATATATTTCTGCGGACAATTTATTCATTGATGAAAACTTTGCCAAGATGAATCTGGATGCTCATGTAGGTTACTACGTAGTCATAACTATCTCGGATACGGGTTTTGGTATTCCTCCACTAATTTTGGATCGAATTTTTGAACCCTTTTTCACAACTAAGGAATCAGGCAAAGGCACAGGGCTTGGTCTACCAACTGTAATTGGTATTGTCAAAAACCACGGTGGTTTTATTAATGTGGAGAGCGAGGTAGGTAAAGGTACTACATTTCAAGTGTACCTGCCCGCTGTGAAAGAGAGAACAAAGCAGCAAATAGAAAACTTGGAATTACCCAACGGTAACGGAGAACTGATTCTAGTTGTAGATGATGAAGCCGCTATCCTAGAGATTACCAAAACTTCGCTAGAAGACTACAACTATAGAACCCTAACGGCTAGTAACGGTATTGAAGCCATCTCATTGTATGCCCAGCATCAAGATAAAGTCAGCATAGTGTTGATGGATATGATGATGCCGTCGATGGATGGGTTAACTGCAATCCGCATCCTGCAACAGATGAACCCACAGGTCAAAATTATTGGTATTAGCGGTATCGCAGCAAACAACCAGCTTGTCGAAGCTGCTGGCTCTGGCGTCGGTGTATTTGTGAAGAAGCCCTACACTTTCCACGAATTGTTGCACGCTATTAACGACGTCTTGAGCGAGCCGTAAGCTGTTAGTCTAGCTGAGGTATAATTCCCTACTCTTTAGCTTTAGTAGAAGAAATAATTATGCACACTTCTAGTGTAGTGTCAAGACGAACTAGCGATCGCTCTATCACTCTTGCTTAGTTAGAACATCTACAGGATTGGCCTTTTTGAAATAGCACATTTAGTTACTATTATCAAGTCAATTACACCATTTTTGCTGCTTGTATCTCACTCTAGCTAGATGTATCATCAGTGAATTGGATGAAATTTACCTCAAGCAAAGTACTTTGTATACCAAGGAATTGACCAAATATTCTGCTTGCACGGATGTTGAACAAACTAGCCGCATTCTCGTAGTAGAAGATGAACAATTAATTCAGCAAATACTAGCTGTCACATTGTCTGAGGAAGGCTATGAGGTAGAAACTGCTTCTGATGGATGTTCTGCCTTAGAGTACCTTAATAAGTTGGAATCTAATTCACAACAGATGACCTTGGATCTAGTTATTCTCGATTTGATGTTGCCTTATATCAATGGGTTAGATGTTTGTCGATTGCTGCGTCATCAAGGGAATTCCATACCAATTCTCATGCTTAGTGCTAAAGGTAGTGAAACTGACCGTGTTTTAGGATTAGAAGTGGGAGCAGATGACTATTTAACTAAACCATTTAGTATGTGCGAGTTAGTTGCTCGTTGTCGCTCCCTACTGCGTCGCCAACGTTTAGATACACTACAAACACCACTATTAAAATATAAGGATTTGACTTTAAATCTTCAAGAATGCCGTGTCCTAATACGAGGTCAACAGGTGGATTTAAGCCCAAAAGAGTTTCGTCTGTTGGAGTTTTTTATGAGTTATTATCATCAAGTATGGTCGCGGGAGCAATTACTTGATCAGGTTTGGGGGGCAGATTATGTCGGAGACACTAAAACTGTAGACGTTCATATTTGCAGCTTGCGTGAAAAATTAGAACTTGACCAAAAACATCCGGAATATCTGATTACAGTACGAGGTTTTGGGTACAGGCTAGGATAAAGCAATGACATACAGAATTTGTGTGACATCTAAAACTTAGCAGGTGACTGAATTAACAACGGTTATAATTCTGGATGCGTTGAAACAACAGTGACCATCGCAGGATAATTAAGAAAAGCCTGAAAAAACCTATTTTAGTTAATCCACATCACGATGCATTTGTACAGTGCGTAAGTCCTAACAAAAATAAATCACAATATCTGGTTATGGAAACCAGCTTCTTCCTTCGTTGTAGAACTGAAGCCTTCCAAAGCCGAGAAATTGACCGTGAGATTTCTCACCTACAGGGAACACCGTGACACCCAACAGGTAAACACCGGAAAAGCTTGGATTCTTCACCGGGCGGAGGGCAATTGTGATTGTTTGTCCTGGAGTTACGGGTGGGTCAAAGTTCACAGAAACAGTCCGTGTTTCGCGCTCTCTCGTCACCGAGCCTAGTGTTAGTCGCGCTCTTTTGCGATCGCCTGTTCCCACAAATGCACGGGTATCATCGAGATCATAGCGGATGTTTTCTACTCCCTCTCGCTGAGTAATCGTTACCCTTTGCAGAGATTCTCCAGCATTTGCCGGCACGTTGATAGTGAAATAATAAGTTGCTCCCCAAACATTCACACCTTTGAAAGTAGTAATTACCTCAACGAGGCTCGGCGGTTGAACAAAGTAGACTGTGCCATCTCTAAGCTGTACTGCTTGAGCCACCTGAGTAGCAACTCCTCCAATACTTAGCGCTAAGAAGAGTGTTGCCCCAAACAATGTTTTAACGCGCATGGTCGGATATAAATTACTTATTTATCTGTGTTTATCTGTCTTAAAAAAGTTTGCGTTCCTGTTACCCAGACGCGCAAACTTTTCGCTGTCTTTAAAAGTTTCCTAGGTTGGAAAACTCGCATACAGAACTTTTCGCTGTGCTTATCTGTAGTTCTAAATAAAAAAATGTGCTCATTCCAATTCAAGTTCTTGAGGAATTAATGACTTTGGAATCAGAGAAGCTTGTTGTGCTCGATTTGAAGGTTTTGTATACCACCAAGCCCAAGCAATTAGGACAGCTTGCAAGGGAAGTCTTACTACATGAACCCAAGGAGAGTTTGGTATATGATCAACTTTAATTAGATTAACTGCCATGTTAATATTGGCAGGGTAAACAGCAAGAAAAAGAGCAATTAGTCCCCAAGCAGCAGCTTGACTTACAGGCGGAACTAATAATCCAATACCACCCAAAATTTCATAAAACCCACTGAGATAAACTAATTCTAAAGGGTAAGGAAGTTGCGGTGGCACAATTCTTACATATTGTTCTGGCACAATAAAGTGTGTCACTCCAACTATGATGATTGATACTGCAAGAATAACGCGTAAGAGTTCCTTATACTTACTCATGGGTTTAGCCTGATTCTATACTTGTTCAGTTTGATGGACTGATGTCCGTCTGACTTCGACCAATAGTAAGAAAATTGGCAACTCTCTTATAAAATACTACTTACGATTTTTAAGTATTTACAGCCTAGTGATCGAGAAAACACCCCCTATTTATTGATAGGACTTACGCAACTGGCACACAAGGCTTCTGGTATAAGAGTCAAGAGTCAAGGGTCAAGGGTCAAGAATCAAGGTTTTTTGGACTTTTGACTCTGGACAACCTCTGGCGTTAAAAATATGACACTTGCGTAAGTCCTGATTGATAAATTCCAGCCTTGAGGAAGTCTGCTGGGGGTCTTTATCGAGGTACGGTAATTTCCATATAAGTACTATCTGAGTTTTTTTTTGCAAAAAGGCTTGACTTAGAGTGTGCTCTAAGTTCTATGGTGTTTGGATATGGAAACAGAACTTACCATTCAACAAGTTGCGGCGCTAACGGGGCTGAGTGTGCATACTCTGCGCTATTACGAGCGTAATGGACTACTTGCTCCAATCAACAGAGCAGCGAATGGGCATCGTCGTTATTCGGCAACGGACATTGCTCGAATTAAGTTTTTGACTCGACTACGGACGACTGGAATGCCAATTCGCCAAATGCAACAATTTGCTGATTTGTATCGCCAAAAGCCTGAAGCGATCGCAGAACGTCGGTTAATTCTCGAAGCTCATGAGTGTGAGGTTACAGAACGCATCCGTGAACTGAATCATAACTTAGAGATGATTCAAAAGAAAATTCAGCACTACCAGGAGTTAGAAGCAAACCATCAAACAGATGATGTCTGCGTTAATTTCGGTTTGTCTGAGGGGCAACTCTTGTTGAAAGAGGCTACATTAACGCCCAATTTATTAGAACTTCAGCAAGTACCGATAGATAACTTGACTCACGTTCATTAAGCAAATGTCAACTTATAGCAAATTACCGCACCGAAATCACGTTATTTAGATCAATTAGAGAGCAAATCGATGAAAACAAGAAAACTCGGCAATCAAGGATTGACAGTATCCGAACTGGGATTGGGATGTATGGGGATGTCGGAGTTCTACGGCGCAAGTGACGAGGTAGAATCAATTGCCACTATTCATCGTGCTTTGGAACTCGGAGTTACTCTGCTTGATACCGCTGACATGTATGGAATTGGTGCGAATGAGCAGTTAGTTGGTAAGGCAATTAAAGATAAACGCGATCGCGTAGTATTAGCAACCAAATTTGGCATCCAGCGTGGCGAAGATAACAACTTTCGAGGAATCAACGGTAGCCCTGAGTATGTTCGTCAAGCATGTGATGCCTCTTTGCAAAGGCTTGGTATTGACTACATTGACCTTTATTATCAACATCGTGTCGATTCCCAAGTCCCAATTGAAGAAACAGTCGGCGCGATGGCAGAGCTGGTTAAGCAAGGTAAAGTTCGCTACCTGGGACTCTCGGAAGCATCGGCGCTCACAATTCGACGTGCCCATACTGTCCACCCAATTACGGCTTTACAGTCAGAATACTCGCTTTGGCAACGCGAGCCAGAAGACGAGATTTTGCCCACTATTCGCAACTTAGGTATTGGTTTTGTGCCGTATAGTCCACTTGGTAGAGGCTTTCTTTCTGGACAAATTACCAGTCCAGATAATTTTGCGCCTGACGACTTCCGCAAAAATATGCCCCGATTCCAAGGTGAAAACTTTTACAAGAATCTCCAGTTAGTTGAGCAAGTCAAAGAAATTGCCGCCAAAAAGAGTGTGACACCAGGACAATTAGCTCTTGCTTGGTTACTCGCACAAGGAGACGATATTGTTCCCATTCCCGGAACCAAACGCCGTACCTACTTGGAAGAGAACGTTGCAAGCGTAGATATTACATTGACAGCAGAAGAACTTGCCCGTATTCAGGAAGTTGCACCAAAAAGTGTAGCAGTAGGCGATCGCTATGCTGACATGAGCAGCGTTAACCGTTAAAATCTCCAATAATTGTCATCAGTGGTCATCAGTCGTGCGATCGCTGATGAAAAATTAAAAGGGAACTCTTAACGGGCAACAGGCAACAGGGGAATTCCCATAATTAAAATTAGAGGATTTATATAAGGCTAAACAGTAGAATATTACCCGATCGCAACTTTAGGCAAAGCATCCGTAAATATGATTTTTATGAAAGACTAGGATCATCAGCAGTTTTAATTTCTCGCAAAATACGTTCGACTTGGTTAACTTTTTCATTTCTGTTCTGTGCTTTGAAGATATTTAAAGCTTTCTCTAAAGAAGATAGCGCCTCATCTCGTTTATTTGTTTGCCAAAGCACCAATGCTACATTAGTTAATGCCTCGCCATAACTAGGATTAATTTCCAACGCTTTTTGATATTCAGTAATGGCTTCTGTCCAGCGACTTTGACTGGCGTAAACCATACCGATCGCATTGTAAGCTAGAGCATATTGTGACCTAATCCGAATGGCTTCTCGGTAAGCACTAACTGCTGCTTCTGGTTGATTTTGACGAAAAAGCACATTTCCTAGTTGAAAGTGTCCAAACGCATCTTCTGGGAATTTTTTGAGAAACTTCCGTAAGTTTTCCTCTGCACCTTTGAAGTCTCCTTGATTGTACAAAGCATTAGCTTGTTGGATCAGCTGCGATCGCTCTGCTGGTTGTTCCGCGCCGGAAAACTGTGCTAATTTTTGTGGTTGCTTGTGTGCAGACTGTTGAGGTGTGTGCAGAGAAGTTTTTCTCGTAACTGCTAACACTGATGGTGATGTGCCAATTGCAGTTATGATACTCAGCATCATACAGCTAAGAGGTTGAACCAATACTGATTTTAGTTGGCTATTCAGCTTCATCGTCCTCAATGCCTTAATAATATCCTGATTATCATGATAATAGGGGACGTTAGTAGGGGCGTAAGCCGTTGCGCCCCTATGGTGAATTGTCTAAGCGCCTTCCCGTAACTTATCCAACACGCTTCTATCTTCTAACGTCGAAGTATCACCAGATACTTCTTGTCCTGATGCGAGATTTCGCAATAAGCGCCGCATAATCTTACCCGATCGCGTTTTGGGTAAAGCATCCGTAAAGCGAATTTCTCCAGGACGAGCGATCGCTCCAATTTCTTTAACAACGTGTTGCTTAAGCTCTTTACTCAGTTCTTCACTTGCTTGATAAGTACCTTCTAAAGTCACAAAAGCAACTACTTCTTCACCTTTGAGTTCATCTGGCTTACCTACTACTGCTGCTTCTGCAACAGCTGGATGAGAAACTAAGGCTGATTCTACTTCCATTGTACCAAGACGATGCCCTGATACGTTCAGTACATCATCTACGCGACCCATTACCCAGAAATAGCCATCTTCATCCTGTCTTGCACCATCACCAGCAAAGTAAGTATAGTTGCCATTTTTAGGAGGGACGTGTTCCCAATAAGTGCGGCGGAAGCGTTCTGGATCGCCGTACACTGTCCGCATCATTCCTGGCCAAGGATGGCGCACCGCTAGATAACCACCTTCATTGTTGGGTACGGTGTTACCTTCCAAATCGACGACATCTGCAAGAATTCCTGGAAAGGGAAGAGTTGCTGAACCAGGTTTAGTAGAAATTGCTCCTGGTAGTGGCGTAATCATAATACCGCCAGTTTCAGTTTGCCACCAGGTATCGACAATTGGGCAGCGTTCACCACCAATTACTTTGTGATACCACATCCAAGCTTCTGGGTTAATCGGTTCGCCGACGGTTCCCAGCAAACGCAAGGAAGACAGATTTCGCGTTTTGGGATGGTGTTCACCCATCTTAATAAATGCCCGAATTGCCGTAGGTGCAGTATAAAAAATATTGACGCCATATTTTTCAATTACATCCCAGAAACAGCCAGGATTGGAAGTACGAGGCGCACCCTCGTACATCAGAGTTGTTGCACCATTGGAAAGAGGGCCATAGACAATATAGCTGTGCCCCGTAATCCAACCTACGTCTGCGGTACACCAATATACATCTGTATCTTGCAGGTCAAATATCCACTTAGTAGTGATATGGGTATATAAGTTATAACCAGCGGTTGTATGCACAACACCCTTTGGTTTACCAGTACTACCAGAAGTGTAGAGGACAAATAGCATATCTTCGCTGTCCATTGGTTCAGCGGGACAATCAGGTGATGCGCCTTTTTGTAAATCATGCCACCAATGATCGCGCCCCCCCAACTGCATATAAGTTTCCTGTCCGGTGCGCTTGACAACTAGAACATTTTGTACGCTGGGAACAGCGCCATCTGCTAAGGCTTTGTCTACCTGTTCTTTGAGAGGGACGATCGCATCTTTGCGCCAACCACCATCAGCAGTGATCACTAGCTTGGCTTGAGCATCGATTAGGCGATCGCGTAAAGCTTCGGCACTAAAACCACCAAATACTACACTATGAGGTGCGCCAATTCTGGCACAAGCTAACATAGCGATCGCAGCTTCGGGAATCATTGGCATATAAATACCGACGCGATCGCCTTTTTGTACTCCCAGTTGCTTTAGCACATTGGCGAATTGGCAAACTTCCCGGTGCAGTTGGGCATAAGTAAGAGTACGGGAATCTCCTGGTTCCCCTTCCCAAATCAGTGCCGCTTTATTCTTGCGCCAAGTCGTCAGGTGTCGATCAAGACAGTTGTAAGAGATGTTAATCTTACCACCAACAAACCACTTAGCAAAAGGCGGTTGCCAGTCTAGAACCGTGTCCCATTTTTGGAACCAGTGCAACTCTTTTTCAGCTAATTCTGCCCAAAATTGCTGAGGATCAGCTTTGGCTTGATTATAGAGGCGCTGATAGTCTTCCAGAGTTTTGATATGGGCATTCTGGGAAAATTCACCAGGCGGATGGAATAAGCGTTTCTCTTGTAAGATGGATTCTATAGTTGGTTGAGACATAGTTATGGCTGCAAACGGTATTGTTATTGAACTATATTCTTAACGGAGATTTGTGCGAAAGTGTTTAGAGTTTCGTTAAGCTGCGCGAATATATCAGTAAAATGAACGTAAACTTAGGGGCGATCGCTTGTGTCTGAACCTGCTATCCTAAAATTCGTCTCTTCTGATATTTCAAACAGAGCAAGAAATAGCTCGATTACGTGAGGTTTTACGGGCACAGGGCATCCACCAGGAAAATATTTGATCGCATCTGGAAATTAATAGAGCCATTTTCCAGTTAAGATTAGTTGTGAATTGGTGAAAAAAGCGTTATTTTCTGAGAGTAGGGCATCATTTGCAAGCAAAAGAGATTAAGGATAAGCTAAAGTCCCTCATCGAGCAAGCTTCCTCGATAGATCCTAATTTAGCCAGAAGATTAGATGAAATCAATCGCTGGGTAAAAAATATCAAGCTGGGTACCCTGACTGCTAAACCCTTTGTCTTAGCCTTCCTCCTAGAGGTGATTACTGATTCTACAATTTGGCTGATAATTAGATCCCTGTCTTCGGAAGAAGAACAAAAAGCAAAGTTTCAGCAGATGACGCCTAATGAGAGATATTGGTATGGTTATCTCTTTCCTAGATGGATCAATGCAAGTGACTCCAAATTTTATATTTGGAAGCAAAAGCTAATGGCAGGTGAGTTTAATCAGATTGATGATGATATCATTAGATCAATCGCCCAAGATGTTGTCCAACGTGAAGGTAGTTTTTGGCAGCGTTATATTGCCGACCTATCTATGGCAACAGATTTAATTATTAGTAGTCGTAACAACCAACCACTCTGCATTCAAGTTACTAGTGTTAGTGAAGAACTCAATCAACAAAAGTACCAAGCTTGGCAAAATACACTGCGATTGTGGGAAATAGAGAGAGGATTATTCTTAAGTTACAATCCTAAAGATGCTAATTTTGTCAACCAGTTAGTCAATGTGGCACTGTACAACAGCGATTATCTTTGTGGTGGCAAGTATTTAAAATTTTCGTGATCCTCTCAAGAATTTGATCTTCAAGATTTGTGTCATAGCCTATATACTTACCTGCTCATCACAGCTTTTATGGCTAATCAACGAGAAACTCACAGCTACGATAATCAAATAGATACATTTGCTGAAGCTTTAGAAACAGCTCGACAAATGCAGCAGAATTGGCTAACTTACGGGATTGATTTTGTCAATTTTTACGTTGAAGATGTAGATGGAGACTGGCTAGAAACCTGGGGACATGACGAAATATTCGGTAATTATCAGTTAGATGCTATTAAAGAATTTTTAGTCAGTGATGATAATGTAGCTATAAGTACACGCCAATATTTGGCAGAGCAAGCCTTTTTAGGAAGATCTCCACTAACGCTTTTTGATATAGCCGTGAACTTAGAAGAATGTTGGAGAATTACTCCAGCAGATGAGAGGTTAACTGCTGTGATCAAGCTGTTAGCTGGTGAGGGAAATAGTGTTGATACGGATGATATCAAGTTATTAGATTTAGCAAATGGTTTGCAAGCAAAGTTGGCACAGATGTTGTGAAATTTTGTTAGCAGCACTACTATCGGACGGCAACAGCTTGTAATTGTTGTACATGAGCTTTAAAAACAAACCAGGTTTGCCTACCCTCACCCTGCTGATTGCAAGGAAGTGGCTTTTCAAATGTGACTTCCCAGTAATCCCTGAGACGTTCACCATTACCATTAGGACTTACTACCTGACTATTGTTACTACTTAGAATAGACGAAACAAAAAATTTCTCACCTGCTCTGACGGCACACTTTTGATCCGCCTGTGTTATGTTACGTGCTTGTAGATACCAGCTTTCTTCCCGCTTGAAAGTAGTACCTCCACTAGCTGTAACCCTTAAAATGCGTATTACAGGAGTAGTTTGAGAAGCTACGGTGTCGGGGATCATCACGCCCAGCAAGCCACACACCACACTCAGACAAAAAATTAATTTTGGATGCAACTTAGTGTTACCAATACTCATATTGGATTTCCTTGGTATGAAGTATAACTTTCAACCCTAATTCCACTATTGTCACATGAATTCTATGTCTAAGTAAATCAGGCATTATAACTTGTTACCAAATTTACGCTTGGCAAATTTTCCCAACAAAGCTAAGCGTTCTTACTTCAGAAGTAATAGCGATGGCGCTCTTTCTTAAAAATGACTACATAAATAATCGTATTTAGCGATCGCGTTTGGATTATCTTTAGACAATCCCTCTAGCGAATAACGAGCGTCACCGGATGGCTTGTCCTTAGACATCACCTTCAGAATGCACCGCAACCACGTTAAGCTGGATTAGGGTAGCAATTTATTGCACTGTTTATATTAAATTGGCTAAATTAGCTAATTCTGTTAATTTTTAATTTTCGCTGCTTGAGAACCCGGAATGTTAGACCGAATTTTTGATTACCTGAACTTTCATTTCAGCGTTGAAGCCTCTATAGTCCTGCTGATTCTGATTTTTTTAGAGGCAGTGCTATCCGCTGACAATGCGATCGCCCTCGCTGCGATCGCCCAAGGACTGGAGGACAAAAAACTTGAGCGTCAGGCACTCAACTTTGGTTTGGTCGTTGCCTACGTGCTGCGAATCTCCCTAATTTTAACTGCAACTTGGGTGCAAAAATTCTGGCAATTTGAATTTTTGGGTGCTGTATACTTGTTGTGGCTGGTGTTCCAACACTTTACCTCTCAAGAAACAGAGGACGATCATCATCACGGCCCCCGCTTCAACTCATTGTGGCAAGCGATCCCCGTAATTGCGTTTACAGATTTAGCATTTTCCTTGGATAGCGTGACAACTGCGATCGCTGTTTCTCAAGAAAAGTGGCTAGTACTAACGGGTGCAACAATCGGTATTATTACGCTGCGATTCATGGCAGGATTGTTTATCCGTTGGTTAGATGAATTTGAAAACTTAGAAGACGCAGGCTATGTAACTGTGGCATTGGTGGGCTTGCGACTGTTATTAAAAGTGGTGAATGATGCTTTAGTACCACCAGAATGGTTCATGATTACTGCGATCGGTCTGATCCTAGCTTGGGGATTTACTAAGCGTTCTGTGATCGAATTACCCCAAGAGGAACCGGAAAAAACTGAAGTCTCCAAGTAAGAGCAGGGGAAGCAGGGGAAGCATAGGAAGCAGGGGAAGCATAGGAAACAGGGGAAGCAGGGGAAACAGGGTAGAAAAATTATTAATGCCCCATGCCCCATGCCCCATGCCCTTGTGAGTAGAGTTTTTCATAAAACCTTAAGCAAACATTAAGTATATGTGCTTATATGTCTTGAGTAAGTAGTTTAGGAATTGAGGCAATTGGTAGTGTATAGATATATAAAAATATCTTGACGAGTGAGGCAAACTATGGGTGGTAATTATAAAGAGCCTACCAATGTCAGTATTTGGGCAAATATTGATTTTGATAAAGTTAAACACAGAATAAATACAGTAAATTTCAAAATCCAACAGGTCATACAAAAGTATGAACTTCCAACTAGAGTTATAAACTCAGGCAAAAGAAACAATTAGGTTATTTACAGCGTGATGTATGCTGCGGGCTACGCCTGTGCCTTTAATCTTAATTGAGACAATAATCAAACCTTTGACTTTGAAATACTCAATTAAATTTGAAGATGTGCTTGATTTTGGTGATAACTTTATCAAGAGCGCCGTACATTTAAGCAACACCATTCTTTCCTTTTCCAGAGGGTAGCAACGACCCAATTATGTTTTTCTAAGGCATCAGCCACAGCTTTGGATTGATCAAGTAAAATGCCGCTGAAAATACCCCAAGTGCTAGGTTGAGCGATCGCACTCATTTGTGGAACCAACTCAATAATCACATCAGCTAAAATATTGCAGACGATACCATCTACTGGATTCTCAACCAGTTTTGTCAAAATATCTACACTTCCTTCTGTTGGTATCAAACGTTCTGGACTAATGTCGTTGAGTGCGCGATTGCTGATAGTTGATTTTACTGCTAACGGGTCAGTATCTACTGCATAAACTTTTCCTGCTCCTAACAGTAATGCCCCAATGGAAAGGATACCGGAACCACAACCAATGTCCGCAATTACTAGAGGTTGATGTTTGTCACCACTAGCAACGAAAGATTGAGGAACTTCACCCAGACGCATTTCTAAAGATTCTAGACATAGCTGGGTAGTGGCATGGTTGCCCGTACCAAATGCTACACCAGGATCGAGACGAATCACTAAACGTTCCGATGCTTCTGGTGTAGGTAGCCATGCGGGGTTGACTAGGAAGCGATCGCCTATTTCTTGGGGATGCCAATATTGTTTCCAACTACTCGCCCAATCTTCTTCATCAATCAACTGCCAGTGTAGCGTCGGAGATGACAGTCCTACACAGAGTGCATCTTGACGCAGCCATAGCGATAGTGCAGCTAAATCTAGTAGCTGTGCTTGAAAATTCGGCAGGTAAGCCTTTACTACAGAAGAATTTCCCTTGCTCTCACTAGCTGTTCCACGACAGCCAAAATTTTCCAGTCGCCAAAAGATGGAATCTTCTAGGTCTGGCTCACATAAAATCTTGAGTTCCCACCAGGTGTTTGCCATCTTCAGGGTGCTGAGTGCTGTGATCGTAGCGGGGCGTTTAGCCCGTGCTGAGTGCTGAGTGCTGAGTAATGAGTTTAAGAGAGTTATGAGTTGTAAGTTATGCTTTTGACTCCTAACTTTTTTCTTCACTCAGCCAGAAGTTGCAAGAAGGGTTTCCCTGCGGGGAAACTCCGGTGACTCAGCACTTATTACTCAGCACTTATAGTGTTACTGTATACGCGTCTCGGATTCCAGGCACTTTGATAATCTCAGTCAAAATTCCGTCGGGTAAGGGATCATCAATGCTAAGAGCCATTACCGCGTCGCCACGAACGATTTTTCGGCCTACCTGCATACTGGCAATATTGACATTAAAACTGCCGAGTAAGGAACCAAGTTTGCCGATAATTCCTGGCATATCGCGGTGCAAGGTAAACAGCATATATTTGCTGGGTGGGACGTTAATGGGGAAACCATCAACATCAGTTAGGTGAATTTCCCGCTCACCCAATAAAGCACCAGTGACAGAATGAGTACCTAAAGTACCTGTGGCTTCGAGATGTAGCGAACCGGCATAGTCCCTAACTGAGGCGTCGCGTGTTTCAATCACCCGAATTCCCCGTTCTTTGGCTTCTATGCTGGCATTGACGTAATTTACTCGTTCCCGTAGGGCTTGGTAAAGTAGTCCTTTAAGGGCAGCTACAACCAAAGGCTGACTCTTGTTGGTCGCCAGTTCGCCTTGCATCCGGACGTTGAGTAATTCTACCCGTCCACCAGCTAGCTGTCCCACCAAGTTACCCAGAGTTTCTGCTAGTTGCATGTAGGGTTTGAGTTCTTCTAACACATCAGGGCCGAGTCCAGGAATATTGACTGCTGAACGCGCTGGTAGTCCTAAAAGTACATCCCGAATTTGTTCAGCAACGTCGATTGCGACATTTACTTGAGCTTCGGTAGTGGAAGCTCCCAAATGGGGCGTAAGGATAACTTCCTTTCCTAGCGATCGCAAGTCAGATTCTCCCAGCGGTTCTGACTCGAACACATCCAAGGCTGCACCGGCTATTCTACCTTCTTTGATCGCTGCTGCTAAAGCTTTTTCCTCAATGATGCCACCGCGAGCGCAGTTAATAATCCGAGCTGTGGGTTTCATCTTAGCCAGGGTTATGGCGTTGATTAAGTGAGTGGTTTCTGGGGTTTTGGGGATGTGTAGCGTAATATAATCTGCTTGCTGGAAAAGCAAATCTAGCTCCACCAACTGACAGCCAATCTGTTCAGCTCGTTCTGTGGAGATAAAAGGGTCATAAGCTAGTAGTTTCATCCCCATTGTCTTAGCCACAGCTGCAACATGGGAACCAATTTTACCTAAACCGACAATGCCTAAAGTTTTTTTGTAAACTTCTGCACCAGTAAAGCTATTGCGATCCCACGCGCCCCTTTTCACTGAAGCATTAGCATCAGGGATATGACGAGACAAAGCCAACATCATAGCGAGAGCGTGTTCAGCGGCGGCGATGGTGTTTCCTTCTGGAGAATTGACTACTACAATTCCTCGACGTGTGGCTGCGGGAACATCCACATTATCCACACCTACACCAGCCCGACCGATGACTTTTAGCTGGGTAGCAGCATCGATGATTTCTTTGGTCACACGCGTACCAGAACGAATCATCAACGCGTCATACTCACCAATGATTTCTACCAGTTGTTCTGGTTTTAGACCTGTTTTGATATCAACAGTTGCAACTTGGGAAAGAATGTCAATTCCCGCTTGATCAACAGTATCGGAGACAAGAACCTTAGACATGATTACTTCATTTAAAGCTACAGGTTTTGCTGTACAAGACTTTTTAGTTTAGTCTTTATCCGTCGCAATTCAGTAAAAATTATTTGTTTTAGTCAGGACTTACGCAAGTGTCATATTTTTAACGCCACAGGTTGTCCAGAGTCAAAGGTCAAAAGTCCAAAAAACCTTGATTTTTGAACGCCACTTGCTTTAAGTCGGCAGAGCCGCAAGGGCGCAGTGGCTCCCCTTGACCCTTGACCCTTGACCCTTGACTCTTATACCAGAAGCCTTGTGTGCCAGTTGCGTAAGTCCTATTA
>NZ_JADEXR010000111.1 GCF_015206995.1 aff. Roholtiella sp. LEGE 12411 | reverse complement strand
GGGGCATGGGGCATGGGGCATGGAGAGAAGTTGGAGCAAAGAAAGCTTCTGCTCCAACTTGTATTGTCGTTAGTCATTGGTCAAAAGCGTTTACAAATGACTAATGACTAATGACTAATAACTAATGACTAATGACTAATGACTAATGACGATAGGTGGGTGGGCAGTGCCCACCTGAAGTTACATTCAAAACCTAGCTAGCTGCAAAGTAGGCTTCTAATGCCTCAGAACCCCCAATTAATTTACCATCGATAAAGACTTGGGGAACTGTTGTCGCACCTGTTACTGCCCGTAAAGAGCGTGTGGTAATATCCTTACTCAAGACGATTTCTTCGTAGTTTATGCCACGTTCTTTGAGCATCTCCTTAGCGCGAGCGCAGAAGGGACAACCCACTTTCGTAAACAGAGAAACTACTTCCGGTTTCACTGCTTTGGGGTTTATGTATTTGAGCATTGTTTCGGCATCAGACACCTTAAAGGGATCTCCGGGTTCGTCTGGCTCAATGAACATGTTCTCAATTACACCATCTTTTACAAGCATGGAATAGCGCCATGAACGCTTACCAAAGCCCAAGTCTGATTTATCTACCAGCATTCCCATGCCTTCAGTAAATTCACCATTGCCATCGGGTATTAGTTTGACATTTTCTGCTTCTTGATCCTTTGCCCATTCGTTCATCACAAAGGCATCATTGACAGAAATACAAATAATATCATCTACGCCGTTTTCTTTGAAAACCTTAGCTAATTCGTTGTAGCCAGGGAGATGAGTTGATGAACAAGTTGGAGTAAAAGCACCTGGTAAAGAAAAAACAGCCACTGTCTTACCAGCAAACAGTTCATCGGTGGTTACATCCATCCACTGATTGTTCTGGCGAGTACGGAAGGTGACTTTGGGAATTTTTTGTCCTTGACGATTGGAAAGCATAGTTTTGCCTTTTGAAGTAATCAATCCACTAATAACCCATGATGGAGGGATTGGTCTAATCTAACTGTCAATCAGCTAGCAAACTTCATTGATAAATGGGGCGATCGCTGCAACAAATTCTGTGGTAGATTCGTATGGTAAAACATTGCGTCCATTCATTTTAATACCCCGACCTTGAGGCAAACAGGCGAGGTAGTCAGCTAAGCGTTCATCTGGCGTTTCTTTTTTACCTTCTTGGCTAATACTCGATGCTGTTTCCCCCACAACTACCAGTGTTGGTTGCTTAATAGAGGCAATAGTACTACCATAGTTCTGCCGCCAAAATCCTGCCAAGAAGGAAAATACTGCATGGCGACTGTCAGGATTTTCTGCACCTCCCACCAAAGCATTCAACCACTCTGCATCGACAGCATCGTCTGAAGCGAAGAGTTGGCGAGTCGAGAAAGAAGTTAAAAATTTTGGGGTGCGTGCATAGCGATAAAAAGCACTCCCGAAAGGCGAATCTAAGAGATTCCAAAGAATTTTTTGCTGCCATTCTGGTGATTTTTTGGTAATCACAGCCCAAGCTGGCGGACCAGCAAGTACAAGTCCAGCGATTAAATTTGGTTCATTTTGAATTAATTCTATGGCAACTGGTAATAAAGCACCTTGAACTACAACAACTACAGGTTTTTGTACTACTTTTTGTAAAAAATATTGCAATTGTTTTGCCCAATCACCAGGAGTGTAAGCCACGCGGGGCATCTCACTTTCACCACATCCCAATAAATCAGGATTATAAATTGGATTGCGATGACCTGTATTGTACCATTCGTGGCAAAATCGCTGCCAAAATTGCCGTGATAATCCAACGCCAATAGGATGAATTAACAGCAAAGGAATACCTTCAGAGGTTGCATTAATTGGTTGATGAACTTCGTAAGCACAACGATAATTTTCCCAAGTGTAAAACTGGGTGGGAGATGTTGGCACGAATGTGTTAGTTACAGCAGATGGTTGCATAATTCCAAGCTCTCGATATCTGCTAAAAAATCATCTGTGGATGGATAAACTGGTATCCGGCATCTTTGATCTTTTGATTCGATACCCAGACATTATATGGACGGTTACTCTTAACAGAAGCATCCCATATAACTTTGGGTAAATTATGTTTATCAAACAGGGTATCTAGGAATTCTCGGCTAGGGAGATGTGCATCATCCACTAAATTATAAACCCCTTGTAAGCGGTTGCGACGGGCAAATTCTATAGCACCAACAATATCATCTAGATGAATCCAATTGGTGACATCTTCACCATTACCAGGACGGGTTGTGCCCGAATATCTCCTAAATATTTTTACCAGTTCTCTACCAGGTCCATAAATTCCTCCCAAGCGTAAGATGCAAACGCGGAGATTTTCGCTAGATGCTGATAACAAAACTTCCTCGGTTTTCCGAAGAATTTGAGCATTAAGGTTAGCAGGTGCAAGCGGTGTTTCTTCATCTACCCATACACCGTTTCTGTCGCCGTAAACTGCATAACTGCCTGTATATATTAACTGTCTGACACTGGGAGCCTGCTGCAAGACTGAAACTAAAGTTTTGGCAGTTTGCAAATAAGTTTCTTCATAAGTATCTGCACCTTTTGCACCAACACTCAAAAGTACAACATCTTGATTGTGCAATAATGATTTTAGACCATCTCGATCATTACCTTGGGTAACTGTAACTCGTTGGGCAATTGGTTGTAGTGCTGTGATCCGCTCAGAGGAAGTTGTCGTGGCGCTAACAACAAAATCCATATTTTGCCGCCAATATTGAGCAACCACATAACCAACATAACCACAACCAATGATTGCAATGTTCATGACAATTTAGACACAAATAAATTAAACTGCTTTCTGGGATCAATATTCTCAACAAATTAGTAAACCGTGAATAGTTTTCAGTTGAGAGTCAGAATTTCCCCACTTCTAAAAGTGTTACTTTTGAGATGGGGATTTAGATCCTAACTCAAACTTTGATAACTGATAACTGTTTTAATTAAGTAACTGGGTGGAAGTTGACTTAATAGTCCAGAGCCAATAGTCAATAGCATAATAATCTTTAATTCTTGACTATTACCGTATAACTATTTTGCTAATTCTTTCTCAATTATGGCAATTACTTCTGGTGAATATGGCTGAATACTACTGTTAAATCGCGCTACCACTCCACCTTGCTTATTGACTAAAAATTTTTCAAAATTCCAAGCAACAGGTTCTGTTGGTTCAACTGCATTGGTAAGTCGAGCATAAAGTGGATGTAGCTGCGAACCTTTAGCATGAACTTTATCAAACAGTTCAAAAGTAACGCCATAGTTACTCGTGCAGAATTTCACAATCTCTTGATTGCTTCCTGGTTCCTGCGCTCCAAAATCGTTGCAGGGAAATCCCAATACACGCAACCCTGCTTCCCCATACTCCTGGTTCAACTTTTCCAGTCCCTCGTATTGAGAAGTATAACCGCAGTAGGAAGCCACATTCACAATTAAGAGTACCTTTCCGGCGTACTCGTTTAGCTGCTTATCCTCACCGTTGATGGTTTTGACTGCAATGTCAGAAATTGTGCTACTCATGTTAAATCTGATTTCTAGGGAATATTGCCAAGTTTCGCATATTGCAGGTACTACAAACTTGGTTTTTTTGAGGAAATCAGGTTAGTTAGTTTTGTTTTCAACTACTGATGAATCGTGCCATCAGGCATAATCGCCCCAGCTAAATTAGCGCCAATCAGTTTAACTAGGAGGCGATCGCCGGAGCGAATTCGCGCTCCTGTAAAGTCGGCTCCTCTGAGATCTGCTCCACTCAAATCTGCTCCAATTAAATTAGCAGCACGCAAATTCGCTTCTCTGAGATCAGCTAAAAGTAAATTGGCCCGAAACAAATTTGCTTCAGATAAATTCGCCCCTCTGAGATTGACTTTGTGCATAAAAGTATCACTAAGATTAGCACCACTCAAGTTGGCATAACTCAGGTTTCTGCCAGATAAGTCTTTGTTGCTCAAATTTGCTCGACTGTAGTCTTTGCCACTCAAGTCTGGGTTTCGCTTTGCTGGTTGCTCGGTTGTTTGCTCTGCTTTTTTCTGCTGCTCCCGTGGCTGTGAGCTAGGCGCGATGTGATGTTTGACTTTTTGCGATCGCAATTTATCACGAGCTTCATTAATTGCTTTCAGCTTGTCTTGTGCTTTCTGGTGTAGGCGGAGATTTTCTTTGGGAATGCGATCGGGGTGCCAAACAAAGACTAAATCTTTATAAGCCTGGTTCACTTCTTCAAGTGTTGCCCCAGGCTCTAATTCCAAGACTCTATAGTACCGCTCCAGCTCGTTCATACAACGTTTTGGTGGACAATCAACTTAATTATGAGTGATACAACCGTATATCGGCTGCATCTTTTTTTAAATCCTTCAATGAACCAGCTTTCTAGCGGTGGCTAATCCAATTTTGTTCTTATCTCCAAGTACAAAAGTTACTAAGTTACTGCATAGCAGGTAATCGCATGGAGAAGTTGTATGGGGGAAAACGTTCAGAAAGACATTGTACAAGCTTATGGCGGCGAATAGCAAACTAACCAGGACTTACGGAACTGGCAGGGGCAAGAGTAGAGACGCGATTAATCGCGTCTCTACAAAGGTCAAGGTTTTTCTAGATTGTTGACTTTTGAATGCCTATTTTGTGCTCAATACCACAATTTAGGCTCCTTTGGACAAGCTTTACAAAAAATATAGCCCGTTACGAATTACGAATTACGGTACTAGAATCCAGTCTTCAGTAGGGTTATAACTATTCCCACTAAAGAACCTATAAGCAGTATCAAGATCATCAGGGCACTAATTGCAAAACCAACAGTCCGTTTTTCAGGAGCTTGATAGTAACTTAAAGCGTATACGATGCGACTGATGATCCAAACACTGCCAATTACATTTGCCCAAACGGAAGATACGAATGAAGAGAATAACCAGAGGCTAGGCAAAAATAGGATTAGTTGCTCTACAGTATTTTGCTGGATACGTAGCGATCGCTCAAAGTAAGGGTTGCCTGATATCTGAGGAGCCGGAATTTTAAATTTTACTCTAGTTCTAGACACATTTACTGTAATACCAAAGTAAACAATTAAAGCTAAAACAGTTATCAAACTAGTCCCAGGTAACATGCCGTAAACTCCTAATAGAAAGAACGTCAGAATTAAAATTCAAAATGACAGCCTTTGCCCTGACTGGTTAAGAGCCTCCAGGCTCTTAACCAATCTTCGGAGGCGGAGCCTACTCTATCTTGACTGGAGGCGGAGCTTATGGGAATACATTCCCAGTCTGAAGACTGGGAACGATTTTCTTAGTGCCATTCAGTAACTATGCAAGTTTATTTGTGTAACAGCTTATATTAGCTATTGGTAGAGTGGCGTAGAGCTTGACGCGATCGCCACAGCCACATAAAACTACCAAAAACTACCAAGCCTGGGATAATCGTCGGTTCAGGAACCGGTTTGATAGATTTGTAGTTTTTAATTAAGAAAGATTTTTCTGACTCAACCTTAAAATCCCATTGGAAAGCATAACTATTTTCACCAGTCAATGGGCCAGAAAAATTATTCAGAGTAGTGGGAACATCATCTTCCAAAGCCTCTAAGATAGTAGCGAAAGGAGACACCTGATAATAACTCGCTACAGGATCAATAACTTCGGTTGCCCAAGTAAAGGTGTCAGACTGTTGAGCTTTATTACTACCTATTTTGATTGTATCCTGCTGACCGCTTTCATTCAGGTCAAAGTCAGTGTAGTTAAAGAGGTGGAAGTCTAACTGATCAGAACCAGTATTTTTAATCCTGATATTTTCAAATAAGCTAGAGCTACCACTCCCCAGCGCACCACCATCCAACGTCAAATCAAGCGCCACTTCAAAGCCACTACCAGCGTATGCCACAGAGAGTTGCTTATCAGCTGGTTGAGATTGTTCAAGGCGAATCAAATTGAGCGTATTGAGCGAATTTTCTCTACTTTGAGAACCAACACGATACCAAAATTGGTTTTGGAACAACTGATTTACATCATCAACAGTCCACAAAATTAGACCATTATTTGCTGGATTATCTGATTTATCGGGGTCAAATACAACTATCGAATTGTCATCACTGAGAGCTACAACAGCAGACTTAGCTGGTTTGGCTGTAATTGCTATGGTCAAATAAATGGCGACAGTCGTCACCAGCATATATTGTCTTTGGAAAAACTGATTGCAGCGTTTTATTAACATTTTTGCAGTTTCTTGCTAAATAAGTTTAGTTAAAGGCAATCCAGAAAGCAGAACATTTCAAACTAGGGTTTGTAGTGGGCGCTTCAGCGCTCAAGCCAAGGACTAAAGTCCTAACTACAAACTTATTCACTCATCAGACGTTAGGGTGGTGGACTACTAGTTATTTAATATCTTCTGCCAAAATCCGTTCTAAGCAGCGCTCTGCTAAGGCTGCAATGGTAAAAGAGGGGTTTGTGCAACCTGTTGAGCCGGGGATGAGTGCGCTATCAACCACATACAGTCTTTGATAACCAGAAACTCGACCGTAGAAATCGCAGGCTTTTCCTAAAACTGCTCCGCCTAAAGGATGAGCAGTCAGAGTGAAAATAGCTCCACTTTTAACTGGATTTTTTTGATAACTGTGACTACCCAACGCTACATCTGTTTGTGGCTGGAAACTAGAAATAGCATTTTTTCGATCTAATAATCGGAATGCAAATTTCGTTAGTTGTAGGACTTTGGGATCTCCTGTACCGTTACCACTATCTGGCCAGTTAAGTTTGACTGAACCTGTTGTGTAATCGTAGTTGAATTTACCTTTAACAGAAGGGATTGCAAAGCTTACCGTTCGCAAGAATCCATCGGGAGCATTCCATGTGGGGGCTAATTGAATGGCGATAGGGCCCAACGGGTTATCGAAGTACTCAATAACTGAAGTTCCCGGCCCCCCTTGACCTGGGTTGGTCGGTTTTGGTAGACCTGAACGACCAGCTAAAGCATCTCCGTTATTTCCCCACTCTAGACCAATGTAGTTATTTAAACGGGGTAGGGTTCCTGTGGCTTTGGCTTTCACTAGAAGCGCAGAGGTTCCCATAGAACCAGCTGCTAAAAATAGATATCGACAAGTAATGGTTTTACTAGTAACAATTTCTCCATACTCATTAATTTGGTTGCAGGAGACTCGATAACCATGTCCAGGAACTTCTGAGATTGTTGTTGCTAAATGTAAAGGCAGAATCTCTACATTCCCAGTTTGCTCAGCCTGAGCTAGATAATTACGATCTAGACTATTTTTCGCTCCACTATTGATACCGTACCAGTGTTCGCCAATAATAGCGCTAGGAACTTTAGTTCCTTGAATTTCTTGCCGAATCACATCCCAATCTACAGCTAGATCTAACAAACGACTGGGTAATCCAGCATCTGCTCCTTGTTTAAGAAACAATCGGCTTGACAAGTAGTAGCTACTAGCCAAAATATCTTGAGGAACTACTCCTGGTTTGAGAACAGAACGCACACGAGGATAATAAACTCTATCCATCTGGTCGTAGTCAATATCTTTAGGAAAGACACGGTAGAAGAGTTCGCGGGGAGGTTGGTAAGTATAGCCGTTATAAACTAACGAGCCACCGCCAACTCCAGCCCCACACAGTACAGCAATGCCATTTTCGATTTTAGTCTCTAAAACGCCTGTGTAGATAGGTATGCGATCGCCAAAAAAAGTTACCGGACTCAGCCATGCAGCACGACCATCAGGTTGACGAAATGTCGCAAAGGTGTTTTGTTGAGGTGTAATTGGCCAACGACGACCACGTTCTATAAGTAGTGTCTTAATACCAGCTTGCCCTAAACGCAAAGCTGCAACAGCACCACCAAAACCACTCCCAATCACTAAAGCATCTACAGACTCATCACTGGCTCTAGCTAGATTAGCTGTGCCTAATGAAGTCATTAACCCAGCAGAAAAAAGGGCGGCATTTTGCAAAAAATTGCGCCGTCCGTATGGCTTTTTATCAAGCATGAATTTCACACACACCTGGTAATTATTCTCTTGTTTATACCAGATAAAATTGTTATTGATTAGAACTTAATGACAATTTTATCTGTTCGTAAATATTTCGGTATCAAAAGCTTGCAGACTTAGCGAGACAACTCAGTAGCACTATCAGTTGCTTCAATCCAACAACGCTGGCGCTGAAATGGATAAGTCGGCAGTTGCAGACGGCGACATGGATAGTCTTGGTCAAAGTTTGACCAGTCTACCGATGCACCAACTAAGTATAATTCCCGTAAAGTCTCAAGCACTTGTTGCCAATCGGACTGTCCTTGACATAGACCAGGAAGTTGGAGTTCCACATCATCTGACGAGCCGTATTGAGCAACTTCTGCAACTGAGTATATTTCAGAACCCTGCTCAGAGCAATCCAATTCAGATGCAAATCTCTCTGACTGTTGCAAATGATTTAACCAATAATCAGGGGTAGCAATCTCATCTGTAACTAGCTTGCCAGTAAGACTAGAAACTAAGTCCATACTTGGAGTTGAGTAAGTTACTGCTTGGGCAATTTGCTCAAATGTATATCGTGTTTCGCTTGTTAAGGTTGCGGTTGCACTTTTGCAACCATTAACGGCAGATTCACTTATTGTCGTTACCTGTGCTAAAGGTATGTGCATCAAACCAGCTCTTGCAGTAATTAACTTTAGTCCATCTTCCAAACTGAAAACCCCAGCAACACAAGCAGCAACATATTCCCCGACACCATAACCCATAACAGATGCAGGTTTTATACCCCACGATTGCCATAATTTCGCTAATGCATACTCTAGAGCAAATAAAGCTGGTTGGTTATAAATATTTTCACGGAGAACTGAAGCTTGACTAGATACAGGATAAAGAATTTCTAGGAGAGGCTTTTCTAAATAGGGACGCAGAATTTCATTGCAACCATCTAGGGTTTGGCGGAAGACAAGCTGAGTTTTGTATAACTGTCGTCCGATGTTGACATACTCGGAACCCTGACCGCAGAATAAAAATGCAATTTTCCGACTCTTGGGAGTTTGTCCCTGACTGCTGGCTAATCCTACAGCCTCCCTTCCTGCAACAAAAGCACTTAGTTGCTCACGCAGTTGCGTGGTAGACTGTGTTACCACAGCGAGACGATAGGAAAAATGCGATCGCCCAACATTAGCAGTAAAACAAACATCTTCCAAAGCTGCTTCCGTGTGAGACTGCAAATAGGTTTCATAACGGGTTGCCAGTTCCCGCAGTGCTTTCTCACTTTTTGCAGATAGAGTTAATAGGTGTAGAGGGCGTTTGCTAGCATTAACTGCTGTAGAAAAAACGGGCGCTTCTTCCAGAATTAAATGGCTATTAGTACCACCAAAACCAAAAGCGCTAATTCCGGCTCGGCGAGGTGCTGTATCCACAGTCCAAGGTTGACACTCGGTAGGGATAGAAATTGGAGTCCCTGCTAAAGAAATGCGGGGATTTAGATTTTTCAGGTGTAAGTGCGCTGGAATTTCTTGATGTTTGAGTGAGAGAACCACCTTAATCAAGCTAGCCATTGCGGAAGCCGATTCCAGATAGCCGATATTCGTCTTAACTGAGCCAATCCAACAAAGTTGATCTGGTGAACGATCGCGCATCAGCACTGTTTTTAAAGCATTAGCCTCAATGGGATCTCCTAAAGGAGTCCCAGTACCGTGAACCTCAACATAGCTAATTTCCGCAGGTGCAACTTCAGCGTTTTCCAAAGCTTGAGAAATGACCGCTTGCTGAGCTGGGCCATTAAATGCTGTCAGTCCATTACCTAGACCATTTTGGTTAACCGCTGAGCCTTTAATTACAGCTAGGACATTATCTTTGTCCCTAACAGCATCAGCAAGGCGCTTAAGGACAACTACACCGCAGCCCTCACTCCTAACATAACCGTTAGTATTGGCGTCAAAAGTCTTGCAACGACCATCTGGAGCCATAACACGCGCATGAGAAGAGGCGATCGTTTCCTCCGGCGACAGAATCAAACTCACGCCACCAACTAGCGCCATCTGAGACTCTCTAGTCCGTAAGCTCTGGCAGGCCAAATGTACTGCAACCAGTGACGAAGAACAAGCAGTATCTACAGCCATACTTGGGCCGCGTAGATCTAACAGATGAGACAAGCGGTTGGCGGCAATGCAATGATAAGTGCTGGGGCCATGGTGAGCGTTGACGCGAGCGATATCCTTGCATATAATCCTGTCGTAATCATTATGGCTAATAGCAATAAATACTCCTGTCTTACTACCAGCCAGCTTTGCTGGTACTACTCCAGCATCTTCTAGAGCTTCCCAAGCAACTTCTAGTACCAATCGATGCTGGGGGTCTATTAACTTAGCTCTGCGTGGCAAAATTCCGAATAAACCTGGATCGAATTGATCTACTTGATTTAGAAAGCCACCCCAGCGGGTACTCATTTTGCCTGGTATACCTGGATTAGGGTCATAGAAAGCATCGATATCCCATCTGTCTGAAGGCACCTCAGTGATGGCGTCCCCACCAGACCGCAGAAGATTCCAGAATGACTCTGGGTTCTCAGCACCGGGAAACCGACAGCCAATGCCAATAATAGCTATGGGTTCCATTTCAATATCTCTACTTATGTTTCTGCTAGTAGTGCGTCAAGTTTAAATTGATGGATAAACAAGTTCGTAGTGAGTTAGCGCGGTGAGTCCAGTGCTGCGGGAGGGTTAGCCCGACCCAGGCAACTGGCGAACCCGAAGGGTCTTGGGGGTTTCCCCCATGAGCGACTAACGAACCCGTTCGCGCAGCGTCTTTGTTAGGAGAAGGGTAAGGACTAAAATCCTTGGCTTGAGCGCTGAAGCGCTCACTACGAACCTATCAAATCAAATTTGACAAATTGACTAATTAAGCACGAGGGTTATCTATGCGTCGCAGTGTAACTCGTAATAGTCCCATTGTCCCCACATGGAAACCGATAATCGAAAATTTCAGGTATTTTTCATAGCGGCTGACTACTTCTTCACCAACCAGATTGACCGCTGCTGCGCGGTTTGCTTTCAGTCCCTTTTGCCAAGCTCTCAGTGTACGTGCGTAGTGTTCGCGGTCATTTCTCAGCGCCACAACCTCAAAGATTCTCTCACTTGCTGTGGCAATGTCTGCTAAACGAGGTAAGTCTGATTCTGGGAAAATCTCAGTAGCATAAAACTGACTGAAGTCTTCACGGCGGGAATTTTCATAAGAAATGCTTTGGAGCGATATACAACCCCCTGGTTGCAGCCACTCATGACACCGCTGGAAGAATGCCCGATAACCTGCTATTTTCTCATCTTGAGAAAGATTCAACTGAGCAAAGTGTTCAAATGCACCAATGGAAATAATTGCATCGTAAGGTGCTGTCGGTACATGGTCAGACCAGCTCTCTACTCTGGCATCAATTTGTGGCTGGTTGAATGACGAAATCCACTCTGCTTGGCTATTGCTTAAAGTTAAACCTACAGCTTGCTGAACGCCATGTACTTCTACCAAGCGTTTGAGTGTAGAACCCCAGCCGCAGCCCACATCTAAAACTCGTTTAGCATTGTTGGCTCTAGCTTGATTGATATGATAGTCAAGCTTTCTAATCTGCGCCAACTCTAAAGTGTCATTATCTTCCCAAAGCGCAGCTGAATAAGTGTTGGTAGAATCGAGCCAAAGTCTATAAAACTCATTGCTTACGTCGTAGTGATGCTGAATTGCCTCTGCTGATGCACCGGGATTCTGAGTTGTTAAAGTGGTCACACTGTTACCTCAATTGATTACAAAATATTGCTAATGAATCTGATTGTGGGTAAATTTGATTTACAGCGGTTTTCATTTGTTTAGACCACAGCACGAGAGCATTCTTTTTTATCTGTGTCTCTGCGTGAGGTAAAAATGTAGTCTATTCATTTGAAAATTGCTGTATAAGTTAGTTCAGGCTGCCACTAACTGCTCAGATAAAACTTCAATAGTTGGGTAATCGTACAAAATGGTTGGTTCTAATTCGTATCCCAGCAAATTCTCTAAGTCACCGGTCAAACCAATGGCGGCTGAGGAGTCCAAACCATAGCGCTCAAAGGGAACGTTGACATCAATTTCAGATTGGTCGATTTCTAGTAGTTCAGATAGATAAGAAATTAACCATGCTTGAACCTCTGCGTTGGTTAGGGGTTGTTTACCTGCATCTGTTGTAGCGTTGTCAGGTAGTGAAATTGTAGATACTTGTTGGATAGTCATTGTGAAAATCTCCGTTGTTGTGTTGTCGTTGTACTAAATCTGCATTCAGGATTTGAATCGCTTGCTTTAGTTATTAATCAGTTAATCTTGTGAGTTTTATGCATTTAGAGAGATTTATTTAGGACTTACGCAACTGGCACACAAGGCTTCTGGTATAATAGTCAAGGTTTTTTGGACTTTTGACCTTTGACTCTGGACAACCTCTGGCGTTAAAAATATGACACTTGCGTAAGTCCTGTTATTAAGCGATCGCGCATTTAACTTGTACGCGACAACTTAACAGTTCTGTTAGACGGTTCTGGTTTTTGCTTCCATCATGCGTGCTGTAGGGGTCTTGAGATCCCAAACTAAGCCCAGTTTTTCCAGTGCGCGAATTACCCAGCCACTTGGGTCAATTTGCCACCACTTCAATCCCGCCATTGCTGAGTTAGGAAAAGCGTGGTGATTGTTGTGCCAAGATTCGCCTAATGTGGGGATAGCTAACAAAAAGTTGTTTGTACTCATGTCATGGCTTTCCAGGGGACGGCTACCAAAGACGTGTGCAACTGAGGTAATACACCAAACCATGTTATGCCAGAAGAAAAGTCTTACCAGTCCACCCCAGAGAAAACCGTAGAAAGCACCTGTCCAAGAACCTCTAAGGAAACCCCCTGCAACTGTAGGAATCAAAAAACCCAGGAATACCCAGAGAAAGTACATCTGACTGACTTTTGAGAGGATTTTATCTCGTAATAAATCGTTGGCGTAGTAAGTTGCATTGGGAGCATCATAATCAATTGTCCAGGCGAAGTGTGCGTGCCATAGCCCTCGCAACATCCCTAAAAAACCTTTTCCATGAAAATGAGGTGAATGAGGGTCGCCAGGGCGATCGCTATGTTCATGATGCAACCGATGCAATGCTACCCAGAAAATTAACGGCCCTTGTGCAGCCATCGATCCCAAGACGGCAAGGACAACCCGCACGGGCATTGCTGCTTGAAAGCTTTTATGAGTAAAGTGCCGATGAAATCCGGCTGTAGTACCGATACCAATTACCACTGTCAGCGCCAGATAAGTTCCGATCTCGATGGGGCTAAGGGTGTTTCCTGTCAGCAATAGCGCCACTGCAATCACAAATCCTAGACAAGATACCAAGCCAACTGTCAGAGCATGAATCTGCTGTAAAGTTTTTAGGTAGCTACTTGTAACAGTTTTTTTCTGTCTCTTGATTTTGGTTGGAGTTTGTGTATCCGTTTCTGCATAAGAATTGTCAGCACTTGTAACCATAGACATCTCAGGTATTTGCGAATTCATAACTTCCATTCTTTTCACCTTTTCGGTTTTTACTTGTTGTATTTGTGGAAAGGGCGTTTCGCCCGCCCTTTAAACTGCTGCAAGCTGTGAGGTTACAAATCTACTGAAGATGCAGACGGGTTATTCTTTCTGGCATTAATCAAGCGTTGTGTAGGTCTTTTCACATCCCAAGCTAAGCCCAGCTTTTCCAGCGCCTGAATTGTCCAGCCAGTTGGATCAATTTGCCACCATTCCAAACCAGCGATCGCAGAGTTAGGAAATGCGTGATGGTTATTGTGCCATCCTCCGCCCAAGGTAGGTATGGTCAGTAAAAAGTTGTTTCTACTATGTTCGCGGGTATCAAAGGCACGGTTGCCCCAAATGTGAGCCACTGAGCCAATACTCCAAGTTGCGTGCTGTCCTACAAACATCCGCACAAAGCCACCCCACAATAATCCTTTCAAGGCTCCCATCCATGTCCAGGTGATAATTCCTCCTAAAACAGCGGGGATAGCAAGACCGATGATGATCCACACTAAATACAACTGACTGATCTTGACGATTAGAGGATCTTGAATTAAGTCTTTGGCAAAAAACACGGCATTGGTCATCTTGCTGCTGAAGAACCAGCCAATGTGAGAATGCCATAAACCGTGCCACCAACCCAATTGCTTACCTTCGTGAATATAAGGTGAATGAGGATCTTCAGGTAGATCGCTGTGCTGGTGATGGTGACGATGGGTAGCTGCCCAGTAAATGACAGGCCCTTGACCCGCCATCGACCCTAGGATTGCCAGGGTAGCTCGTACTGCTGGTTTGGCTTCAAATGATCTATGGGCAAAGTGTCGATGAAAACCTACTTCAGTCGCACCAACAGTTAAGATGTACATGCCCAAAAACAGACCGATTTCCACTGAACTAATACCTGTAAACCAAAGTAGGGCAATAGCAGCGACAAATCCGATGGTGGGGACTAAGACAGTACCCAAAGCAAAACGTCTTTGGAGATTTTGTAGGCTTTGATTCTCTATAGTTTTGCTTTTCTTGCGCCAGACTTTTACTGTTTGAGTGGTCATGATATGTTGTTAACTCCATTCAGAAAGATGAGAACGATATAGCTACTAATTGTTTTTAGCCTTGAGTTTAGACTCAATCATCTGAGCTGTAGGCTTCTTGACATCCCAAACCAAGCCGACTTTTTCCAATACCCAAATCACGTAGAAGCCAAAGTCTATTTGCCACCATTTCAGTCCAAAAAGTGCTGAGTTAGAAAAAGCGTGGTGGTTGTTATGCCAAGCTTCTCCACCTGTGGGGATAGCTAGCCAGATGTTGTTTCTACTATGCTCTTTGGTATCAAAAGGACGGCTACCGCATAGATGAGTGATGGAGTTAATACTGCTGGTGAAGTGAAATATCAGGAATAGCCGAACGCAACCACCCCAGAGAAATCCCGATATTGCACCCATAATCGTCCCTGTAAGAATTCCTCCCAAAATGGTGGGTATAGCCAGACCCAGTAAGGCCCAAACGTAGTAAAGCTGGTTGACTTTGGAAATAACAGGGTCACGAAGCAGGTCTTTAGTAAATAAGAAAGTGTTGGTAATTTCGTGCTTAAACATCCAACCAATATGTGAATGCCATAGCCCTCTCAACCCGCCTAGAGACTCATTTTCTTGGAAAAATGGGGAATGAGGATCTCCAGGGCGATCGCTATATTGATGGTGTCGTCTATGATTGCTCACCCAATAGGTTAGTGGCCCTTCGCAAGCCATAGACCCCAAGATAGCTAAGATCACTCGAACAGCAGTGCTAGTCTGAAAAGCAGTGTGTGCAAAGTGTCGATGAAAACCTACGGTAATTCCTACCAAGGTCAAGATATACATGCTCACTAACAACCCTATTTCCACTGCACCTATCCCTGAGTAAAAGGCGATCGCTAGGGCGGCTACTGAACCCAGTAAAGGAATCCACAAAAGGGCTAAAGCATGAAGCCGTTGCGGTGTTCTTAGGTAATCACTCTTAATAGTGATACTCTTTTTAGCACTAGGATTTACCAGCAGTTCGGCTGGTATGGCACGATCAAGCTGCATTGACATTTTATCTTTCCTGATTGTTTTGATTTATAAATCTCTTGATGGATTGAGGATACTAAAATCAGCATTTGATCATTCC
The DNA here is from genome assembly GCF_015206995.1 of aff. Roholtiella sp. LEGE 12411. Lineage (GTDB taxonomy): Bacteria > Cyanobacteriota > Cyanobacteriia > Cyanobacteriales > Nostocaceae > Komarekiella. Next base: position 4,180 of record NZ_JADEXR010000111.1, on the reverse strand, counting down.
GTGGCGGCTTCAGTGACCAACTTGTAGAGGTTTGAGGAACTCGATAGCTGTTGTGAAGTATCACACGAGAATCACTCACTCTTTCACGTCTGGAAGCTTTGGTGATTGAGGGCGATTGTATTGAAACTAGGACGAGCGCGGCGGAAAGTTCCTCGTTCGTATAAGCGTTCTGAAGGAAAGCCGGGTTTCCCGGCGTAGGAAACTTTTCAAGACAAAGGTAGGCGCAAAGAAACGCAGAGTGGATAAATCCTAAACTTTATGAGTCTACTTTTAGAGACTTTGTATCATTTGAAATTTTAGAAGTCTGCAATTGCTGCAAAAGTGAATCAACTTCAGCATTCAAATGCACAAACTTTGTTTTGCTCTGAGGATTTTCGCTCCAATCCTCTACTACATCCAAGCTTCCAGTTAAAAAAGCAGCTCGACAAGCATGGCGCTGAATCTTACCACTCGAAGTTTTGGGGATACTTCCAGTCTTCACTAATACCGCAGCATAAACTTGCTGTTCATGTTCTGTCGCTACCGCTTGGCGAATATCTCCAACCACTTTATTCACATCCAATTTTCGGAGGTAATTCCGCTCTACTTCCTGAACAATAACTAATCGCTCTTTACCTTCTACTTCCACGGTAAACACCGCACCAGAACTTGGCTTTAGTACCGGGTTACTTTGTTCGACTGTCAACTCAATATCGTGAGGATAATGGTTGCGACCCCGGATAATAATCACATCTTTGATTCGTCCGGTAATGAATAACTCTCCATTCTGTAAAAATCCTAAGTCTCCTGTACGTAGAAACGGGCCCTCTCCAGTGTCTGCGAGGAAAGCATGGAAAGCCTTTTGTGTTTCCACTGGGCGATTCCAATAGCCTTGAGCAACGCTCAAACCTGATACCCAAATCTCCCCTACTTGATCAGATGCACAGCGGGTTAAAGATTCAGGGTCAACAATCAAAACTTGATTAGACAATTCTTGTCCGCAACCGACAATTTGTCTGACTTCTTCTTTTTCTGGAGTAGCTACTACTACTCGGTTTTGCTCAATGTCTCCCTTTTTAAGGGAGCAGACAACAGGAGCGGCTTTTTTCAAACCTCCGGTGACAATGAGTGTTGTCTCAGCCATCCCATAGCAGGGGTAAAATGCTTCTCGGCGGAAACCACAAGGCTCAAAAGTTGCTGCAAACCGATCTAGTGTATCAGGACGAATCGGCTCAGCACCATTGAAAGCTACTTCCCAACTGCTCAAATCAAGATTTTCTCGTTGTTCTGGTGTAATTTTCTGAACACATAATTCGTAAGCAAAGTTGGGGCCGCCGCTGGTAGTAGCTTTATAGCGGGTAATCGCATTTAGCCAACGAATCGGTTTCTGGAGAAAGGCTGCTGGTGACATAAATGTTACTGGAAAACCAGCATAAAGCGGCTGTAACACTCCACCAATTAATCCCATGTCGTGGTAAGGTGGCAACCAAATTAATCCCCAACTCTTAGATGTATGCTCGAAAGAGTTATGGATTAACTCTGAATTATGCAGCAGATTGCCATGAGTAACCATTACACCCTTGGGTATTCCTGTAGAACCTGAAGTGTATTGCAGAAATGCTAATGTATCGCTGCTAACTTTTGGTTCTTGCCAGTTTAACGTCTGTTGGCTGGTATTATCAGTTGCTAACCAACGTAATGAACCCAATTCTGGAGTTTCGGGAAATCTGTCTTTTAAGTTGCTCAATACAGCTGTGGTAGTCAGTGCTACTGTAGCCTGAGCATCTCTGACGATCGCCATTAGCCTAGACATTTTCTGATTGCGCCGGGGTGGATAAGCCGGAACAGCCACTACATTGGCATATAAACATCCGAAAAAGGCAGCTATGTAATCTAGTCCTGGTGGGTACAGCAGCAATGCGCGTTCACCACTTGCTTTAATTGATTGTAATTGGACAGCGATCGCCTGGGCTTGTTGGTCTAACTCTGCATAAGTTAGGTGAGCTGATTCTGTCTCTTCGTCTTGGAGAAAAATAAAAGCAATTTGATCTGGCTGGTATATTGCTCTATGACGTAAAAGAGCAGTTAAGGTGGGAAATCTATGCAGATGTTGCCGGGAGATACTTGGTATAAGGTTCTCTAGCATTAACTAAAATAGAAAAACTGTGTGTGTTACTTACACTTCAATTGGAAAAGCAAAAGTTATGCAGTGAAGAACAAAACTTCACAAAGTAAAACTACATGATTTAGTCATTTTGAGGTTAGGTAAAACCTTGATTTACTGCGTAAGTTGTGATTATTTGTTCTTAGAATAAGATATATTTTGTCAATAGAGATAATACTTAAATTATATATTTATTTGGTATAGTAAACGTATAATTTTAGTAAACTTGTAACGTAACCTTAAATAAATCGTCTCCCCTACAGTCGTATTTTTAGAAGCTTTTGATCAACCTACACTGTAGAGCTTGCTTTCAGTGTTAAGATTAGATGAACTGAGATAGACCTTAAGAATGGATAGTAAACCGATGTATGAGATTGGTTCTGTAATTGGTTCTATTGTTGGCTCGTTAGGCGGTGCAGTGGTTGGTTCCATTGTTGGCTCAGTAGTTGGTGCATTGAGCGGATCACCTGAGCTTGCCATGCTACTTTCTCTAGGTGGCTCCCTTGTTGGCTCTCTGATTGGGTCAGTAGGTGGTTCCCTTGTTGGCTCCTACTTTGATCGCTTCTGGTTTGAGGAGCTATCACATAGCGATAGTTATAGTTATGCAAACAATGGACATCCGATAAAATCTGCTGCTCCTGCCAACTAGTAAGTTTTCTGGGAGCGGCTGATTCTAACGGACTCGGCAATCAGCTCCCACCTCACATCCTTGTGCAAAGCTAACAGCGACTTGCCAGTAACCCTGATACTGATTCCAAATTGGTTCATCAACAGCAGTGCCATTACCGCCTCGCCTAGTGTTTGGAAAAGCAGCACAATTTACACACAGGCAAAGTCCGCCTGCGCGGACTAACGTGAAAATCAAGTTATCTGCCCATAACCTCATTTCTCCATCGAATCATAGCTCTCAAATAAGCCGCAACTGGAATTTGATAGACCTCAATAAAAATCCAAACAATAATTGACAAATGTGACAAGAAAGTTAACACCGTCCAAATATATGGCATCCAGCTAATGAGCACTTGTGGAGTAGGAGGGAAATAGTAAGCGACTACACCAATTATAGTTGTGGGAAGAATTACAAAAGCAGCAGAAGCTAATCCATAACCCCAACCTAATTCCACACCTTCCAACTGGGCTTCTGTCCAACCAAAACCATTCCAACGCCAAATTAAGGGAGGTTGCCGAGAAGGCATCTTGATTTGCTGTACTTCTAGGTTGACAGTAAAAATTTCTTGGCAAAAGTCACAAGCCATAGCCTCCATCAACGGCATATTAGAAATCTTACCTATCCGACAGACTGGGCAGGGGTAAACTCCGTGATAGTCGAAAGACGTGGCTAAGATTTTGGAACTAGGCATAATCAACTGGTGATCCTAAAAACTTGATCGGGTCAATGAGGACTTGGGTAAGAATGATGAATTTTTAGCATTCATTTTGGATCATTCAATTACGCGTTATCCATGACCTAACAATATTGGTAAAGTTATGTAACTTTGGCAAAATCTAATGACCAGCCGCCTTCTTCGTCTATGCAAACAAGCAACTAGTTTTGATTCCCACAGTTGTACTGAGTCTATCGCTTTTTTTGAGTGTTGTGGGGGTCTTGACACCGCCGACTCTTTCTGCTACTTTTTTGGATAAAGCTGTAAATTAAACTTTTAAGCAAACGTCCCGCAAATGTTCAGCAAAAATTCTTACTTTTATTTTTGGTTTAGGGTGGTTCACTGGGAGTGAATCGAGTTTCCTAATGGGAACCGCCCAGTGAACCGCAGAGCAAACTCTGCGGTTTTTGTTTTTTAAGGAGCCTAATTTCATCGTGATTACCTATCTGAGTAACTATTTTTATAGCTTTTACTTTTGGCCCAGAATAAGTTCCGGGTAGATAGCGTCATGTCGATGAATCAGAACGCGCCCGGAACTTCTTAGAGGTTCCGGGCTTTGTTGTTAATGGGAATTGGCGATTAGAAGGAGATAAGAGTTAAGAGTCATTAATTATTCTTCCCCAATGCCCAATGCCCAATGCCCCATGCCCAA
>NZ_JADEXR010000110.1 GCF_015206995.1 aff. Roholtiella sp. LEGE 12411 | reverse complement strand
CCATTACCCCTTATCCCCAGAGGGGGCCCCGAGTTCCCCATTACCCCTTATCCCCAGAGGGGGCCCCACCTTCCCCAATCCCCAATCTTTTATAATCCCGTGACTTTGAGCCTGTCTGCTGCTAAATCTCATCGCCAACCTTGGCCCGGACTGATAGAAGCCTATCGTGAATACTTGCCTGTCAGCGAAAAAACGCCTGTTATCACCTTGTTTGAGGGAAATACTCCTCTAATACCAGTGCCGGCGATCGCAGAACGGATTGGTAGGCAAGTACGTGTGTTTGTCAAATACGATGGTCTTAATCCCACTGGTAGCTTTAAAGACCGGGGGATGACAATGGCAATTTCCAAGGCCAAAGAAGCAGGAGCAAAAGCAGTAATTTGTGCTAGCACAGGCAACACTTCAGCCGCCGCCGCAGCTTACGCTAGACGTGGCGGGATGAGTGCTTTTGTACTAATTCCCGATGGCTATGTAGCGCTGGGTAAGTTGGCTCAGGCATTGCTGTATGGGGCAGAGGTACTGGCAATTAAAGGTAATTTTGACCAAGCGCTAGAAATTGTCCGCGAGATGGCAGAAAGCTATCCGGTAACTTTAGTGAATTCGGTCAATCCCTACCGTCTAGAAGGGCAGAAAACAGCGGCGTTTGAAATTGTCGATGTGCTGGGCGAAGTTCCAGACTGGCTGTGTATCCCTGTGGGAAATGCGGGAAATATCACAGCATATTGGATGGGGTTTTGTCAATATCATCAAGCTGGAAAGTGCGATCGCTTACCCCGAATGATGGGATTCCAAGCCGCAGGTGCAGCCCCCTTAGTGACTGGTAAGCCAGTGGCGCATCCTGAAACTTTAGCGACAGCAATTCGCATTGGCAACCCTGCTAGTTGGGAATTAGCGATCGCAGCACAATCAGCAAGTATGGGAAGTTTCCATGCCGTTACCGACGAAGAAATTCTTGATGCATATCGACTTTTAGCATCATCTGAAGGCATCTTCTGCGAACCTGCCAGCGCTGCTTCTGTAGCTGGCTTATTGCAGGTGAAAGACCAAGTTCCTACTGGAGCGACGGTAGTTTGCGTCCTCACTGGCAATGGTCTAAAAGACCCAGATACAGCCATTAAACACAATCAGAGTTTATTTAAACAAGGTATCGCGGCAAAGCTGGGAGCAGTAGCTGAGGCAATGGGATTTTAGACAATGGGGCATGGGGCATGGGCAGGAAACTGAAAAATATTTATTAGACAACCCTTGACATTATTTCCAAAATGGGTAGATATAGTGCTGTAGTCTATCTAGATCATCAATCGATATGGAAGGTACATCAGAAGTGACTATTTCAATTGGAGACGCTGCCAAAGAGTTGGGCATCTCCACTAAAACATTAAGGAGATGGACAGACGCCGGAAAAATTAAGTTTGAGCAACCAAACAAATATTAGATCACAACAAAGCTAATCCTAATTTGGCAAGGCTTTGAGACAAGGTTGTCACCCCCTCATCTGTCGGAGACGCTGCGCGAAAAAGTCGGCAGAGCCGCAAGGGCGCAGTGGCTCCCCTTGACCCTTGACTCTTATACCAGAAGCCTTGTGTGCCAGTTGCGTAAGTCCTAGAGAGTTTGAGAGGTTTTTTGCGTAAGTCCTAATTTTGATATCGGCATAATTTATCGTTTAGCAACCCGCATTAATAAAAATACACCTACTCCCAAAAACATAAAGTTGGGTAACCAAGCTCCCATAAAGGGAGAGAGGATACCTGCTTGTCCCATTGCACCACTAATAAAGAAAATTAAATAGTATGAAAAAATAACTATGACACTAATACCAAAACTAGTGCCTCTCCCAGTGCGCTGAGGTACGGTTCCCATAGCCGCGCCTACTAAGCCAAAAACTACACACACAAAGGGTAAGGCGATTTTTTGTTGAATACGTACTTGGAGTTTACGAATTTTTTGCCGATCGCCACTCAGAAGTTCCACTTCTAGTTGATCTAGTGCTTCGCCAATATTCATCTCACCGTAGTCTCGGCTTTTTTCTGCAAGACTTAATGGCGTGCGCGGTAGTTGCAGTTGTTGGTGTTCAAACCTGACAATATTGCGATAAGAGCGATCGGGCGCTACAAAATAGATGGTACCGTTGTAAAAATCCCAGACGTTTTGAGAGCCATTCCACTGTGCGGATTCTGATACCACAATTTGATTCAGACCTGCTGTGGAACGATCTATAATTGTCAAACCTTTCATGCGCTTACCATCAAACTGGTCAGCATAAAACAAGCGCATGAGTATCTTGTTCTTACTACCATCTGGCTGAGATTCGTCACGGTATTCAGGATAGAAAATATTTTGTTGCTTAAAAGTTGGCTTATCTGACTTCAGGGCTGCTTCTAGAGTCAGACCGGCTTGATAATTTGCGGCTGGTGCGATGTGTTCATTAAACACAAAGGTCATTCCTGTGACTATCAAGCTCATCATTACAGCGGTTAGCACCATGCGATAGACACTCACCCCACAGCCTCGTAGAGCAATTAATTCACTCTCGCTAGAAAGACGACTATAGGTCATCAAAGTAGCCAGCAAGGTAGACATGGGGAAGGCCAAAACAATGAAATTTGGCAGTTTCAACAAAAAAACTTGAATAGCAATGTCTACAGGTAGCCCGGCTTCTACTATTTTTCGTACTAAGTCAAATACAGCATCAATTGTGACACCAATTGATGAAAAAGCTCCGACACCAAAGAAAAACGTCGGTAGCAATTCGCTGATTAAGTAGCGATCCATGATCGTGAAAGGTAGCAGCGAATTGAGGGTGTAAAAAGGTGTGAGCTTCTTTGATATCATAAGCAACTTTAAAAATTAAATCCTGGCAACCCTGGCAAAGCAAAACATTTTCACTGAAATTTACTATCGAAATTCAATTCTCACTAGCTGAAAAATTGGAGCAAAATTGTGGATTTATGATTAAAAAAAAGTCAAAAACACCTTTTTATATCAATAAATTAATACTTATTAATTTATACTTGAAAGTTATCTCCCAAGTAGTATTGTCGCACGAGCGGATTATTGTAAAGTTCGTCAGCAGTGCCAAAAGCGAGAATTTGCCCCTCACGCATGATGTAGGCGCGATCAGTAATAGCGAGGGTTTCGCGGACATTGTGATCTGTAATTAAGATACCCATGCCGCGATCGCGCAATTGCGCTACGATTTTCTGGATTTCTGAGACTGCTATAGGGTCAACCCCAGCAAATGGTTCATCCAATAGTAGAAATTTTGGCCCTTCTCGCCCAGCAGCAAGGGCCCTAGCTAATTCCGTTCGACGACGCTCGCCACCAGAAAGCTGAATTCCTTTACTATTAGCTAATTGTTCCAAACGAAACTCTCGCAGTAAACTTTTTACTCGCCTTGACCACTCCCATCGTGGCACATTAGTTTGCTCTAGTACTAAGAGAATATTATCCCGCACTGAAAGTTGGCGAAAAACACTTGCTTCTTGTGCTAAATAACCAATGCCCAGACGCGCTCTTTTGTGCATTGGTAAGCCAGTAATGTCGAGACTATCCAGCCAAACTTTCCCCTGATTGGGTTTTTCTAAACCTGTGGCTATATAAAAGGAAGTCGTTTTACCAGCTCCATTGGGGCCTAGTAAACCAACGACTTCGCCTTGAGCAACAGAAAGATTGACGCGATTGATAATTACTCGTTTACCGTAAGATTTGTGAATATTCTCTAAAACAATTTTCACGCTAGATGCGCCCTTCCTGAGTGATGAATGCTAGTTAGAACGCTTGAAAGCTGGTGGCGCTGGAGCAGGTGTATTGCCTTGTCCATTACTATCTGATTCCTGGATCATGTAAATAGACTCTACCTGACGCTTGGATTGGGGTAAGGCGACAAATCGCCCTTCGTCAATTAGATAGCTAACTTTCTCAGCTCGCATACTATTGCCGCCTTGTTGCAAAATATAGACATTACCACTGAAATCAATCCGGCGTTCTTTGGTAAAGTATTGTGCTTGGGCGGCTGTTGCTTGCAGCTGGCGAGCAGGGTACAACATTTGCACATTACCGCGAGCAGTTGCTACTTGGGTTTTAGCGTCATATTCTTGGATATCAGAGTGGATAGTAAGCGGGCTATTTCCCGCAGATGTTTGGGCTGTAGCAGTTTGTACTTGGGTAGGGAAGGCGATCGCGCTTAGGAGTGCAGCTGGCAGCATGAAGGCTAATCCAAAGCGACGCATCTGTGAGCTTGGCAATTTATGGCAGGGCATCATAGTAATTTGGGATTTAGGATTTCAGCTTGTATTCCAATTATGTCAAGTTGTTTATCCAGATATGAAATATACAATCTGGAGAGATTTAGGATAACGAATGGCTGAAATATTGACGCTGTGCCCAACCTCAAGGTTTCAGAAATTGGTAGGACTTACGCACACTCTACGAATTCTCGGCGTTCTTCTCTATGAGACGCTGCGCGTTGGTGAAAGCCTCTCGTAGAGAAGGCGGTTCGATCAATTAAGCTTTTTGGCAACTTTTGCGTAAGTCCTGATTGGTATGAAATGCACTACAGGTCAATATAACGGTTATTGGTTGAGCTTAACTTAGCCACACTCCACACCTTACTACTCTACAGCTGCTCAAAACAGACACGATTCAGAATAATTCTGACTCCTAACTCCAGTTCAGTTAAGGTATGTGAGAGTAAAGACGCAAAATCGCACTTCATTATCCTCCGCTAAGTGCGTCTTTACAGGGATTATTGAAAGAGAAATTATCTCATCTGAAGCGTATTGTTATGTAAACTTCACTAATCATTAATTAGTACAATTTTAGGCAAAGATAAGGCTTGATTTTCACGTAAATCACCAGCAGTAATCTTGTTTGCTCCTATTTGTTGTAATGTCTTCAACAAAGCTGCACTCTGACTCAATAACTCATCTACATCAACGCCGCTGTAACTAGATGGGTAACGCCGCAGGCGATTGCTGCCTTCTCCCAGTAAAATTACTGCACCTCGCCAATTAAGATTCTCTAAATGATACAACGCTACAGCAATTTGCAGAATGCCTTGATAAAAAGTTTTTTCTGGTTCGCTGGCTTCAATCCACAGAGCCTCTAAAGTGTCATGACAAGCATAGAACTGTCCAGAATTGAACAATTCTACGCCTTGCCAAAACTCTTGGGGGATGGTTTCACTCATCCCATGCTGTCTCGCACTTCTTTAATTGTTTCGAGAGAGATTTCTTGGTTTTCTCCAGCAAACTCGTTGTCAGGGGTGAGGAACAACATACAGTGGCACTCTTTGCGTTCTCTCATTGGCACACAAGGACAGTTCCAATATGTGGCGTGGACTTCAGCTTCTTTATCTTCGTAGTGGCGACAGGGACATAAAGGCGCACCTAGTTCATCTTTATGTTTGGCTAGTCCTTCAATCACAACTGCGGTAACAGAAGGTTCAGAACAGAAGTATGTTCCAGTACGCTTGGCGTATTGTTCGGAAAAATGTCGCATTGCCTCTAGGCTTTTATCGCTAGATTTTGTGTTAACTCCTGATGTGATCATTTTGTTTTGCCGCTGATAATTTAAATATTTCTTTGCATTGTACCTTAGCCTCACTGGCGGATTACTGGGGGTATTTGCCCAACCTTACCTACTCAAATTGTCTTCTTTTTGCTCAAAGGCTCGTATGTCTGGTTTGCGGGGATAAAACAGAATCTAGGAAATCACAAAAACTTAACTTAAATACGACATGAAAAACTCCACTCACAAGGGCATGGGGCATGGGGCATGGGAAATAAGCTACCAATGCCCTATGCCCAAAGCGGCGGGGCGACTATCCCTCTACAGACACCTGGGGATGGAGTTTCCCGTCGCTTTCAATAAAATTTGAGTTGATGATCAACGTAATGTTTTTTGTAGCTGGGGTTGCAGTGCTTGATCGCTCTGTAGAATGATGCCAGGGTAATCACAGTTTATTAGTACCTGTTCTAGTGAAAAAGTATTCTGCCATAAAACCCAGCGACTGCCTTGAGGAAGAGTAGCAAGGCTCAGGGGGTTTTGGGTCAGCCAAATTAAGGGGTAGGTTTCAGGAACTTTTGTGTTAGCGTTTTCTGAGGCGATCGCTGCTGCTAATGTTTCTAAAACGATACGTTCGCCTTTGATTAAACCTGTCAATGCTGTCCATAGTTGCACCTGCATCTGTTTACGCTGTGCATAAAAATACAATGACGCTGCGGTAATTACTGCTTGTTCCAAGTTCTCTTCTTCCCAAGTAATCCCACTGTCAAGGGCAATAATTATCTCTTGTCCACCTGTTACCATCTCTAGTTCCCGCACCCTGAATTCTCCATAACGGGCGCTGGTACGCCAATGGATTAGGCGGGTGGGATCTCCTAGACGATAAGGACGTAGCGATCGCACCAGCCCTGCTGTTGCTGTTTGCAAGGGTCTGCCACGAGGATCGCCTCTGTTACTTTCTTGTTGTCCCATTTCGTCCACTAGAGGGCAGTTAGCAAGGGGTAACACCGTGGGATAGACAATCGCGATCGCAGCACACTCATGCCGACGGCGACACCAGAACAATCCTAAAGGCGCACCAGAACCCAGTTCGACTGTGTGCCAGCGATAAACACCCTGACGCACAGTAGGATGGTAATATACCCAACGGTAACTACCTTGGCTAGGAATTGTCTCGATAGCCTTTTGTACTGGTTTTCCTAAGACGAAGGGTAGTATATCCTCAACTTGCAATAAGCTTACAGGCTGTTGTAACTGATTGCGGATTTCTAATTCCACAGTCAATTCGTCGCCTGCTGACACTGGCTGGATGGGAAGGCGTGTGATGGATAGACCTCTGAGCGATCGCGGTGGTAAAAAGGCTGCAACACCTAAAAGGGCAAAACTCACTCCACTAATAACGTACAACCACCCAGCCATCGTATTAATAGCTGCTCCAAAAAAGCAAATAGCGGTTCCCGCTAATACCCAACCGCTGTATGCAGGAGAACAAGCGCGGGTTTCTAACCAGTTGGTGATGGGTTTGATGATTTTCATAGTTTCCTTTCTAGCCCAACACCGATTGAAATTCACAGTATTCCAACGTTAGTTCGACGAACAACAAAGCTCAGATGCTTTACTTTTAAGGGGTTTTGAGCAACAGGGTAGGTGAAAAGATGACTAGGATTTATAGAAAAAATTGGGAGACTTCATCCTTTAGCTGGCAACAATGTAGCGTGTTAAACTACCAAAGTGATAACAAGCACTAATTAGCGATTTGATGCTTATTAACCAACTCTTCCTATGACATCTTCCACAAATCAGGTTTATCCCGTTATCTGGCACAACGATTCAGTGTCACTAATTGACCAAACCCGCTTACCCAATGAGTATGCATTTGTGGAAATTCACCGCAGTGAAGATATGGCGCGGGCGATTCAAACGATGATTGTCCGAGGTGCGCCGGCGATTGGTGTAGCAGCAGCTTATGGAATGTATCTTGGGGCCAGGGAAATTGAAACAAGCGATCGCCATTATTTCTTAGATCACTTAGATCAAGTTGCCCAGTTATTGCGTTCTACTCGTCCGACAGCGGTAAATTTATTTTGGGCAATTAGCCGCATGATGAAAGCCGCCTACGAAACGCTGGGAACAGTAGAAGAAATCAAACAAACCCTCTTCCAAACTGCTCAATCTATCAATGCTGAAGATTTGCAAACTTGTCAAGCGATCGGCGATCACGGTTTAACAGTTTTGCCTAAGACTCCAGAAAAGCTGACGATACTTACACACTGCAACGCTGGGGCGCTAGCTACTGCTGGTTATGGTACTGCATTAGGTGTAATGCGTTCCGCTTGGAGAGAAGGGCGTTTGGCGCGTTTGTTTGCCGACGAAACCCGTCCCCGTCTGCAAGGTGCAAAACTCACAGCCTGGGAATGCGTCCAAGAGGGTATTCCAGTTACCTTAATTACTGATAACATGGCTGCTCATTGCATGAAACAGGGTTTGATTCATGCTGTAGTTGTTGGTGCTGATAGAATTGCTGCTAACGGCGATGCTGCTAACAAAATTGGTACGTATAGTTTAGCGATCGTCTCTAAAGCACATAATATTCCTTTCTTCGTTGCGGCTCCCCTTTCTACCGTAGATTTTGAGTTATCTGATGGTGGCAAAATTCCTATTGAGGAGCGTAACCCAGAAGAAATATACCAAATTGGCGACACCATCCTCACCCCGTCTGGTGTAGATTTTTACAACCCAGCTTTTGATGTCACCCCGGCTGATTTGATTACAGCCATAATTACAGAAAATGGGGCATTTGCTCCAAGTGAGTTGACAAAATCTCAGATAAAGCAAGTAGTTTAAATAATATCAAATAATAATTTGACGTTTTGAAAATTTTGCAGGAGAGTGAATCGAGGATTTAGATACCGTAAAAATACACTCAATGAAAAAACTAATTCCAATTATTGCTTTCATGATTTGTTCCATCTGGATTATGAGTTGTAGTAACTCGCAAATTGATCTGGCTAAAGAAGCTAAAATAAATCCCGTTGAGAAAAATAAAGCGGAATCTTCAAATCCAACTCCAACAAATACCCAATCTTCGAGTACATCTGTAAATAAAATTGCAACAGTCAATCAAGTTGAGGCTAAAGAAACTCAGAAAGCCATAATCGAACAGCCAAGAATTGGCACAGTCAAACAGATAGTAAATGGTGATCTCATGTGCTACGTCACCCTAGTAGATGAGAACGGAACTGAGCATAATGTGGGTGCATCATTTGATATTTGTGCAGAACAAGCAACTTTTTTGAATAAGAAAGTACGTGCTTTTTATGAACTAAAATCAGTTAATGATTGTCAAAGCGCTGAACCCTGTGGCAAAACCCGAAAAGAATCTCTGATCACAAAGATGGAGATACTGAAGCCCAATTAAGAATTGTTGTTTCATTCTGCATTTTTAATTGAAGCCAAACGACAATTACTCTTGAGGCCAAATTCTAATACCAGTTTTGGGATCAAACACAAACAACTGATTTAAATCTAGTTGCAAAGAAAGGCGATCGCCTGGACGTAAACGCACATTACCACCTGTTTGAATATTCAGCAACGTCGTCGATCTGGGTAAAGCTACACGAATTAAGGTTTCTCTCCCCAAGGGTTCTACTATTTTAACTTCCACAACTAGTTGAGTATTATTTTCTTCTTGTTCTTGCGGTTCATTAATCAAAATATGCTCTGGACGAATGCCCAAATCCAAACTTTGTCCTTGAGGGAGACGCAAATTATCTCGTATATGTGGTGGAATTGTTAATAACTGCCCAGAGACATCAAAACCATCGTCCTTATAAATTGCAGGCAGAATATTCATGGGAGGACTGCCTAAAAAAGTCGCTACCATTTGATTAGCGGGATGTGCATAAATAGTCTGAGGATCGCCGATTTGTTGAATCCGTCCTCGATTGAGCACCACAATCTTATCAGCCAAAGTCATTGCCTCAACTTGATCGTGAGTGACGTAGATAGTTGTAATGCCTAATTCATGATGTAGCTGTTTTAATTCTGCCCTTGTATCGTCTCGCAATTGGGCATCTAAATTAGACAAAGGTTCATCAAGTAAAAATACTTGTGGTTCACGGGCGATCGCTCTTCCTAATGCTACCCGTTGTTGTTGGCCCCCAGAAAGTTGCTTGGGTTTACGATCTAGCAGGTGTTCGAGAGAAAGCGATCGCGCCACCGTCTTGACTCGTTCTTGAATAATTTTCGAGTCAACTTTCCGCATCTGCAACCCAAAGGCAATGTTTTGCGCCACCGTCATGTGAGGATAGAGAGCGTAGTTTTGGAATACCATTGCCACATCTCGCTGTCTGGCTGGGACATTATTCACCAACGAATCGCCAATAAACAGTTTGCCAGATGTAGCACTTTCTAAACCGGCGATCGTTCGCAAAATTGTAGACTTACCACAACCCGATGGGCCGACAAAAACCCAAAACTCTCCATCAGGAATTTCAAAGGTAATGTCTTCAATAGCGGTGACATTGTTAAATCTTCGTTTAATGTCTTCTAGACGAACTTTTGCCATAAGCCGATTTGAGATTGTGGATTGGTAGAGAAACTCTCCAAACAATTTTATTCGAGTAATGCTATTAATTCCTCTCTTGTAAGTTCAGTACTATATAAGTATCTTGCATAGCAATCCTTTATCAGTGGAGTTGAGGGGCACAAAGTAACATTAAACTCAGTATTATGGGCTTTCATCCGTCCAATCTGACGAAGTATTAGGCTGCATTGTTGGTGTAGGAATTTGATTTTTCTGCATAACTCTGATCAGAAACCGTAGAGCCTCATTGACAGCATCAGCATTGGGAAACATCTGTGCAACATCAGGTTCTAAACGAATCATTGCCTCACCAAAGCTCTTTCGCCCAGAGCCTAACTTTCTGACCTTTAGGCTCTTTAAGTCATACTCTGACTGCAGATCATCTTCCATTTCTGGTTTACCCTTCTTCATAGGCTTCTCGCTCGACTGGCGTTACAACTCTTGCACTAATCAGGCGAATCAAATTTCCTCTCTCCGTATACGACACGATTAATAGGCGTCTCTGATTTGACTCTCCAACAATAAGGTATTTCTTTTGACTTAAACTCAAAATCATTTTTCTGGACTTTTAGACCAAGCAGGGTGAGATAGTAGAGAAGACATAACTTGTACCCCTCGCAGTTGATTAGAGAGGGGTAAGTGACCTTTGGGGGCACTCAAATCCCAGGTAAACTCATGTGGGTATCGTGTCCAATTATTGCCACTTTTCCAGCCGATTTTTGACCAGAAATTGTCCCAGTTTTTTCCTAAACTCAACCAGATTTCTCGCTGTACCGAAAAGCCAAACTTACCCTCAGAGTGGACTAACCACAGGTTGTTAATGGTTTGCAAGTCAACAGTCGGGGCATTTTTTACCTCAGTAAAATACAACCATTTTCTTTGTACAGCCGTTGGCCCTGCTAGTTCACACATTTTCTGTATGGTTTCGCGATCGGCTGCTTGGAAGTCTTGAAGAGCAAGTAGCTGTTGCAAGGGATTGTAATTAATCCCACACTCTGATTTTAGAGGTACAATTCCTTCAGGAAAATTAATTTGCATGAGTTCCTTGGCTTTGGGTGCATCAGAGTTGTAGAAGACTTGGTAGGCTTTGCCATCAACCCAAGTCGCTGGGTTGTCACGACGTTGTAGTAAAAATTCCATCAACACATCTAATCCTTCATTACCCAGGTCTGCCAACTGTGAGATGATTTGTTGTTGGACTTTTTCAGACCCAGCGATTAACTGTCGTCGGAGGGAGTCGATGTCATTAGCAGTGCCTGATACAATCATTGGGTCTGTCATGCCATTACTCGTGTTAGCGGTCTAGTGAAGAAGCGTTTGCCCTTTAGGGTACGCTGTAGGCGATCTGCTATCGGGTGTTTTCTAAGGCGAAACACTGATAGCGAAAAGTAGTTTACTATTTTTGATCGTACAAAATTGCGATGGTTTCACTGAAATCCATAACTTATCCCCAAATGCTGTACAAGGGAAATAAGGGAAAAATCTGCGCCTCATTACTTGTTCAAGGGGACTGGGCACTAGGGACTGGGGGACAAGGTAGACAAGCGAAAAAGGTGAATCACTAATCAATACCCAATGTCCCATGCCCAATGTCCCATTCCCAATACCCAATGCCCAACAGCGTATCTATCAGGAGCGTGTGAAGTATGTACGACAAGATTACTCCCCCTACAACTGGAGCAAAAATCACCTTCAAAAATGGTGAACCTATTGTGCCTGACAATCCAATTATCCCTTTTATTCGGGGTGACGGCACGGGTATAGATATTTGGCCTGCTACCCAAAAAGTACTAGATGCTGCGGTAACAAAGGCATACAAGGGCCAGCGTCAAATTAGTTGGTTCAAGGTTTATGTTGGAGATGAAGCATGTGATTTATACGGTACATACCAGTATTTACCTCAAGATAGTCTAACAGCAATTCAAGAATATGGTGTAGCTATCAAAGGGCCGCTAACCACTCCAGTTGGGGGTGGAATTCGATCTTTAAATGTAGCATTGCGGCAAATTTTTGATCTTTACACCTGCGTGCGTCCTTGCCGTTACTATGCAGGTACACCCTCACCCCATAAAAATCCAGAAAAGCTGGATGTGATTGTTTATCGGGAAAATACCGAAGATATTTATTTAGGTATTGAGTGGCGCCAAGGTAGCGAAATCGGCGATCGCTTGATTAAAATCCTCAATGAAGAACTGATCCCCGCTACCCCAGAACATGGGAAAAAGCGAATCCCCCTCGATTCTGGCATTGGCATCAAACCGATCAGCAAAAGCGGTTCTCAACGCCTAGTACGGCGTGCTATCAAACACGCCTTGCTGTTGCCTCAACACAAGCAACAGGTGACTTTAGTGCATAAAGGCAACATTATGAAGTACACTGAAGGCGCTTTCCGTGATTGGGGTTATGAACTTGCAACCAGTGAATTTCGTGGCTCTACTGTTACTGAACGGGAATCTTGGATTTTAAGTAATAAGGAAAATAACCCCAATATTTCCTTAGAAGAAAACGCCCGTCAAATTGATCCAGGGTTTGACAACCTTACCGCAGACAAACAAATGCAAATTGTCAAGGAGGTTGAAAATGTTCTTAACGCAATTTGGGAAACCCACGGCAATGGGAAATGGAAAAACAAGGTATTGGTGAATGATCGCATTGCTGATAGTATTTTTCAACAAATCCAAACCAGACCTGATGAGTATTCAATTCTGGCAACGATGAACTTGAATGGCGATTACTTATCTGATGCGGCTGCTGCAATCGTTGGTGGACTAGGAATGGGGCCAGGGGCAAATATTGGTGATGCTTGTGCCATTTTTGAAGCAACCCACGGTACCGCACCCAAACACGCTGGATTGGATCGGATTAATCCCGGTTCGCTGATTTTGTCTGGTGTGATGATGCTAGAGTACCTGGGTTGGCAAGAAGCCGCAGACCTAGTTAAAAAAGGTTTAGGGGATGCGATCGCCAATAGTCAAGTTACCTATGATTTAGCACGGTTGTTAGAACCACCAGTTAAACCCTTAAAATGTTCTGAATTTGCTGAGGCAATTATTCAACATTTTGGTAATGGTTAATAGTAATTAAGGAATTATGAATTATGAATTATTTATTTTAATAATTCATAGTTCTTTCCTTTAAATAAAATTTTTAAGTATCATTTGTAGCCAAGATTTAAGAAAATAAAATCAGATCGCCGAAAGCCGCCGCTCAAAACTTCTCCCTTCTCTACGAGAGGCTTTGCCAACCCGTAGCGTCGCGAAAGTAAATAGAGGGGTTTTGGTGATGAATTACTTTCTGCATCCGGGAACACTAAATCTAGAAGTTCTTAAGATTTAGCAGTATGGTTAGCACCCAAGTGATCATTCCCGGATATCAACTTAGCGAAGAACTCTATAACGGTTTTAGAACTCTAGTTTATCGTGCTTTCCGAGAGAGTGATCAAAAACCTGTAGTGATCAAACTTTTGAAGAATCCTTATCCTAGTTTCACTGAACTAGTACAATTTCGTAATCAATATACTATTGCCAAAAATCTCAACCTACCTGGAATTATTCAAACTTATAGCCTAGAACCTTACCACAATAGCTCTGCGTTGGTGATGGAAGACTTTGGCGGCATTTCCCTAAAGGAATGGTCAGGGAAATGCAAAGATGGGGTGAGTTTAATGGAGTTTTTGCCAATTGCGATCGCTCTGTGCAATACATTAGATTTGCTTTATCGTCATCGCATTATTCATAAAGATATTAAGCCTGCAAATATTCTTATTCATCCAGAAACTAAACAAATTAAACTTATTGATTTTAGTATTGCATCTTTGCTGCCACGAGAAACTCAAACTCTGATGAGTCCTAATGTCTTAGAAGGAACTCTTAGCTATTTATCTCCAGAACAAACAGGACGGATGAATCGTGGGATTGACTACCGCACAGATTTGTATTCTTTAGGTGTAACTTTTTATGAGTTACTCTCAGGGAGTTTACCATTTCAATCAAACGATGCAATGGAGTTGGTACATTGCCATATTGCCAAACAACCCGCTCCTTTAGAGCAATCCAAAATTCCTAAGCCAGTTTCAGATATCTTGATGAAATTGATGACCAAAAATGCCGAAGATCGGTATCAAAGCGCATTAGGACTGAAATATGATTTAGAAATTTGTTTACATCAACTCCAAGAAATCGGCAAAATTGAGGATTTCCAAATTGCACAACGGGATGTGTGCGATCGCTTCCTAATTCCCGAAAAACTATATGGTAGAGAAACAGAAGTCGAAACTTTGCTAGAAGCGTTTAATCATATTACTAATAATCAGACGGAACTCATGCTGGTGGCGGGTTTCTCTGGTATTGGTAAAACAGCGATCGTTAATGAAGTTCATAAACCAATTGTCCGTCAGCGTGGCTACTTCATTAAAGGCAAATTTGACCAATTTAATCGCAATATTCCTTTCTCAGCTTTTGTACAGGCATTTCGTGATTTGATGGGGCAATTGAGCCGTGAAAGTGATGCCCAATTGTCAAATTGGAGGACTAAAATTTTAGCAGCCCTTGGTGACAATGGGCAAGTCATTATTGAAGTCATCCCCGAACTAGAACAAATTATCAGTAAACAACCCCCTGCACCAGAACTTTCGGGAACGGCGGCGCAGAATCGCTTTAATTTACTATTTCAAAACTTCATCGAAATATTTACTACAAAAGAACATCCATTAGTGATTTTTCTTGATGACTTGCAGTGGACTGATTTAGCATCTTTGAAGTTAATGCAGTTGCTGATGAGTGAATCAGAGAGGGGATATTTATTATTAATTGGAGCCTATCGAAATAATGAAGTTTCTACTACCCATCCTTTGATGTTAGCTCTACAGGAAATTAGTAAAGCAAATACTACTATTAAGACAATTACATTAGCACCGTTGAGTACAAAAAGTCTGAATAAACTGGTTGCTGATACGCTGAATTGTTCGCCAGAAGTAGCGCAACCACTAGCCAACCTGGTGTATCAGAAAACTCAAGGTAATCCATTTTTCAGTACACAATTTCTCAAAGCACTGTATGAAGATGGGCTGATTCAGTTTGATTTGGATGGTGGAAATTGGCAGTGTGATATTGCACAGGTGAAAGCGTTAGCACTATCCGATGATGTTGTTGAATTCATGGCCTTGCAGTTGCAGAAGTTACCAGAGATGACGCAGGATATCTTGAAATTAGCGGCGTGTATTGGTAATCAATTTGACTTGGCGACATTGGCGATCGTATCTCAAAAGTCAGAAACCGAAACTGCAACAGCTTTGTGGAAAGCCTTGCAAGAGGGATTAATCCTGCCTCAAAGTGAAATCTACAAGTTCTATGTTGGGCAGGAAACACAGGATATAGCTCAAGGTTTACAAACAGTTAAGTATAAATTTTTGCACGATCGCGTGCAACAAGCTGCATATTCCCTTATTCCAGAAAAGCAAAAAGAATCTACACATCAAAAAATTGGTCAATTACTACTGCAAAGCACTCCTCAAACAGAACTCGAATCCAACATTTTTAATATTGTCAACCAATTAAATATTGGTATTTCCAACCTTAAACAGGTATCTGAAAAAGAGGAATTAGCCCAACTAAACCTGATTGCTGGACATAGAGCAAAGGCTACCACAGCTTATGAATCTGCTGATAGATACTTGAACTTAGGCATTGAACTATTAAACCAAAATGCTTGGAATTCTCACTATCAATTAATATTGAGTTTGTATGACCAGGTTGCCGAAGTAGCCTATTTGATGGGAAGATTTGAACTAGTAGAGCAATACATTAGCATAATTATTAAAAATGCTAAATCACTACTTGATCAAGTCAAAGCCTACGAAATTTTGATTCAAGCATATCTTGCACAAAATCAGCTTGAAGAAGCTATTAACACTGCATTGAAGGTTTTACAAAAGTTAGGGATTCAGCTACCTAAACAACCGAAAAAAATAGAGATATTATTCGGACTCACTACAACGAAACTAGCTCTGGCTGGGAAAAAGCCTGTGGATTTAGTAAATCTACCTCGAATGAGCAATCCTAACCAGCTAGCAGCAATGCGGATTCTCTCCAGTGCTTTATCTGCTGCATATATCGGACGTCCCGATTTATTGCCGCTTACAGTATTTAAGCAAATCAATTTAGCTATTAAATATGGTAATACGTTTCTCTCAGCATTTACGTATAGCTGGTATGGGCTAATTCACTGTGGAATTTTACTGGACATTGAGACAGGTTATCAGTTTGGTCAATTGGCTCTCCAGATTTTAGATAAATTCGATGCTAAAGAACAGCAATGTAAGACACTATTTATGGTTAATTGTTTTATTAACCATTGGCATGGGCATGTTAGAGAAACTATTAATCCATTACTCACAGCCTATCAAAGTGGACTAGAAACTGGGGATGTAGAATACGCATCCTGGGCTATTCTTATCCGTTCCCTACATTTGTATTCAATTGGCGAGGATCTGACAAAAGTTGAGCAGGAAACTCGGTTGTATCGTGAGGCGGTGAATCAATTTAAGCAAACGAATGCTTTTGTTTACATTAGTATTTATCATCAAGTTGCATTGAATTTATTGGGGCGATCGCCAAATCCTGGTTATCTAATTGGTGATAGCTATAACGAAGAAAAGCAACCTGCACTTCAAGAGCAGAAGGGTGATGGTACTGGACTTTTCTTTTCCTATGTTAATCAACTCATGCTTCGCTATCTTTTCGGTGACTATGCTGGAGCCATTGAAAGAGCAGAAATGACCGTCAAATATCTAGAAGCTGGAACGGCGCTACACCCTGTTGTCCATTTCTATTTTTATGATTCTCTATCACAGCTTGCTATATATTCAAATACTTCACAACCAGAACGTAGACGAATTCAAAAGCGAGTTGCAGCTAATCAGAAAAAGATGAAACTATGGGCATATCATGCGCCAATAAATTGTTTGCACAAATTCCACTTAATTGAAGCAGAAAAAGATCGGGTATGTGGGCAAATACATCAAGCAATGGAACTTTACGATCGCGCCATCAAAGGAGCCAAAGAAAACGGCTATATCCAAGAAGAAGCCCTTGCTAATGAACTAGCCGCTAAATTATACCTCGACTGGGGCAAAGAAAAGGTAGCTCAATCCTACATGCAAGAAGCCTACTATTGTTATGCTCGTTGGGGAAGCCCAGCCAAAATTGATGATCTGGAAAAACGCTATCCCCAACTCCTTGCTCCCATCCTGCAAACGCAACACCATCGCTTCCAATTGGGTGAAACGCATATTTCCACCGTCAATTCATCTTTATTCCTACATCAAACCATCCAAACAAGCCACTCTAGCAATAGCAGTATTTCTGAATCTCTCGATTTAACCACCATTCTCAAAGCCTTACAAGCTCTTTCCAGTGAAATTCAACTAGAACAATTGCTTTGCACCTTAATGCAAGTGGTGATGGAAAATGCTGGAGCGAAAAAGGCTGCTCTGCTTGTACTCCAATACAATAACTTAATGGTTGAAGCTGTATCCACCACGGATGAAGGTGTTACCCTGCTGTCTGTACCTTTGGAAAACAGTCAAGCCATTCCTGTCACAGTTGTCAACTATGTTAAACGCAACTTAAAAACAGTTGTGTTGGATGATGCAACGAAACAAACCGATTTTATCGCTGATCCATACTTTATACAGGAACAACCTAAAAGTGTATTGTGTACACCAATTTTGCATCAGGGCAAATTAATCGGGTTGCTGTATTTGGAAAATCAATTAACGATTGGCGCATTTACGAGCGATCGCACCGAAGTTATTCAACTACTATGCGCCCAAGCCGCCATCTCTTTAGAAAATGCCAAACTCTATAAAACCGTGCAACAATCAGAACTCAAGGAGCGAGAGAAAGCAACTCAACTTGCTCAATCTTTAGCAGATATTCAGCGAAGTAATGCCATCTTTGTTGCTCAACAAGAAGTTTCCTTTGATGGCATATTACTGACTGATGAAAACCACAATATCAGCACTTACAATCAACGATTTAGCCGAGTTTGGCAAATTCCACAGGCATTAATTCAAACGAGGGATGACAGAAAAATCTTAGGATTTGTCCTTGAGCAACTATCACACCCGGAAGAATTTTTGAGCACTGTTGAGTATCTTTATAACCACCGCAGGGAAACGAGTTATGATGAGATTTACCTCAAGGATGGACGCATTTTAGAGCGGTATTCTGCCCCAGTTTGGTCGGATAGTAATGATTATTACGGTCGGATTTGGTTTTTTAGAGATATTAGCGATCGCAAACAAGCTGAAACAGAAATCCGTCAAAAATCTCAGGAGTTAGAACAGACGCTGCAAGAACTCCAGCAAGCTCAACTACAAATGGTGCAAAATGAAAAAATGGCAACTTTGGGTAATTTAGTTGCAGGGGTAGCACACGAAATCAACAATCCAATTGGATTTCTCAAAGGCAGTCTCAGCAATGCCGAAGAATATATCCAAGATTTATTTGCCCATATAAAATTGCTTAAACAAAATTATCCCACTCCAGCAGCCATAGTCATCGACCATGCAGAAGATATTGACCTAGAATTTATCTTTGAAGACTTACCAAAACTACTAAGTTCGATGCAGGTAGCTACAGAACGCATTACAGATATTAGCACTAGTCTCCGCACCTTTTCCAGAGCCGATACATCGGAAAAAGTTGCTTGTAACCTCCATGAAGGGATTGAAAGTACACTGTTGATTTTGAAATATCGCCTGAAAGCGTCGGATAAACGTCCAGCGATTGAGGTGATTACAGATTATGCTAAATTACCGCCTGTTAAATGCTTTTTAGGACAGTTAAATCAAGTATTTATGAACATCCTTGCTAATGCAATTGATGTATTAGATATGGAAAGCGTTGGACGAACCTTTGCTCAACTGCAAGCCAATCCTCAGCAAATTACCATTCGTACCGAAGTATCCAGCGACCAGCATACAGTAACAATTTGCATCAAGGATAACGGATCAGGAATGCCAGAGGAGATTAAAGTGCGTATCTTTGACCACCTATTTACCACCAAAGACGTTGGTAAGGGAACAGGATTGGGATTAGCGATCGCTCGTCAAATTGTAGAAGAAACCCATAGCGGCAAGTTGAGTTGTAATTCTATTCTTGGTGAGGGAACGGAATTTATAATTGAAATTCCTTTTGCTTAACCGTATTGAATTATAGTGGATTTTGCGTAGATACACCAACAGCACGAGGAAAATTAGCCGGTGTAGTTGCTGTTTTACGCAAATACAAACAGTGACGGATGCTTGTACTAATGGGAGTGAGAAATTGCTCTATTGATTCAACAACTCCACCTAGCTGCTTGACAGTATTTTGCAAAGTAGTTGTTTGATCTTCTGTGTAATTACCACGATAAATGATGGCTAACCCACCCTGTTTGAGCAATGGTAGTGCATATTCTGCACAGACAGAGGCTGTCCCAACAGCACGGATTAAGGCAACATCGTAGGTTTGACGGTGTTGGGATTGCTGACCTATTTCTTCAGCTCTACCAATCAGAGTTTTGGCATTGGTAAAAGCAAGTTCAATCAAAATTTTTTCGAGAAAAGTAATTTTTTTCCGAGTGGAGTCCAAAAGAGTAATTGTGCAATTAGGTACAGCAATTCCGATCGGAATACCTGGGAAACCTGCACCCGTGCCAATATCAATCACAGACGCACCCGCCTGTAGAGACGGGATGAATCGCATCTGTGGCGCAATTCCTCGCAAAGAATCCCACAGATGTTTTTCCCAAAACTCTTGAGGCTCAGTGATACGAGTTAAATTTAGCTGGCGATTACCTTCCAGGATTAATTCATAAAGCCTTTGGAATTGCGCCTCTTGTTGAGCAGTTGGTTGCCAATTGAGAGTTTGTTGCCATATTTCTGGCATTTTCGGCAGTAAGGGAGTTGTTGGGTTTGTCATTGGTCATTTGTCAAGAGTCAAAGGTCATGTCCTGAGCGTAGCCTCCCGTAGGGAAGTATAAGGCATTGGTAGCTTCTTTCCCATGC
>NZ_JADEXR010000109.1 GCF_015206995.1 aff. Roholtiella sp. LEGE 12411 | reverse complement strand
ATCTTCAAAAAATTTTAAAAGTCATTAACCTTTGTCAGACTTAGCTTGTAGCGCTATATTCTTGTTTGTTATTAGCTCTTTTTTCTCGTTTAAAATACTTTTTTTTCATAAGGGGATCGGTAGAACCGGATTAATTAATATTCCTACCTTTGCACCTAATTCCAAAAAGAGCTTGACTTTCTCTTCCAACTTAGAAATTCTGTCTGTTTTCGACTTAATTTCTACAACCAAATCTGGTACTAACTGGGCAAAATCTCGCACCGTGCGTTTTAATCTTTGCGCCGCTACAAAAGACACATCAGGAGCACGTAAATCTGTATTCGGCATAATAAACCCACCACTTGAGTCAAATATCCGCCCAAGTTGACGAGGTTTTACCCAATTACCCAGCAATCTAATCAATTCAGCGCCAATTTCACTAGATTCAATATCTGACGGCCCCATAATTAGAATATTTCCTTCTTGCAGTTCTATTTGGTAGTCCTGCTGTTCTTCCTGTAGCTTTTGTTGTAATCTTTCTACATCTTGAATAGTTAGATTCATAAAATTTTCCAGGTAGGTTTACCTTCAAGTCATTTTATCGTTGATTCTCAAATTTAAGTTGAGCTAGCAATGGCCCTTATAAAACCTTCTATACAGAAACTATTTCTAAATGCTGGACTAGGAATTATCAAAAAAATTGATGGTTGTAGAGAAGCTATACCTTTGCTTCTCTACATTACTCATCACGCCAATTAGCCTTTAGTAGCTAATTCACGGTTGGATGTGTAGTAAACTTTACTACCAGCATCAGGAACAAAATGACAGCTCACGCCGGAACGCCACAGCGACTTCCAAACTGGTTCCTCAGATTTGCGGAAGTATTCACCCATAATAGGTTTAATCGCCTCAGTCGCCTTCAGCAAATTGTAGTGAGGGATGTTCAAAAATATGTGGTGAGCTACATGAGTACCAATATCGTGATGGATATGATTGATCAAACCATAATTGCGGTCAATACTAGAAATCGCGCCTTTGAGAAAAGTCCAATCTTCTCCACGATACCAGGGGATATCTTGCTCAGTATGATGCAGAAATGTCACCAAATCTAGCCAGATAATAAACACAATGTATGGTGCGGCGTAATATTTCAGCAACCACATCAAACCCCATTGATAGGTGAGGAAAGCTAGCAAACCTACCATACAAGTACAGAGTACAGTGCTGGTAATGACATCCCATTTTTCTGATGGCTTGAAAAGCGAGCTACTAGGTAAAAAGTGAGAGCCTTCTTTATTGGGAGAACGCTTAAACAAATACACTGGATAGGCTAATAAGAAAGCATAGTATCGACCTATCTTTTGTACTAAAGGCATTTCCTTATACTGCGATTCTGTCACAGGATACCAGCTTTCATCATTATCAATATTGCCAGTATTTTTGTGGTGAGTTCTATGACTAATCCGCCAACCATGATAAGGAACTAGTATCGGTGTGTGAGAAAGATGTCCAATCAAATCATTCAGCCATTTATGCTTAGAAAAAGATTGGTGTCCGCAGTCATGTCCAACTACAAACAAAGCCCAAAACATCGTTCCTTGCATTAACCAGAAAATCGGAAAGAAAGCCCAAGAATCCAGATAATAAGCGACTGCATAAAGCAGACCAATAATCAAGATGTCACGAAAGAAATAAAACAGTGATTTAGTGACATTGGGTTGAAAGCATTCAGCGGGGATTGCAGCTTTCAAATCCTGAAGAGTAAAAGGTAGATTTGTTGAATCCTCAGACAGTTCATAGTTCTGAGAATTGTTGAAATTGATGATATTTGATTGCACTTGATTCTTTAATTTGAGAGAAATCAGAACCTGATTTTGAGGCAAGATAGTCTCACCTATGCGATGTCTATGACACTAGTTCTTGTTAACACACAAGAGCGATATCTGGCAATTTACTCAACAATTATAAGTAAAGAATTGCCAGAATCTATTTAAATTTCAGCACTATAAATGCTCCCTTTAGTTCAGGAGCATGAGTTTGCTCAAAGCAAAACTGCTTACAATCGATTTTATTGCTTTGAGTAATATTCGTTGAAAGTCTTATAGCCGACATCAGTTTTGTACAACTGACACTGGTCTGTAATCTGCTTCATTAAAGACCAAGAAAATCGACATTCATTATGCAAATAAGGCTCCCAATTCTTCTTGATGCTGCTATAAGCTAGCCTCAAATTATAAGAAGGAATAGCAGTAGAAATGTGATGGGGAACGTGGACATTGATATCGTGGCAAAGAAATTCCACCCAACGGGGGTAATCACAGTGAATTGTGCCAAATAGCTGTGCTATGCCCTCACTCCACTTATCGGCTGCCACAAAAGGAACATCTTCAGATGTATGGTGAACAATAGTAAAAGTACTCATCCAAAAATGGTAGACCAGCCAGGGCATCAGCCAAAATTTGACAAATCCCCAAATACCAGTTGTGGCAATTAGAATAGGGAAAGCGATCGCAGCAAATAGAACTACTACAGCCACAGAAAGCTTAATACTTGATTGGTCTTTAGTCTTGAAATTGCGCCAATCAAAATGCACAACTGCCCAATGTCCAATGGAACCTAACCACCAGAGGCGTTTACGCATGAACAACTTAAAGGCAGATTGTCGAGTTTTATCCCAACCTTCAAAAACTTCTGGTCTAATTGGATGCCAGGCGTTGTCTTCATCCAGCTTGTTGGTATGAGTATGGTGATAATTATGCTTTATGCGCCAACTATGAAAGGGGTAAATTAACGGCATCATGAAAAAGTGCCCCACTAAATCATTTACCCAGCGACGTTTGGCAAATGAGCGATGACCACAATCATGACCAATTACAAAAAAACCTGTTAAAGCAGTGCCCGTAAAAATCCAAGCAAGGGGCAAGAAAAACCAAGGTGTGATTGTCAGAATATAGTAGCCTAAGCCAACCGCAAAAACACTACTAAGTGCTTGTGTCCAAGCTTTACGACGGTTATGCTGAAAACACTCTCGTGGCAAACTTTTGACAATATCTTTGAGCCTTAGATCAGAATTACCAAGGTCATCACTTAGTTTTTGGTTGTTAATTATTGATGTAGTCATGAACACCTTAAAAACAACAAACTCCTCCACCAAGTCACCAAGTAAAGTGGCTTGCCGCAAAGTTTCTTAACATTAGCGCTTAGGATTATAGCAATTTAATGTATCCAAGCACACTTATAAGTAGCTTTTTGAAGTCAATTTGAATTGGCGAATGGATATTAACGACATAGAAAAAGTCAAGAGTCAAGGATCAAGAAACTTTTGACTCTTGACCCTTGACTTATTGCCTTTTATCTGCAAGTTTCACATTAGTAGCTAGACCAAGTACTTGCAGCAATTGAACTGTCATCCAAGTTAAATCGATTTCCCACCATTCCAGCCCATGACGAGCTGAGTATTGAAAAGCATGGTGGTTATTATGCCAGCCTTCACCGAAAACTAGTACGGCTACCCACCAACAGTTAGTCGATCTATCACCAGAATCATAGCTGCGATAGCCAAATTTATGAGTGGCGCTGTTCACCAACCAAGTGCAATGGTAAACCCAGACAATCCGAACAAAAATACCCCAAACAACGAACGGCCAGCCACCTAGGAGCAACAGCAATACACCCAGAGCAACCTGGATCAAAA
Organism: aff. Roholtiella sp. LEGE 12411; assembly: GCF_015206995.1. GTDB lineage: Bacteria > Cyanobacteriota > Cyanobacteriia > Cyanobacteriales > Nostocaceae > Komarekiella. Next base: position 16,478 of record NZ_JADEXR010000109.1, on the reverse strand, counting down.
TGAAATATTTTTCTAAAAACTGATAAACTGAGTCTTCGGCAATATCTTTGGTGAAACGAGGAACATCAGCGTGAGCGGGACAATAATGAATCAGCCAACCCATGTGGCTCCACCAAAAACCTTTATTGGAATCATGGGGATCAGGGTCAGTATCAGAGTTTAAATGATGAATGCGATGTGTCCCTATCCACTCAATTGGGCCTCCTTGACAGGAGAGTGTTCCGAAGAAAACTAGGAGATACTCTAGCCACTTGGGAGTTTGAAAACTGCGGTGGGTGACAAGGCGGTGAAATCCCAGAGTCACGCCTAAACCACCAGTCACCCAGTACAGCAAGAAACCCACACCGACTGCCGTCCAGCTAAAGTTACCAGGAACAAAGGCAAACAAAGCGCCGATGTGCAGACCAATGAAAAACAAGGTATTAACCCAGTTAATTTGAGGTTTAGTTGAAGTAGCGATTGTCATGCAGAAACCTGAATTGGAATTGTTCAACCGAGGAAAGCGGGATCAGAAAATCCCCATATCTATAATTTTTTGTGAACGAGGAAATTAATGAACAGTTTGGAACAGGTGCGGCAAGCAGAGCTGGCACTGTTAGAAATTTTTTCTGTAATTGACACTCAGGTCAAGCATAATCTTAAACGAGTACTGGATGCATTTCGTAATCACCGTGTAGGTACACATCATTTTGCTGGTGTATCTGGTTACGGTCATGATGATTTAGGCCGAGAAACTTTAGATCAAGTTTTTGCTGAAATAATGGGTTCCCAAGCAGCCACAGTGCGGGTGCAGTTCGTTTCAGGAACTCATGCGATCGCTTGTGCCTTATTTGGTGTACTCCGTCCTGGAGATGAAATGTTAGCAGTGGTCGGTTCTCCCTACGATACGCTTGAAGAAGTCATTGGTTTACGGGGTCAAGGTCAAGGCTCCCTTATCGAGTTTGGCATAAATTACCGTCAATTAGAGCTAACCTTGGACGGAACAGTAGATTGGCAAGCTTTAAGCACTAGCGTGGCTGATAAAACTCGTTTAGTGTTAATTCAGCGTTCTTGTGGCTATTCTTGGCGTCCTAGTTTATCAATTGCCGATATTGAAAAAATCGTTCACTTAGTTAAACAGCAAAACCCCAACACCATTTGCTTTGTGGATAACTGCTATGGCGAATTTATCGAAACCAGGGAACCCACTACTGTCGGCGCTGATTTGATGGCAGGGTCTTTGATTAAAAATCCTGGTGGCACTATTGTTAATGCTGGCGGTTACGTCGCTGGTCGAGCTGACTTAGTAGAAGCAGCTGCTTGCCGCCTTACTGCTCCTGGTATTGGTAGTTATGGCGGTGCTACCTTTGACCAAAATCGTCTTCTCTTCCAAGGTCTATTTCTGGCTCCGCAAATGGTAGGAGAAGCAATGAAGGGCACGTACCTCACTGGTTATATATTTGACAAACTCGGTTATCCAGTGAATCCTGCACCATTGGCTCCTCGTGGGGATGTGATCCAGGCTATTAAACTTGGTTCTGCCGAAAAATTAATTGCTTTCTGTAAAGTCATTCAACAGCATTCTCCTGTTGGTTCCTACCTTGACCCGGTTCCAGATGAAATGCCAGGGTACGACAGCCAAGTAGTTATGGCTGGAGGGACTTTTATTGAGGGGAGTACCTTAGAATTTTCAGCCGATGGGCCTTTACGTGAGCCTTATGTGGTTTATTGCCAAGGGGGGACTCATTGGACTCATGTGGCGATCGCATTAGAGGCAGCAATAGAAGCGGTAGGGAGTGCTTAGGAATAGCTCACCCAGAGGCAAGGCAGTGCGTTGGGTGGGTTCCCCAACTTGAACCGACTGCCACATCCTCTTCTATTCTGGTAACTTATATTGCTCAACAATACGCTTGGCATACTCTGGAACATGCTTTTCTAATTTCTCTGGGTGATTCCGCTTCACATATAAATAATTGCGGGTGAAGTGGGAATCAATAGAAAACCGGGCATATTCTAGACCTTTGGGGCCGATTTTTTCGATTACCACACCCATCAGTTTTGCTGCCCACATGGGTAGAGTAACACCTTTGTCGTAGGCGGGGATGCTTTGTTGTACAGCTTCTTTACGGTTTCCTTTGGACATCACTGGTTGGGTGTCTAATTGGTCTTTTACCAAGTCCAGCATTTCCTTACCTGTGTTATTTCTAACTACAATCCATTGCCAACCGAAGGGTGCGCCCATATAGCCGACGACTAAATCTGCTAACGAGTTGACGTAATCAAAGCAACTCATACAGGATGGGGCAAAGACATCTTTGAGTTGGTTGGTTTTTAAGCCAAAGAAAGGTACGGTTTCTGTTGAGCCATCCTCATGTTTGAAGTGAACCCGGAAGTCTTGCATGAATTCGTAATGCACTACTGTCTCAGGCGATCGGCTAGTTGTTTCTAAGAACTTTTGCAGTCCGGCACGATGAACATTATCTACACAAGGTGTACCCAAAACATAAAGCTTTTCTAGACCAAGTTGTTTTTCTACAGCTCGTAATGCCTGAATTTGGCAACCAACACCAATTACTAATAGCCGCTTCATCCCCGATTTTTCAACCTGTTCCAACACGGAAAGATTAGGCGAAAGTGTTGGTTTATTTACTCGTGCTGCTAGTATTTCTTCGGGGGTACGGGCAATGACTGGCATAGGTTGAAAGCGGTCTTCTTTAGTGTTTTGCACGCAGACAACACCTTCAACTAGTCCGTGATTGAGCATTTCAATGGCAATGCTGCTGACAATACCCGTCCACTGTGCGCCTGGGATGGGTTGCTGTTTTTGCGCTGCCATCATATCTTGGTGAACCCCGAAGTAGAGTTCATCGGGGTTGTCGAGATTGCGCGATCGCGTGTGCGCTTTTTCTTCAAGTTCACCTATCTGCTGATTGATGAAGGCACAGGCTTCCTTGACATAGTGAATATAGTATGTGTCACACAGTCCGCACTCACTACAGAGTTCTTTCGCAGGGCGACGGCTGGTGGGTTTTAAAGCTTTGGCTTTTTTATGCTTGCTAGAATCAACAGAAGTCATATAAATGTTTGTCTTATACAGGAATCACTTTTACTACAATACCTTCAGACGTTATGAGCTTTACAATAGAACTTTTCTTTAACCTTGCCTTCCTTAAAATCTCACCCTAGCCCTAAAAATAATCATGTCTGGACAGGAAATAGGATGGGCTAATAGCTAAGGTATTTTGAATGCGGCTATAAACATACAGCAGTTAGCATTTTCATGAATCATACGTAGAGACGTTACATGTAGAGACGTTACATGTAACGTCTCTACAGGGTTTCGGGTTTTATGTACTTCATATACCTGAAATCTGCTGTAAAGAATCGTGGGACGCACGATCTAAAAGCTCAAATTATGTCCTCATTGAGGAGTCTTTGAGAAGCCTACACTTACTCGTCAGAGAGGTGTAGGTACGTCACGGAAATATCGCTAACTCAGTTTCAGGGTCAAAAAAGTGAATTTTACCGGGACTCAGCGATAACCACAATTGCTCACCAATATGCACTAATCGGTCTGGTGGTACTCGCACTTGCAGGTAATTGCCTGTATTGGCATCAGAACCTGGTTCGGCAAGTCTAACAGCAAGAAAAGTATCATTACCTAGGTTTTCCACCATATCTACTTGCACTGGTAGATTTCTGGTAGCAGGCGCACTCAAGCTCAAGTGTTCTGGGCGAATTCCTAAAATTAAGGTTTGCCCATCGTATTTTTGCAGAGCTTTTCCCCAAACTTCTGGGAGTGTAAACCGAAACTGAGAATGAGTAATTAACAAAGGAGCATGAAACTCCATAGGAATAAAATTCATCGGCGGTGAGCCAATGAACTCTGCCACAAAACGGTTAGCAGGGTGGTTGTAAAGTTCCAATGGCGCAGCAACTTGTTGAATCTTTCCCTCAGACATAATTGCGATGCGATCGCCCATTGTCATCGCTTCTGTTTGATCGTGGGTGACGTAAATCGTCGTTGTCCCTAAATGGCGTTGTAATTTCACAATTTGGGCGCGGGTTTCTGCACGCAGTTTGGCATCTAAGTTAGAAAGTGGTTCATCCATTAAAAACACTTGGGGATTACGCGCGATCGCCCGTCCTAATGCAACTCGTTGTCTTTGCCCTCCAGAAAGCTGTTTGGGTAAGCGATTCAACAAGGTTTCAATTTGCAACAATTGAGCTACATTACGCACTTGCTCATTCACCACTCGTTCTTTGTCAGAAATGTAGCGGAGTCCTTTAGGCAACTTTCTGGTTACGCCCACAAGTAAATTTTCTGGCCATTTGGCAATTCTTTCCTCCCCTGCTCCCTTTCCTCCTGCACGTCGGCGCAGTCCAAAAGCGATGTTGTCGTATACCGTCATGTGCGGATAGAGGGCGTAGTTTTGAAACACCATTGCGATGTCTCGTTCTTTGGGTGGTAAGTCATTAATCAAGCGATCGCCTACCCAAATATTGCCGCCAGTCATCACTTCCAACCCAGCGATTAACCGCAAAAGGGTGCTTTTTCCACAACCAGAAGGCCCCACCAGCACCATAAATTCCCCATCTGCGATCGTCAGATTAATCCGCCGCAAGACATTGACGCTTTCTGCACGTTCTCGCGCTGCATCAGTCTCCTCCCCATGCTTGAGTGGGAGTTGGGTTGGTGAGGCAACATTTTCCCCTTTGCGCGAGGGGAAACTTTTATAAACGTTTTCTAAAATAACTTGCGTCACGAGTGTTAGTTAAGAGTCAAGGGTCAATGGTCATAAACTTGAAACAAAAGACAAAGGACAGTTTAGCGCCCATAATACACGTTCCCTGTAAATACGAAAAATAAAAAGCAAACTACCCTAGATTTTAGGGCTGTCAAAAGGTGTTGTGATGACTACCTATGTACTGACAATCCTTCTCAAGAATCAAGCGTTAACCCTGCCCATGACATTGTAGACGTAGAAACCACAGATTGTTGCATTGGTAGGTGGAGGGCCAGCAGGAGCAGTAACTTGCGCCGAGTATTTTTTCTGTTTATAATGGTACAATTATACTAGTCCATGCAGAATTCAATGCTCATCTTAGTCAAGCGAAAGTAGAGAGTAGCATCTTAAATGCTGTTCAAAGCGATCGCTTGGCTTTTATGCTAGAACTAACTCTAATAAAGAGTTCATATAGAAAATTGATTGCCGAAATATTAAAACCCCCTCTTTCTCACATTTTTTTACTCAGTACTTTTGACAGTCAGGAGAAATTTTAATGAACAGCTGTGTTTTGATGGCGGAAATTATTCAAGAACCGCAACTCCGCTATACAGCGGATAACTTGGGAGTCACGGAGATGCTGGTGCAGTTTCCGAATTCTCAGCGCACAGAAGACCAATTAGCTACTTTGAAAGTTGTCGGCTGGGGAAATTTAGCAACAGAAATACAGCAAAACTACCACCAAGGCGATCGCGTTATCCTGGTAGGACGTTTAAGTATGAATACTATTGATCGTCCAGAAGGTTTTAAAGAAAAACGTGCTGAATTGACAGTGCAACAAATTCAATCTGTAGGTGGTAGTTTCAGTACTGATCCATTACCTTCAGCAAATATAACTCCATCATTTACAGATTCCCTACGGCAACCATCCTCAGAGGTGTCCTCTCCAGCCGCAGTTCCCAGTTATGAGTCACCACGTCCTATTGCTACTCCAGCTACAAGTACTGTTGGCGTCGCCCAAGTAACAAAGTCAGAACCCATATCTCAGCCCACAAATTACGAGCGACCCACCTATCAACCAGAGAAGGAAGAAGACCCTAATCAGGACGACATCCCATTTTAAAATTTGTAGTTAAGCATGTATTCAAGTTGTTAACAATACTTAGCTGAAAGCATTACGATTAGACAATTTCCACAAGTAGCCATCCTTTAGGATGTGCTATTTTTTTCATTGAATCTGAACAATGGCAAATTCAAGCAAAATTGATGAAGCTGAGTAGGAGATAGTGCGATCGCTCCAAAATCTTTCTTCTCATAGTTAATAGGCGATGCACTAGTACTACTTTTCTGTCATTAATGGTGTTGTGTAAACACTGGAACTCTAATCAGAAAGAATACCACGACACGATTATGATTGTGGTTAAGGTGTAAGCAGCAAAAAACTGCTAAGGATTACAAAAGCTAAATTTATCCATGTAGGATTAAAAGTACTGTTAAAATCCAAATAATTTTTCAGACAAAATTCATACCCAACTCCTATGAGAGAAACTGTCCTAGAGGTTCGCAATCTACAAGTTGAATTTTCCAGTGATGGCAACATTGCCAAAGCTGTGGATGGTATTTCGTTTCAGCTACATCGAGGTGAAACTCTAGGAATAGTAGGAGAATCGGGGAGTGGAAAATCAGTGACAGCTTTAGCTGTGATGGGTTTGTTGCAGAGTCCTGGTAGAATTACTGGCGGTGAAATCTGGTTTCGTGCTCAAGAGAATTCTAACCCAATCGATTTGGTGAAATTGCCTCCTGAGCAAATGCAGTTGCACCGAGGTGGCGACATCGCCATGATTTTTCAAGAACCGATGAGTTCGCTCAATCCAGTTTATGATATCGGGTTTCAGCTAACAGAAGCGATTATGCGGCATCAAAATGTCTCAGTCGCCCAAGCCAGACAAATTGCGATCGCAGGTCTGCAAGAGGTAAAATTACTGCCTAGCGATGAGCAGATACAGCAGGAGTATATTGAAACCTGGAATCAAACCAACCCAAATTCATCTAAGCTAGATGTGTCCAAATTGGCAAAGTTGGTTAAGGAACACAAACAAGCAATGCTGGAACGCTACCCCCATCAACTCTCTGGGGGTCAATTACAGCGGGTAATGATTGCAATGGCGATTTCCTGCAACCCACTAGTATTAATTGCTGATGAACCAACCACAGCCTTGGATGTAACTGTGCAAGCAACAATTCTGGAGTTGATGCGAGAATTGCAGCAAAGTCGCAACATGGCAATGATTTTTATCACTCACGACTTGGGATTAATTTCGGAAATCGCTGAGGAAGTAGCAGTGATGTATAGAGGTAAAGTTGTAGAATACAACACTGCGGAGCAAATTTTTAGCAATTCCCAGCATCCATATACTAAAGGTTTAGTAGCTTGCCGTCCTACACTCAATCGCCGTCCCCAAAGACTACTGACCGTTTCTGACTACATGAGTGCAGAGGAGACAGCAACAGGACAGTTAGTAATTCAAGCCAAAGAACCCCCACAACCTCCAGAATTTTCTCACGAAGAAATTGCTACAAGATTAGCGAATCTCAACGAACAGCAACCCCTACTACAAATCCGCAACCTCAAGGTTGGTTTTCCGGTGCGCGGCGTATTTGGTGGTACAAAACGCTACACTATGGCAGTTAATGGCGTTTCCTTTGATGTCAAACCGGGGGAAACACTAGGATTAGTGGGAGAATCTGGTTGTGGCAAAACCACCCTTGGCAGAACTTTGCTGCGATTAATCGAACCAATGAGTGGTCAGATTATCTTTGAGAAGCAAGATATTACTACTCTCAAAGGAGAAACGTTGCAGAAACTGCGGCGGGAAATGCAAATAATCTTTCAAAATCCCTTTAGTTCGCTTGATCCACGCATGAAGGTTGGCGACGCAGTGATGGAACCGTTGTTAATTCACGCTGTTGGTAAGACAAAGCGACAACGACAAGAACGCGTAGCAGAACTTTTAGAACGGGTAGGGTTGAGTGCAGATGCGATTAACCGTTATCCTCACCAGTTTTCTGGCGGTCAACGCCAGCGGATTTGTATTGCTCGTTCCTTGGCTTTAAATCCCAAATTTATTATCTGTGATGAATCAGTTTCAGCGCTAGATGTTTCAGTACAGGCGCAAGTATTGAATCTGCTAAAAGAATTGCAGAAAGATTTTCAACTCACTTATATCTTCATTTCTCACGATTTAAGTGTAGTGAAATTTATGAGCGATCGCATTTTAGTAATGAATCACGGTCAAATTGTCGAACAAGGAACAGCCGAAAGTATTTACCTAGAACCCAAAGAGGAATACACCCGAAAATTAATTGCTGCGATTCCTACTGGTAGTCCCGAACGTGTGCGAAATCGGCATTTACGGGCGTTATAAAAAGCGATGGAATGTTTGTGGAAATGCATGAAGTAAATTCATCCTATCATGCCTAATTTCCATTGATAGAATACTCAACATAACGAGGGTTGTCCATCCGCGTAAAAGCATCTATTATTTCCATCTTCGTCATAATAGAAAATTCCCCCTAGTTTTGCTCCGTTGCTTTCTTCGATTGGAGCGTTATTAAACATAATAATTCTTCAAATAGCAAATCGGGAAAACCTGTGTAAGTGTGAGCGACCCATGATTTAAAACTCTCACGCTCAAGTGTCACAGAAAATATAGCAGTTGCCACATAGATTAGGACATAAATTCATCATTTAACCCTGATACCAAGGGACTTTCAAGCCTATTCCCTGTTCCCTACTATACATAATAATAAACCTTGAAATCAGCACTAGTAAGTTCGTCTACTGCTGCTAAATTTCCTTTTCCCTATGTTTAGTCACAAAATTGCCTTGCGATTGTCTTGTTTTCTTGTGTTGACATCAATGTACATTACTTTATAAGTTCTAAATGTTTGAATAAGTGTTTGAATAATGGTTCATACCAATATCAAAATTTTTCATGTAGGCAATAAAATTAAGTACTGGACTAAGAAATAAATCAAAATAATGTTGCTTGAGTATGAGATACATTTTTCAAAAAATATTTCTTTGGATAGTAGAGTTACCGCCTTAAAAAGCAAGATGGTTAGCGGTAGGAGGTTAAAATAGCCCATTACTAATTACGAATTAATATTATGAGTAGTCTGAAGCTTTCGGAAAAACAAGCCCTAGAAAAAGAACGCAACGAAGTCTTGCAACAGTTAGAAGATTGGCTAGAAATTCCAATGCTGGTGCTGGGCTTTGTATGGCTAGCACTATTCATGATTGAGATCATCTGGGGGTTAAACCCTTTACTGGAAGCCATTAGTATCACTATTTGGATTATTTTTATATTAGATTTTCTACTTAAACTAGCGATCGCTCCTCATAAACCTTCTTATATCAAAAGCAACTGGCTAACAGCTATTTCTCTATTTTTGCCTGCGCTGCGTACTTTTCGGATTATCCGAGTCATAAAAATACTCCGAACAGTACGAGCTGTGCGAGGGCTACAACTGTTGCGAGTCATGACTCGTGCTAACCGAGGGATGCGGGTTCTCTCAGCCAGTGTGAACCGTCGAGGCTTTGGTTATGTTGTGGCATTAACAACGATCGTTACTGTAATAGGAGCAGCAGGGATGTATACATTTGAAAACGAAGTTCCTGTTGAAACTGGGCTGCATAACTACGGCACTGCTTTATGGTGGACAGCAATGCTAATGACAACGATGGGTTCTGAGTATTGGCCCAAAACGCCTGAAGGTCGAGTACTTTGTTTTTTCTTAGCGTTATATGCGTTTGCCGTGTTTGGCTATGTTACTGCAACTCTGGCGACGTTTTTTATTGGTCGTGATGCCGATGATGATGAAGCAGAGTTAGCCGGAGCGAAATCGATTCAAGTGCTTCAGGGTGAAATCGCAGCATTGCGAGAGGAAATTCAAGAATTATTGCATCAGAATTCACAGCGTTGACGTTAGTAAAAATTAATTAGTGAGGAAACTACATGAATGCAGCAATCTCCACTGCTTGGGACAAGGTTCAAAGCATGATCAATGGTTTCATCGCTTTGCTACCGAACATTGTCTTAGCGTTAATTGTCTTCATCTTATTTTTGTTTGTTGCTAGCAAAATTAAGGCACTGGTTAAGCGGTTAACTCGCAACCGTCGCTCCGCCCGGAATTTGGGATTAGTGCTAGGGAGGTTAGCCCAAGGGCTAACAATTTTGATTGGGTTGTTTATTGCCCTTTCCATTGTGATTCCTACATTTAGAGCAGGTGATTTGGTGCAACTTTTGGGAATTAGCGGTGTTGCAATTGGTTTTGCTTTCCGCGATATTCTGCAAAACTTCTTAGCTGGAATTTTAATTCTGCTGACTGAACCTTTTCAAATTGATGATCAAATTGTTTTTAAAGACTTTGAGGGAACTGTTGAAAATATCGAGACACGCGCAACAACAATCAGAACCTATGACGGTCGGCGAATTGTGATTCCTAACTCGGAATTATTTATCAATTCTGTCACGGTGAATACTGCCTTTGACAACCGCCGATTAGAGTACGATGTCGGCATTGGCTACGGCGACGACATTGACCTAGCTAAGCAGTTAATGCTAGACGCAATGCATAGTGTAAATGAAGTTTTAAAAGATCCGGCTCCTGATGTACTGGTAATGGAACTAGCCGGAAGCAGTGTAAACATCCGTGTGCGTTGGTGGATTCATCCACCACGACGAATAGACGATTTGCAATCACGGGACAAGGTGATTACAGCAATTAAGAAAAAGCTCGTTGCAAACGGCATCGATTTGCCCTTCCCAACACAACAAATTCTGTTTCACGACCAGACCGAAGAGACAGATGGAAACCGCTCTCGTCAGCGTGAAGGTTGGCCATCTGGTAAAGGTGAAGTACCAAAACCTCGCCGGATCAGCGATTCACTTCTTTTACTTGCTCAAGAGCGTTTCTCACAAGATGGCAACAATAAGGTAGATTCTAAAATTAACGAACAATGAGAAACGTCAAATTAAGCAAACTTTGGGATCAGATCCACTCAAGTTACTGGTTCATACCAGCAGTCATGGCAGTAGTAGCTACTGCTTTAGCTTTCGTCATGCTCAGTCTTGACCGCACAGACAAGGTGGAAATTGATTATTGGTGGATATACACTGGTGGAGCAGATGGAGCGCGATCGCTACTGGGAACTGTTGCAGGTTCGATGATCAGCGTTGCTGCTACAGCTTTTTCAATTACAATCGTGGCGCTTCAGCTTGCTGCTTCCAACTTTGGTCCCCGCCTACTGCGTAATTTTATGCAGGATACGGGTAATCAAATTGTACTTGGTACATTCATCGGTACGTTCATCTACTGCTTACTCGTACTGCGGACGATTCATGGAGAAGGAGATGGATACGAACAGTTTGTACCACAACTTTCGGTTACAGTCGGCACTTTACTGGCAATTATTAGTATTGGTGTATTGATTTATTTTATCCATCATGCTTCAACAATAATTCAGGCATCTCATGTAATCCAAAATGTTAGTGAAGATTTACATTCAGCAATTGAGCGGCTATTTCCAGAAAAAATTGGGTGTGGTGAATCAGAAGATAGCCTTGGAGTTGAAGAAATTCCAATGTCTTTTGAAGAAGAAGCTTTACCAATTCGAGCTAATGGCACTGGTTATTTACAAGCGATCGATGATGAAGAATTGATAGAAATTGCTTGTAAACATAATTTGCTAGTACGCCTTCAGACTCGACCGGGAAAATTTTTGGTTCAAGGTGGCGATTTAGTCTTAGTTTTTCCTGGTGAAAAAGTAAATAAAAAACTTACCAAACAAATCAATGATGCCTTTATTTTAGGTAAAGAACGTACAGAGCAACAGGATGTAGAGTTTCCAATTGATCAATTAGTAGAAATTGCTCTGCGTGCCATTTCCCCTGGAATAAATGATCCATTTACTGCTATTCGCTGTATTGACCGAATTAGCGCTGGATTGTGCCACTTAGTTCAAAGAAATTTCCCTTCATCCTACCGCTACGATAACAAGAACAGATTACGCATAATCGCCGAGGGAGTAGATTTTCAAGGATTGGTTGACCGTGCTTTTAACCAAATTCGGCAGTATGCAAAGTCGGATGCAGGAGTAACTATTAGGTTGTTAGAAACTATAGCTACTATTGCCATCTACACAAATAATAGTAAATACTGTAAAGCCCTACGACATCATGCTGAGAAGATTTTGCAGGATAGTCATGAGGGGCTATCACAAGAACAAGACCGCAAAGACGTACAACAAAGGTATCACACCGTCATTAAAGCTTTAGACTGCAACGGTGCTATTAAAAATTGGGATTAATCAGAAAAAAAGCTTTTCCTAAGTAACACTTTTGTATTGGTTATATATATGAAAACTATAAATTGGCGAGGATATCGAGTTATCGCGTGGGTAGGACAAGCTCTACTAGCAATTTTTGTTATAGCCGCAGCAGTTCAAGGTAAGTGGTCAAATGCCTTGGGTCTCGCTTTTTTCCTTGTTGTATCGTTTGTGTTTGTCATTCGAGATGATAAGTTACCCACCTTATTTGATTTTCTATTTGTCTTGGCGGCTTTGCTAAATGCTACTGGTTGGGTATGGAATTTATTTGGTATGCCAGGCCCCTATGACGAGATTGTTCATGCTTATACAACTTTTGCAATTACCCTCGCACTGAGTTTTTTAGTCTATAGTTCAATGCTGAATATATTTCGGAATCATACACTTTTATATCTGGTGACAATTACCAGTTTTGGGATTGCTATATATTGCACCCAACTGAGAACCGCTATATTCCAAATTCCATCATGTCCATTCCCAACACAAGGTTTAAGGCGGCATTGAAGTTAGAGCAGTCTTTCTGCTATCCTCAGCTTGGCCGATCGCGATCGCGGATTTTTCCCAATTTCGTCTTCTTGAGCAATAATTGGCTTTTTTGTCAAGACTTTTAATATAGGTGAATTTCTTAAACTATGTTTCACCGGGCGGTCTTCCAGACTGTGGAAACTGATAATCGCAATTTTGCCACTGGGGATAAGCGCGTTTGGTGCTTGATCTAGAAAAGTTTCTAAAGAATTTAACTCGTCATTTACGACAATTCGTAAAGCTTGAAAAACGCGAGTAGCCGGGTGAATTCTACCATAACGGTATTTAGGCGGAACAGAAGAAGCGATCGCCTCTGCCAGATCAACAGTCGTGTTAAATGGTCGTCTTTCCACAATGCGTCTAGCAATACGCCGCGATAGTCGTTCCTCGCCGTATTTAAAGAAAATATCTGCTAATTGGGCTTCATCCCAAGTATTAATTACATCAGCTGCGGTTAGTGCTTGTCGCCTATCCATCCGCATATCCAGACTTGCGGCCTGGCGAAAGCTAAAACCCCGTTCCGGCTGATCTAAATGGTAAGAACTCACCCCTAAATCAGCGAGAATACCATCGAAAGTGTTACAAGGAAACTGGTAAGCAGCAAAGTTAGTAAGGATAAATTGTACGCGTTCTCCATACTCAGCCAAGTACTTCTGCGCCGCCGCTAAAGCATCCTCATCTTGGTCAATTGCGGTTACACGCACATCCGCAGCAGCTTCTAAAATCAGACGAGTGTGACCACCACCGCCTACCGTCGCATCTAAATAATGCCCGCCTGGACGCACCGCCAAACCTGCAACTACCTCCCGACTCAACACAGGCAGATGAAAAAATTCCTGCGTCTCAAGTCCTTGATATCGAGCTTCCATATAATAATTGAAGAAGTGCAACAAAATGAAATATCAAGTAAAATCCCTCCTCTGTCCTCCTATCTCCAACATACCCCTGTATGAGCAATACATGTAGACGCCACCAACACTTGCTTTAACTCTCAAAGAGCAACGCAGTGTCCTTCCAAAGGGAGTTTACTCTAAGAATATTGCACCTACAGTCTTTACTTTAGATTGGCAGACACGATAAATCGGGTCTGGTTGGCATCTTGGTTCACCAGCGCCGTAGGCGCTAGTGAACCCGAAGGGCGGTTCAATTCAAAATTTTCACAACGGGAGAACACTAAATCTATGGCCAGACTAGAAACCCGCACTGAACCCATGGTGTTGAATATGGGGCCACACCATCCCTCAATGCACGGGGTTCTGCGGCTAATTGTCACCCTGGATGGCGAGGATGTCATTGACTGTGAACCAGTCATTGGCTACTTGCACCGGGGAATGGAAAAAATTGCTGAGAACCGCACCACAATTATGTACGTCCCCTACGTTAGTCGGTGGGACTACGCTGCGGGAATGTTTAATGAAGCCGTCACTGTCAACGCTCCAGAACAACTGGCGGGTGTCGCTGTTCCCAAACGTGCCAGCTACATCCGCGTCATCATGCTGGAGTTGAACCGCATTGCTAACCACTTACTGTGGTTTGGCCCGTTCCTTGCTGACGTGGGCGCTCAAACTCCCTTCTTTTACCAATTTCGGGAACGGGAGATGATTTATGATTTATGGGAAGCTGCCACGGGTTATCGGATGGTCAACAACAACTACTTCCGCGTTGGCGGTGTAGCAGCTGATTTGCCTTATGGTTGGGTAGATAAGTGTTTGGAATTTTGCGACTACTTGATACCCAAAGTTGATGAGTACGAACGCTTAGTGACCGATAACCCCATCTTCCGGCGTCGTGTTGAAGGTATTGGTACCATCACCCGTGAAGAAGCGATTAATTGGGGACTTTCTGGCCCCATGTTACGCGCTTCTGGAGTGAAGTGGGATCTGCGGAAAGTTGACCACTACGAGTGCTACGACGACTTCGACTGGGATGTGCAGTGGGAAACTGCTGGTGATTGCTTTGCTCGTTACGTAGTGCGAATGCGGGAAATGCGCGAATCTGTGAAGATTATTTACCAAGCTATCAAAGGACTTCCCGGTGGCCCTTACGAAAACTTGGAAGCCAAGCGCTTAGCCGCAGGGAAAAAATCAGAGTGGGATGCATTTGATTACCAATTTATTGGCAAGAAAGTTTCTCCCTCCTTTAAGATTCCCAAGGGTGAAATCTACTCCCGTGTAGAAAGCGGTAAAGGTGAACTGGGAATTTATCTAGTTGGTGATGATAACGTCTTCCCCTTACGGTGGAAGATTCGCCCAGCTGATTTCAATAACCTCCAGATTCTCCCTCATTTACTGCGAGGAATGAAGGTCGCAGATATCGTGGTTATTCTCGGCAGTATTGATGTGATCATGGGATCTGTAGATAGATAACCATCATTGGATGGGCGATGCCCATCCAATAATTCTCGGTTAAGCTCTACATGGTATTCAGCAAGTAGGATGCGCTCTTGAACAACATCAGGACTTACGCAACTGGCATATTATTTTAAGTTCGTAGTAAGGACTTTAGTCCTTATTTTGAGGACTAAAGTCCTCACTACAAACAAAAAATTGAGATTTTTGTGACACTTGCGTAAGTCCTGAACATAACGCATCCTACTGAACTTAAAACTTCAAGATTAGAACTCGGAATTTCAAGCTTAGAACTTGAAACTTGAAGCTTAGAACTTGAAATTTCAAGATTAAAACTCGGAATTTCAAGATTAGAACTTGAAACTTGAAGCTTAAAACTCAGAACTTTAAAATTAGAACTTGGAACTTTAAGCTTAGAACTTAAAACTTTAAGATTAAAACTTGCAACTTCGAGATCATAACTCGGAACTTTGAGCTTTTAGGGTGGGCATTGTAATGCCTACTACTATGATTTACAGCAAATTTCAGGTACATGAAGTACATAAATAAAACCCGAAACCCTGTAGAGACGTTACATGTAACGTCTCTACGTATGATTCATGAAAATGCTAAGTGCTGTATCACTGAGGCAGGATTGATTAGGTTCTAAGCGATGTTCTACACTGAGCGCACAGATTGGTTTACCAGTTCTTGAATCTGCTTTGGGGTCAATTCCTGCACATTACTCAAAACCACTGCGGCTCCAGCTGCTGTTAGTGTCTGAGCATACGCATCACCTCGCGCTGCTGTTTCCTGGACGTGTGGCGGTAATACTCCTACAGCAATCCAAGTACGAGAAGAATCTAACTCCCGTGCTTTCTGTACGGTATACATATCAGCTACTGTATCGCCTATGTATATGATCGCTGATGTTTTAGCAAGTCCATTCTCCAACAGACGAACAGTGGCTAAAAGTCCAGTGGGGTCTGGTTTACCTGGTGCATCCTCCATCGCAATTAACACTGGGAACTGTAAACCAAGGCGTTTTTCCAAAACATAGTTAGCAGAAGCACGAGTCGCACCACTAAAAAATCCCCAAGCAACCCCAGCTTGTGTCAGTTGCTCCAAGTAGCTAAGTTGTAACAATAAGGGTTCATTACAGATGTACCCTGTCCAATTGTCAGGGTTAGAGCCTCGGTAACGGGATTGAAAAAAGGTCACAATCTCGTTGTAGTCGAGTTGCAGTTGCTCGCGTGTTTGTCCTTGAGTTTCAAAGTAACGGTAAATTAATTCCTGGGATGCTTCCCAATCATTATTCCAAATGCCTTCGGATTTCAACTGATCAATATCTAGTGGTGTTGGACGATACGCTGGGGTAGTAAAGTATTCTACGGTATCTGCGATCGCTCGTCGATAAGAGCCACTGACATCGCGGACAACACCATCAATATCGAAAACCGCGATCGCTTTTGTTTGTTCAGTCATAGAATTGGGCATGGGGCATGGGGCATGGGGCATGGGCGGTCTCTT
>NZ_JADEXR010000108.1 GCF_015206995.1 aff. Roholtiella sp. LEGE 12411 | reverse complement strand
ATAAGAGACAGGGGCATGGGGCATTGGGGTAGTGGTATTCAAATGAAAAATTATGGAATTTGCTTTAACCCCAAACAGATTTGGGAATGTTTTCCCAGTACCCAGTACCCAATCCGCTAAACTCGACCTCGGAGGAATTGCGCCATTTCGTTAGGAGTTGGTGACATTTCCAAAGCAGTTTCTTCAGTAATGCGGCCGTCTTGATAGAGGTTAAGCAGCGACTGATTCATCGTAACCATGCCGTCAAAACTGGCTTGTTTCATTAGCTCAGTAATTTCATCATACTTCCCGTCTTTGATCCATTCTTTGATTGCTTCTGTGTTGATGAGGACATCGTGAAAAGCAGCTCGCTTACCATCAGTTGTGCGGCACAAACCTTGAGCAATCACAGCTACTAAGGACTCAGAAATTGCTACCCGCATTGCATCCTGTTCCTCACCAGAGTAAAGATTCAGAATCCGTTCAATGGTTTTTACAGCGCTATTCGTGTGCAGGGTTCCCATTACCAAGTGACCAGTCTGAGCTGCTTTTAGGGCAGTATTGACCGTTTCTTTATCCCGCATTTCTCCCACTAGAATCAAATCTGGGTCTTCCCGCAAAGCTGCTTTCAAAGCGTTGTCAAATTTCCGGGTGTGCATTCCCACTTCCCGCTGTTTAACTAAGGATTTGCGGCTTTGGTGGACAAATTCTATTGGGTCTTCAATAGTGATGATATGCTTCGCCATCTCTTTATTGATGTAGTCAATCATCGCTGCCATTGTTGTAGACTTACCAGAACCAGTAGGCCCAGTCACCAAAATTAAACCTTTGTGGTGATGGCAAATATCCCGAAAAACTGGGGGTAAACGCAACTGTTCCATAGTCAAGATTTTTAGCGGAATCAAGCGTAACACCATTGCTGGCCCTTTGAGTGAGCCAAAAACATTGATTCGGACGCGAGCAAAGTCGTATTGAGTTGCTCCATCAAATTCTAGGTGTTCTTCAAAGCGCTGAATTTCCGCCTCGGTCATCACCTCCCGCAACCAATTCATTAAAGTCTCTTTATCCGTTTCTGGATAATCTGTTAGTTGAATTTCTCCACGATTACGGAAGCGGGGTACTTCACCTACACCCAGGTGAAGGTCAGAATATCCTTGATCGTAAGCTTCCCTAATTAGCTGTGCTAAAGTAAGTCCCGGACTGCTGTTTTTGGGACGAACTGAACTAGGCATTGGCGGTGGAGTACCGGGACGATGAGCCGCAACAGGTGCAGAAGCTGGTGGTGGCGGCGGTGCAGAGTTAATGACAGGAGCGTTGGTACTTCTATCCATTGACATATCCAATGTTTGTGTCAACTGGCGCTGCGTACTAAACGTTGGTGGTGGTGGCGGTACTGGCGGCAAATTACGATTAGCAGCATTGGAATTTAATGGATGCTGTGATTCTGTCATATATCTTCAAATTTGATTGGTAAAAAGTTGAATCAGAAAGAAGTCACTTTCTTTGACGACTTCTGGAAAATGCTTGTGTAGTCGCCCTATGAGCAGTAAAAAGTAATCGAAATTCTAGAGCTACGGTCAGTCTATTTAAGCTCCTTACACTAGTATCTTTTTTTTATAACTGCCACCATCTATTAGTCTCATAGAAAAAAAATATTTGACCTACCCCACCTTGTTTAACATACACAAGACCTTAAAAAACCTCCGGCAATATACGGTTATAACTAGTTTTTTTTAGTACTTGAATTTGTATTGTTAATACTTCAACTTGTTAGATGAGAAATTTGCCTCAGACAAGAACTAAAAATTGCTAGCAATTAACAGTACAGTCAGCGGCAGATAATTTCTTCAGCCTATCTATGAATTATGAGAACTCCTGCTATTTGTTATAAGAAATGTTAAGTTAGGCGGAAGTAAAGTGCTGATGATAAGCGTTGAAAGCTAATGACTTTTAGCTTCTATGCCTCAAGACAGATGCTAAAAACTAGTTGTTTAAATATATGTGAACTTGAGTTTACATTCATAATTACGAAAGATTAACTGTAAACTTTAGTAAACAAATGCTCATTTTCTCTATGGGTTTTTATATACTAATCTCACTTGAAGAAGTTCAGTTTGCTCGTAAAAAGCGAGATTTTACTGAAATTATATTTGCTGTGTATTTTGGGAGGAAAAGTCATGGTTTCGGCTCAAAGCTCTAATCAAGGAAAGACCTACTCCTTGTTGAAGATCAAAAGCTTTTTGATCTGGACTTTCACGTTGGCAGTATGCTTGTTGGTTGTCGGTTTTCCCCTAGTTGTTTTGATGGCTACGGTCGGATGTCTGTTGTCGATTGTTCTGCAATCTGTGATGCCTGTTAGTGCTGTTTTGCTCGTAGCAGGCGGTTTAATAACGTTTAATATCATGGCAGTTGTTTTTGCTGCGGGTGTGCTGACTCTTAAAGGTATACATCCTAGTGAAGTCAGATGGTTAACCTGGCTTCATGGAGAGGCAGAGCAAATGCAGGCTACTGTTTATGCAGCTTGCCCTTTAACTTGTGATATCAAAATATAATTATCACTGCTCAATTCGATAAACAGTGCATCTGCCCGGTTAAGCCGGGTTTTTTCATGCTTATTTGTCATTTGTAAAGATTGACTATGCCTGTTTTCAATTGAGTGAAATACAGCAAGCAGTGCGTTAAAAAGAGAAGCTAGAGCCGTTTAAACTTCTCCGAAGGAAAAAAGCTAAGGATGATCAGCAGGTTCGCTCTGTTGTCGCAACTACAAGGTCTTTAATAAAGGCATAATAATGTTGCGCTTCTACTGTGTGTTGCATATATTGCATATAAACGAGAACTGCTATATTGGCTGTTGACTAATAACTAATAACCAATGACTAACCAAAAACGAGTTTGCATTATTTTGGGTACTCGTCCGGAAGCAATTAAACTAGCTCCGGTGATTCAAGTCTTCCAAAAGTCTACAGACTTTGAGTTACAAGTAATTTTAACTGGGCAGCACCGGGAGATGGTTGAGCAAGTCATGCAACTGTTCAATATCAAAGCAGATCATGACTTGGAGATTATGCAAACTCAGCAATCCTTAAGTGATATTACCTGCCGTAGCTTGAGAGGTTTAGAAGTATTATTCCAGGAAAAAAAGCCAGATTTAGTTCTAGTGCAGGGAGATACAACTACTGCTTTTACCGCAGCTTTGGCAGCTTTT
This sequence comes from aff. Roholtiella sp. LEGE 12411, assembly GCF_015206995.1. Lineage (GTDB taxonomy): Bacteria > Cyanobacteriota > Cyanobacteriia > Cyanobacteriales > Nostocaceae > Komarekiella. The sequence continues at coordinate 17,022 of NZ_JADEXR010000108.1, read as the reverse complement.
TACCAAAAAATCCCTCTAGGTCATGTAGAAGCAGGGTTAAGAACTGATAATATTTTTAATCCTTACCCAGAAGAAGCTAATCGGCGGTTGGTTTCTCAACTGACTCAGTTGCACTTTGCGCCAACTTCTTTGGCTGTGGAAAACTTGGAACGTTCTGGTGTTTTGGGTAAAATTCACCTAACAGGTAACACGGTGATTGATGCCCTGTTGAATGTGGCTGCAACTCAACCAGCCTGCGATATACCAGGCTTAAACTGGGACTCATATCGCGTTCTGCTAGCAACAGTACATCGTCGGGAGAATTGGGGAGAACCACTACAAGCGATCGCTCAGGGGTTTTTACGGATTTTGGATAAGTTTACCGATACAGCATTGCTTTTGCCATTACATCGTAACCCGACAGTACGTGAACCTTTGCAGGCGCTTTTGGGAGATCATCCTCGAATTTTCTTGACAGAACCTCTAGATTATGGAGAACTAGTAGGGGCGATTGGGCGATCGCATATTTTGCTCACCGATTCTGGTGGATTGCAGGAAGAAGCACCCAGTCTAGGAAAACCAGTGTTAGTGCTGAGAGACACCACAGAAAGACCAGAGGCTGTTGCAGCGGGTACAGCTAAACTTATAGGAACTACAAGTGAGAAAATTTTTGCTGTCACTAGTGAGTTACTCAGTAACCCAAAAGCTTATGAAGCAATGGCAAATGCAATTAATCCGTTTGGTGATGGTCATGCAGCAGAGTACATTTTGGAAATTGTACAAAATTACTTATTAGAGCTTGACTAAAAAATATTATTTTAGGTCTAAATTATCTGTCATTTGAGTTATGCGATCGTGTAAAGCTAATTAGATATAAAAGCTAATTTTTAATCTTCACAGGAATCTCAATCACAAACTCTGCCCCTTGCCCTGGAATAGAAATACAGCTAATTTTTCCACCATGTTTTTCGACTATAATCTGATAGCTGATTGATAATCCTATTCCAGCGCCTTTTCCTACAGGTTTAGTAGTAAAAAAGGGATCAAATAACCTGTAACGTACTTCCTCGTTGATTCCACAACCATTATCGGCAATGCTTATTGCTACCCATTTACTATCGAGTACCTTAGTACGAATGTGAATTGTCGGTAATGGATGGTTATATTTTTCTTCTATACTACCCATTACCCGTGACTCATTAAGGCTTTGTAATGCGTCAATGGCATTGGTAAGAATATTTAGAAAAACTTGATTTAGTTGACTGGGATAGCATTCTATTGGAGGTAATTGACTATATTCTTTAATAATTTTGATTTCTGGATATCCATGTCTAGCTTGCATACAGTGTTCCAGAATCATTAAAGTACTATCAATACCTTCGTGAATATCAATATTTTTAATTTCTGCTTCATCTAAACGAGAAAAGTTTCGCAGCGACTTAACAATCTCGCTAATTCGTTTCGTTCCCACAGTCATAGAAGTTAGGATTTTAGTTAGGTCTTCAGCTAAAAAACTTAATTCAGTTTCTTTTATTAATTCTTGAATTTCCTCTGGAGGATTTGGATAATAATCTTGATAGCTTTGTATTAAATTGAGTAAGTTTTCGGTATATTGTTTAGTATAAATAAGATTACCATGAATAAAATTAACAGGATTGTTAATTTCATGAGCAATGCCAGCAACGAGTTGTCCCAAACTAGACATTTTTTCAGTATGAATTAACTGAATTTGAGTATTCTGAAGCTTATCTAAAGTTTGTTGAAGGTGGGCGTTTGTTTGTTCAAGACGATCAGATTGACTGATGGTAGATTGCTCAGAGACATCCAATAACTGAGTTAGTGTTGCAATTTGGGAGTTGAGATACTGAGAATTATCATTGTTATTCGTTGCAATTGAAATTTTATCGTTCACAACATGTTGACTGTGGTCACTAAAAATATTTTCATTCTCAAAAGGTAGGATCGTCATTTTGACATTCAATGCTAATGGTCGCAACAAATCAACACTTGGACGAGGAATTACTACTCTCAAGAACATAAGAATTACAAACATATTTCCTGATGGCAATAATCCTCCAAATCCAACTACAGATTTTATATTAAACGGAATTACAAACGATGTTTGTGAAGGGATATAGGGGCTACCCAAAGCATCGGGAATATAAAAGACGTTATACATCCGTTGCTCTAAATCAGTTAATAAATTGGGGTCTGGTTGCACTACAGTGCCGAGATTTAACCCTAGTTGTTGGATAAGTTGAAAAATCATTGGTATGCGGGCGATCGCCTCTTCATTTGCTAGAGGAATTGTTTTGTGTCCCCCAGATTTGTGCCGCGAGTTCCATTCTGGTAGTTCCCCAGCAGTTGCTAATAAAGTCAAGCATTTGAGACTATCATCTGGTAGATAATTACCTAACTGCTCTTGTGCATATTCTTGCAATTCTGATGTTAGTTCGCCGTAAGAGTGAGTTTTGAAAAAACGGATAAGTACGCAGGAGTTTTTACCAGATTCCTTATCAATTAAATTGTTATAAAGATATTGAATAATGTAATTGCTAGCCTCTTCCAAGCTGTTAGCTTTATTGCCTAAATGACGCAGAGCTAAACCGCATTCTGACATATCTCTTAAAGTAAATTTTTGCAAGTCATACATAATAGACATCTCCTAAATATGCTTTAAAGGGATGATGACGAAGTACCAGCTTAAGCAAGGACACGTAATTATCAAAACCCCTAATTGAAACTCATTGCCATATATAGCAGTTGTATTCCACACAATAGTGACTTAGGGAATTGAGGAGAAAGCCTTAACAAAGCTTCTTGAAACTGATATTTGATATAAATTTTAGGTAATATAGCAATATGGAAAGTAAAATTACGAAATTACTAAACTCCGTAATTTTACGGCTGCAAAATATAGTAATCCGATTTGATTCGTGAACTGACTCGTAGAGACAGGGAATAGAGAATGGGGAATGGGGAATGGGGCATGGAGAAGAAGTAATAAAGATGTACTGAATTTTTTTCAGAAATCAAATATGATTCCTATATAAGTTTTTTTATTTGGATCTAAACGAACTCACGTTGCTTTAATCAAAAGCGATCGCGCCAATGAAAACTCATGATTAGCATATTCGAGCAATGCTATCATGAGCCATAAAAATATCTACTTATTTAAGCGATTTAGGATTTACTAGTAGTTACTGTCTCATTTAACACTAACTCTGGTTGTGGTGTTTGCTCCTCTTCTTCTGGTAAGCCGTAAATCGATCTATACAACTTCACATACTGCTTAGCAGACTGATACCAGCTAAAGTCTTGGCTCATGCCGCGTTTTTGTAATTCTTGCCACTGGGGTTTGAAGCGGAAGCCTTCCCAAGCCCGGATCATACAGGTGAAAAGGTCTAGCGGCTCATAGCGGTCAAAGCAATAACCTGTGCCTGCTTCATTTACGGGGTCATAGTGTGATACGGTGTCAACTAATCCACCTGTACGACGGACAATAGGCACAGAACCATAACGTAAAGCCATCATTTGGCTAATACCGCAGGGTTCAAAACGGCTAGGCATTAAGAAGGCATCAGTACCAGCGTAAATGCGGCGAGATAGAGCATCGTTATACAGTAAGTAAGTTGCCATGCGTCCGGGAAAGCGGGATGCTAACTGCCACATCTGGCTTTCGTAGTAGCGATCGCCTGTTCCTAACAGCACAAACTGTGCATCTGTATAAGCCATGAAGCGATCAAGGATTTGCAATATTAAATCAATGCCTTTTTGTTCCACTAATCGCGTCACAATTCCAATTAAAAAGGCATTGGAATTAACTTCTAATCCCACTTCTTCTTGCAAAGCAATTTTGTTAGCCTTGCGTTTATCCAGAGTTTCAGTAGTAAAGGTTTGGGCAATGTATTTGTCATTCGCTGGGTTATAAACTTCGTTGTCTATGCCATTAATAATCCCAGACAACTTGCCGCTAATAAAGGACAGCAAACCTTCTAGTGTTTCACCATAAGTAGGTGTTTTAATTTGCTCAGCATAAGTTGGGGAAACTGTATTTACCTTATTGGCATATTGCACCGCAGCTGCCATTGTATTGTGTCCTTGCATATACCAAGGACACCAGGTAATTTTCTCCAAATACCAACGCCATGGCCCTTGATAAGCCAGGTTATGAATGGTAAAAACAGTTGTAATATCAGGATCTTGATTCATCCACACAGGAATCATTCCCGTATGCCAATCGTGACAGTGGATAATTTCTGGCTTCCAGTGATTCCAGGCAAATTCAGCTGCACCATTGGCAAAAAAGGTGAACCGCCAGTCTTCATCTTCTCCAGAGTAAATGCGGCGGGGCAAAAAGACGGGATGTCCAAATAAGTACAAAGGAACATCAGTACCAGGCAAAACGGCTTCATAAACAGCAAAGTCCTGGAACATGGCAGATCCCCGCCAGACGGGTTCTTTGGGAATTTCCATTTTGTCTGGCAGGAAGCCGTAGTAAGGCAAGAATATTCGTACATCATGCCCCATTGCTCTTAAGAATTTGGGTAATGCTCCAACAACATCACCCATTCCGCCTACTTTCGCAATGGGTGCTGCTTCTGCTGCAACAAATAGAATCCGCATGGTAATTTTTGCTTCCCCGGTTCTGCCTAATATTGTCAAAGTAACTTGATGATCGCGATTAACGCAATCTGTCGCGTTTGGCACAGCTTTTGTGCAACGGCGATCAATTCTTATCTAACCACATCTTTTCGCCCTATAGCCTAGGAACCCCGCTGAATCACAGCAAATATTTCTGCCAAAATTTCTTGTGCTCCCTGTTGCCGTAACAGGTGTGCTAGTTCTGTACCTATTGCTTCGGCATTGTTGGCTTCTCCCGTGACGGTATCTTTTACCATCTTTTGACCATCAACACTGGTGACTATACCCGTTAAGGTCAATTTATTATCGATGATTTCTGTATTTACACCAATAGGTACTTGACAACCGCCTTCGAGATCGCGCAAAAATGCTCGCTCGGCGAGACAGCGATCGCGTGTTTGGGGATGTTCGATCGCTTTGAGTAAGGATAACAAATCGCTATCATCAGCACGGCATTCTATACCTAAAGCTCCTTGTCCAACGGCGTGGAGGGAGATTTCTTTGGGTATAATTTGATGAACGCGATCGCCCATTCCCAATCGCTCTAATCCTGCTGCTGCCAAAATCAGGGCATCATACTCACCTGCATCCAGTTTTGCCAACCGTGTATTCAAGTTTCCCCGCACATCTTTAAAGGTAAAGTGGGGAAAATGATGGCGTAACTGTGCTAATCGTCGCAGAGAAGATGTACCGATTACCGTACCCACGGGCATTGTATCGATTTGTTTATCTTTGTGTTTTTCATGCACCACTAGCGCATCTGCTGGGTTTTCTCGCTCTGTAATTGCTGCTAGTGTTAATTCTGCTGGTAAGTTAGTCGGTAGATCTTTTAAGGAATGAACTGCAAAGTCAATCTCCTTGTTGAGCATTCCCAGTTCAAGTTCTTTAGTGAATAGTCCTTTATCGCCAATTTTGGCTAATGCTACATCCAAGATTTTGTCGCCTTGGGTAGACATTGTGTGGACTTCAAAAGTGATATCAGGAAAGCTTTTCTGAAGTTGCTCTTGTACCCAGTATGTTTGAACAAGAGCAAGTTGGCTTTTGCGTGAACCAATACGAATAGTGCGTGGAGGACTAGTAACAACTGAAGTCATAAAAAAATATGTCAAACCAGGCGATGAATTCACTCTCATCTAGACTACCGTAGTGAGTGACTCATCTGATTGCCTTTGCTTAATTGCGGTAAAGTTTATTTTGGTTTTTCTTTACATACTTTTACATTCTTTCTTATTACTCAACACAGACGCGATTAATCGCGTCTCTACTCAGCAATCATCTTAGGGGTCTGGTTTGAGATATTCCTGTAATTGTTGAGTGCGCTGTTTTGTAGTCTTTTCTAGGCAAGTCAAATAAACAGTAGCAACAATACTTCCCTGTTCGTATCTGCTTTTCTCAAACTCACAACTAGTATCTCTAAACTTGATCCATGCTTGTTGTGCAAAAATCAATTTCTGCCGTCTAGACTTTTCTAATTTTGGCAGTAGTTGCTGATAAACTTGATTCAATTTTTGATCTGCATTCTGATAGGATAACTGAGTGCATACATTGATTTCTGCCTGAGTTTGAGCATTATTGCAGTTTAACTTTTGTAAGTTGTGGACATTCGATGGACAGGGATTTAAACGCGGCGATAAATTTATCGCGTCTGGCTAAGGCGTGAAAGCTTAGTGAGGGATAACCGCTCCCATGCTCCCTATGAAGTAAGAAGTAAATGTCTAGACTTGTCTAGGATTTATCTAGCAAATTCGCATACCGTAACAGACAAGTAAACCTATCGTCAGATGGAAGTTGAAGTTTTACAGGAATGCTAAGAATAATTTGGTATTTCAAAATCTAAGTTTAGTTTTCATGCCTTATGAATCGTTCCGCCTGCCTTATCTTCAATCCAGTTGCGGGTCAAGGTGATCCAGAAGTAGAACTGGCACAGATTCGGGCAATATTAGAGCCAGAAATTGACCTGGATATTTATCTGACAACAGAAGAAATCGACGCTGACGAACTGGCTTATGCAGCAGTAGGACGAGGGGTAGATGCAATCATTGCTTCCGGGGGAGATGGAACGCTGTCAGCAGCAGCTGCTGCTGTAGTGGGTACAGAAATTCCATTTGGGATTATTTCCCGTGGAACAGCAAACGCTTTTGCCACAGCTTTAGGAATCCCTGATACGATCGCAGGTGCCTGTCAGACAATTTTGCAGGGAGGTACTTGTAGTGTAGACGTAGCCTATTGCAATGATCAGCCAATGGTACTGCTTGCAGGTATTGGCTTTGAAGCTGAAACTGTAGAACTGGCAGATCGTGAAGCCAAAAATCGCTTTGGAATGATGGCGTACGTCCTAGCAGGAATTCAGCAACTGAGAAATTTAAAGACCTTTGAAGTTGAAATTGAAACGGAAGACAAGATCATTAAAACTAGCGCCTGTGCGGTAACAGTAGCAAATGCTGCACCACCAACTTCAGTCTTAGCTCAGGGGCCAGCAGGTTTGGTTTATGATGATGGGCTATTAGATTTAACAATTGTGGCTCCGACTAGCAAAGCCGGAGCGATCGCCGCGACATTCCATCTATTTCAAACAGCCTCTACAGGTAACGCCGCAGAGCGAGATGACATTGGTTTCCTACGAGCCAAACAATTTAAAATTACCACAGACCCACCACAAAAGGTTGTCTTGGATGGTGAAATCGCAGGCACAACACCAATTGAAATTAAGTGCGTACCAGCAGGCTTGAAGATTTTTGTGCCATTAGTAGAAGAAATAGAACCTATAGAAAAACTAGATGGACTCCCTAACCTGACTATTGAAATGAAAGATCCAGCAGAGGAGTGAGGGGAGTTAAGGGGAGTGGGGGAGTTGATAATTAATAACCCTTGACTCTTGACTCTTGACTCTTGACTCTTGACTCTTGACCCTTGACTGTTGCCCAATCCCTAGTGAAAGATTCAGGAGTAGGTAGCGTTGAAATTTGTATCTGATCCGGCGATCGCTAAAAAAATTCGCAAGATGAATCAGCGGGTGCGGTGGCAAGATCCGTTGATTGTGGAACGAGGTATTGACCAAACTCGACTAGTGCTGGAAGATGGTCGGGCAGATGATTCTGAGTTCTCATTTTTGGTTGTAGGTGATAGTGGTTCTGGATCACACCAGGGACACAATCCCCAACGACAAGTTGCTCAACTTATGCTGCCCCATCACGATGAATGTCGTTTTATGCTGCATACGGGTGATGTGATTTATTTGGTGGGGTCGAGTGAGTACTACCAGCAGAATTTCATCAAGCCTTACCGAGAGTTTATCTTGGGCGGAGAGCATCCTAGACAGATCGCTTACGACCAGATGGTTTTCAGTCTACCCATTTTACCAGTACCTGGGAATCATGATTACTATGACTTACCCATACTCTTGAGCTTGGCGTCCTTGACAACATTACCTATTCGTCAGCTGTTGCGATCGCGCCTAGACATTGATGTGGGCTTGCATGGCTCAAACGCAGGTGGTGCTTATGCAAGGGCGTTTTTGGACTATCTCAAGGCGTTTCAGCTTCCAGGAGAATTAGATCGTCACTTAAATAAGCACTACACTGCAAAGACAGACACCGGTCGTTGTCTTTGCTATGAACCTGGGCACTTCACCCGCCTCCCCAATCGCTACTACACTTTTCGCTATGGCGGTATTGACTTCTTTGCTTTGGACTCTAATACATTTAATGATCCATTACCACTGCCAAAAACTAAAGAAGGCGAAGCTGATCGGAGAATTCTAGAAAAACGTCGTCAGGATTTAGAGCAGGAAAAAATGCAAATCCTGGAAGAATCAACAAAGCTGAATCCCGACGATCCTAAAGAAGCTGATCAACTCGATGACATGCAAGGTAAGTTGTCACAAATTGAAGAAATTGTTGTTGATATCGACAAGCAACTCAGTTCTGATCAACAAACACTAACTGACACCGAACAACTAGACTGGCTAAAGCAAAGACTAATTGAATCTTGGAATACCGCCGAAGTTCGGGGAAGGATAATTTATTTCCACCATCCTCCCTATGTAACTGAGGCGACGAAATGGCAACAAGCACAGACTTTAGTAATTCGTCACCGCTTGCGTGGTGTGTTGGATGCAGTAGCTAAAAAAGTAGGTTCTCTCACTCAGGGACGTCCTTTAGTAGATCTGGTATTGAACGGTCACGCTCACTGCTTAGAATACCTGAAGACAATGGATACAGGACATGCTGATTCTCATATCCACTGGATTGTTTGTGGCGGTAGTGGGTATAGTCTGCGACGCCAGCGGACTGAAGGGTCAGACTTGATGGAGACTTTCGGCAGTATAGATAAACAAGAGAATAGATTAGTAGCGCGATCGCATTTCTTTCTCGGTCGCAACGGTCAAGGTTCCGAGAAACGACGACCTTATTCAGGTCTACGGATTGATGTTAAAGGCGAACATCAGCCCCAGTTCATTATCCGCCCTTTGGTTGCCGAATGGTATCAGCGGCATTGGCATCATCCTGAACTTGAGCCGTTGAGTATTTAAGGGATTGGGGATGGGGCATGGGGCATTGAGGATGGGGCATGGGGCATTGGGCATTGGGGTGGATGAACGAACTAACTCTCCTGTGATCCTCTGCTCTTTTGCTCCCACTCCCTCATTTAACGGTCTACCGATCCCATCACAACATCAATACTTCCTAGGATGACGAAAATATCTGCTACTTTTTGACCCCGGATTAACTGAGGTAAAACTTGCAAATTATTGAAATCGGCTGGACGGATTTTCCAACGCCAGGGGAAGACATGATCATCTCCGATGATATAAATTCCTAATTCTCCTCTCCCTGACTCTACACGGACATAGTTTTCGCCTTGAGGAATCTTAAATGTGGGTGCAACTTTTTTGGCGATGAACTGGTAATCAAACGCGTTCCACTCAGATTTAGCACCTGCTACCATGCGTTGTGCTTCCAAATTTTCGTATGCACCACCAGGTAATCCCTTGAGTGCTTGCTGAATAATCTTGACTGACTCACGCATTTCCCCAATTCTCACAAGATATCTAGCAAAGCAATCTCCTGCTGTATGCCACTGTAATTCCCAGTTAAAATCGTCGTAGCATTCGTAATGGTCAACCTTTCGTAAATCCCACTTTACCCCAGAAGCCCGTAACATCGGGCCAGAAATACCCCAGTTAATAGCTTCTTCCCGACTCAGAACTCCCACACCCTCAACTCGACGGCGAAAAATGGGGTTATTGGTAATCAATTTTTCATACTCATCAATTTTGGGGGCAAAGTAGTTACAAAAGTCTTCGCATTTATCTACCCAACCGAAAGGAAGGTCAGCAGCAACCCCTCCTATGCGAAAATAATTATTGTTGACCATGCGGTAGCCTGTGGTAGCTTCAAACAAGTCAAGAATCATTTCGCGATCGCGCAAAGTGTAAAAGATCGGAGTCTGTGCGCCAAAGTCTCCGAGAAAAGGCCCTAACCACAATAGATGATTGACAATTCGGGCTAACTCCAGCATGATTACCCGGATATAACTGGCACGTTTGGGGATGGAAATATTTGCTAATTTCTCGACGGCATTTACCGTGACTGCTTCATTAAACATCCCGCCATAGTAATCCCATCGACTCACATAAGGGACATACATAATATTGGTACGATTTTCAGCAATCTTTTCCATACCTCGGTGCAGGTAGCCGATGACAGGTTCACAGTCCACCACGTCTTCGCCATCCAAGGTGACAACAATCCGAAAACACCCATGCATGGAAGGATGATGAGGGCCAAAGTTAATCACCATTGGCTCGGTTTTAGTTTCAATTCTGCCCATAAATAATAAAGTTTCCTTAATCTCTAACTATTCAAAACAAGATGCCGTTTTTGGATAGTGTAGGAACTTTACGAGTTGGAGTCTTTCAAATTCATCCGATTTTTTGCATATTTGCCCTATCTTTGTTGAAGAGTTTTCGGAGTTACACCTAATAGACGCTTACAGTGAAAATTCAGGTGGCTTTGGCTAGCAAAACCGACCAAGCGAGCGATTTCAGCAATTGCTATTTCTCCCTTCAATAATAATTCTTTGGCACGTTCCACCCGACAGTGAATTACATATTTATGGGGAGCCATTCCTGTAGCTTGTTTGAAAAGTAGAGAGAAATAATGAGGACTCATTGGTATCAACGTCGCCAATTCTGCTAAACCTAAATTTTGTTCGAGATGTGCATGAATGTAGTCAATAACTTGTTGTAATTGACGCCGTGGCAAACCTTTATATGCTTTTAATATCAGTTTTCCTGTAGAGTAATGTTGTATTAAATGTACTGATAAAGCATTCACCATCGTCTCTGCATAAAGACGACTCCCTGAGGGATTGTTTTCCAGAACGCTTTTTAATGCTAACCCTATTTGATAAACTAACGGGTCTGGTGTGGCAAAGTGTGGTACAAGTTCAATCTGGTCAGCATCTGCTGCTTCTTCAACTGCATGAGCCACAATTTGCTGTTCAATGCCGAGTAAGATAAAGTCACCTTCAGCCTCCCAAGAAGCTTCATGCCCGACGTTAACGGGAGTAATAACTATATCACCTCCGCATACAGCATCACGATGTCTGCGTCCACCCATTTTCCGTTCTGCATGAATTACCCGCGCTCCATGAGTGAAAATGACAAGAGAGTGGCACTGTGAAGTGGAAACCTCAGGAAATGCAGAAGCAGGTTGACACATGTATCCAAATGAGATGCCTTGCCAACCTGTTTGAAGATTTGTAAGAATTGGTAGACGTGGAAATAGTGTGAATATTTCATCTTCTTTGGTAATAACTAAGGGCTTTTGTTCTGACATAAACTACCACAAATTCTTACAAGCCCAATTTATCAAAAGCTTAAAAATCTTGACTACGGATTGATATTAAAAATAATGGTTACACCAACGCCAAGTGCGATCGCCACCCCTCAGTTCACCATCTATCCCTTGGTTGCATAATAATATCAGCAGTGGCATAATCCTGAACTTGAGCCGTTTAAAATTTGCTCTCACTCATCAATCTACTCAAATAACAGTACAGACGCGATTAATCACGTCTGCACAACCTTTGCCATTAGACCTTTTACGTGTAATTGCACCTAGGAAAATAGGACAAAGTAACAGATATTAACTAAGAGGATGTTTTAAAAGTCAAAACCAGTCAAAAATCATGCCAGTCGTCTGACCATAATACGAATCATGGCAATATAGATAAATATCTCGGAAGTTTCGGGTAATCTTTCATAATCTTTGCTTAAACGCCGACACCAATTAAGCCAACCGAAAGTTCGCTCAACAACCCAGCGCTTTGGTAATACGGTAAAACCTTTTTTCTCCAAGGGTCTAAGAGCAATTTCAACAATCCAACGAAACATATCCATCACCCAGCGCATAAATTCTTCTCCTCGGTATCCTCCATCCATCCAAATAGTGTTCAACCGTTTTACCCGATTGCCTGTATCGTGAACCCGATTGAGGACTTTTTTGGCACCCTCGCGTTCTGGAAGACTAGCAGATGTTACCAAAACCCGTAAAACTAGACCCAGTAAATCTACACTCAAATGGCGTTTACGCCCATGAATTTTTTTACCTGCGTCGTAACCAACGTCAATAGAGATCATTGTTGCTGTTTCTACTGACTGGCTATCAACTGCCGCTTCTGATGGGCTTGGTTCACGTCCCGCGTCTACTCTCACCCACTGGTAGAGTTGGTCATGAACTTTTAACCATGTACCATCTTTACCCCATCTCCAGAAATAACCATAAACCGTTGACCATGCGGGAAAATCACCGGGTAGACCTCGCCACGTACACCCCTCACACAATACATAGAGAATCCCATTCACCACCGCAAATAAGGCTAATTTTCGGGGACGACCACCAGGCTTTGCTTCTGGGAATAGGTCTGCAATTAATTCCCACTGTTCCCATGTCAAATTGCTACGGTATGCTTTAGTCATTCGCTCACAAGGTGCTGTTTTCTACAAATCTCAGCATAAGCCTTGTGAGCTTTCTTACAACAGCCCCCCTCTTTTAAAACATCCTCTAAATTACTCCCGGGCCTCTACCCCGTTTGTCACCCTCTTCTGTTAACTTACCTTCCTCATCCTGATTAATTTCTCCAAGTTCTTCAATCCGCTCAGCGGTGTCTTCTGCTGCTTGTTTACGCGCATCACCCGGTTCTTCGTAGTACATTTCCGGTTCAACTGCATAGTTATTCAACAAACCTTCTTTGTCTACGGTGTAGCCGTCAGTGGTGCGTATGCTTTCCGCATCGGTTTGATCATCAGTAGGTGCGCTTGCTTCTCTTTCTTCTGTTGGAAGTGTTTTGTACAGATTTCCTTCTCTTTCCATCCGAGCAGCAGTTTCAGCTGGGATAATTCCGCGATCGTATGTATCTACTTCAGCCCGATCAGATGAGTCTATTGATTTATTATCTGCTTGATTAGCCATAAATTATGTCCTCGTTTCGTTAAAGATTTTTGTTGAATAACTTCGAGAACTAGATTAGGCGGTTTCTCATCTAATATCTACTATCTTTGGAAGTGATTTGTATTCAAAGATATATTATTTTCTCTGTCTTTGGATGTATTTAGAACAACAATGTCGACCAGCAAAGTAAAGCACAATTTTTATTGATGATTAAGCTGCTCAAAGTCATTTAGCTATATTAGAATATAACCTGTTGTTGATAATTACTTGTTTAATAATTACAGTAAATTTAAGGTACATGAAATACTTGAAGGAGGCAGGAGGCAGGAGGCAGAAGGTTTTTTTTCACTTATAGGATTCAAACCCCTCCTGAAAAAGAGCCACCAAATCGAAAATTTGGAGGGGGTCTTAAACCCTTGCTCCCTCTGGTCGCGGCAGTCTTGCTGAGGGCAGTTTTCCTCCAGCAAAGCTGCCCTCAGCAAGACTGCCTTCTTTGATAAATAAAACCCCAAAATCATGTAGTAGTAGAGACGTTACATGTAACGTCTCTACTACTAAAAATTATAAATTGATAGGATGGGAATTGCCCATCCTACAATAAAATTGCTAACAGTATCAACTCCTGTGCTGAGGCTAGCTTAACGGGTTTGAAATTTCTTCGCCCACAATTTCATTTTTCAGTAGTTGAATTTTTATAGACAATTCTTGCCGAGTTGAAGCCTTGATGAGATATCGAAACGTAAACCAAGTGGCGTAACCAATTCCAATCAACTCGAAAGTTGGTGAGAGTATTGGAATATCGTTAATTGCATCCAGTATTGCTAGCACTACCTTAAGTGTAATAATCGCTGCCAGAATTAAAGATAAAGTTGTTAAAGGCTGCTTGTAGTCGTTAAAAAACTTACCTAAGTATTCAGGCAGTTGCTCTAAAAAATGAGCAGTTTGTCTGCTAACTTGCTGCCATTGAGATTCTGGTTCAGCAGCTGGCGGGAGCTTTGGCAAATTTGTAGTTTCTACACCTTCAAGTGCAAGCATACCTTGTGATGAGGTAGCATTGATGGATTCCAGTTGCTGTTGTTCAGTTTCCATAATTTCTTCTGTTTCGGCAATTTCGATAGTTTTTCTAAGTGACTGAGCTTAAATAAATATTATTTTAAGGAGCGCCAATTAGCAATTATTTGTGGTCAGTTTTACTGACCACTAGCGCTAAGTAGGAGCATCTAAGCTTTATTTATGCTCACCTACTCACTAGGATTTGTGATTATCCGCCTTAGCTTTTTGGCGGAGCAACAGTTGCTTTGTTAACTACGGCTGTAACACCTTTAATTTGTTTGGCTAAAGGTTCAATTTTAGCCAATTGCTGCTGATTATTTACAGTTCCTGCTACAGTGACAGTGCCATTTTCTACTGCATTAACTGTTAACTGACCACCAGGTATATTAGCTTCCAACTTGGAGCGAACTTGACTTGCTAGATCGCCTGTGGCTCTGTCTGTATCGCCACCAGTGACATTATTCCGTTGTTCACGGGCGCGAATATCTGCATTTAGTTGTCTTCTGCGGACTTCACTTTGTGCATCTTCTTTGGAAGCTTCTGTTATTTGTGCAGTTGGCGCTTGTGGACTAGCATTAACAGTATCGGGTGCATCGACGCTGGTTTTAGCAGCATCTTGACAAGCAACTGCACCAAAAACTAAAAGGCCACTAATTAGGAAAGGAGTTAGCTTTTGCATATCTTTAATTCTGGATCGAAAGAAGTCTGTTGATATTTGCGGCGGTAGTGAGGAGCAAGTTTTTTATCTTTTTGCTCTGACAATGTATCAAATGAGCGTCAGCGACAACTTCTTTGGCTTAGACTATTTCGTCCCGACGATCAACAATAACCACAGAAGGATCGTGAGTTCCGGTTGAGTGATTGGTGCGAACGGTGTCAGAATTGGTAGTTCTGTCGAAACCAGAGCGATGTTCGCCTAAATCAGTAGCATCATAGATAGCAAATTCTTCTATACCTCTACGCTTAAGAATCGCCTCAGCGCGGTGGATTTCAGCTTCCGTACCATCTATTATTAGCAAGTAGTCGCCTCGTTGAAAGCGATCGCTATAAACTCGCGCCCGATCTTCGGGAATTCCTAAACCAACGAGTCCGCCAACTATACCCCCAGCGGCTGCACCGATAGCCCCGCCAGTTAAGGTTGTCGCCAAAGCAGTTGCTGCTGCACCACCCGCAATTACAGGCCCAACTCCAGGAATTGCTAAAGCGCCCAATCCGACTAATAAGCCGCCTAAACCGCCTAAAATGCCGCCTGTAGCTGCTCCAGTTTTTGCTCCCTCGTCTGCTTTGTTACCTGCACCGACATTTGTGTTTACACCGGCGATATTTTGACCGTTTGCATCCTTGGCAATAATAGAAACGTTATTCATCGGGAAACCAGCATCTCGTAATTCTGTAAGTGCTGCTTCTGCATCTCGACGATGAGAAAATACCCCGATCGCCCGTCTGCCAAAATCCCTACGAGCCGTAGTAGTGTAAGTAGGAGCGACATAATCAGTAGTTGCATTGCTAGCATCTGGGTGGTCATAAATGCCAAATTCTTCAACACCTCGCCGATTTAGAATTGCTTCTGCGCTAGCGATTTCTGCATCTGTGCCATCTATGATGACTAAATAATGTCCCCGCTTTACTCGTTCATCGTAAACTCTGGCTCGTTCTTCAGGGATTCCTAACCCGATTAATGCACCAAGCAAACCACCAGCGGCTGCACCAATACCAGCGCCAGCTAAAGTTGTAGCTAAGGTGGTTGCTGCGGCTCCAGCAAGCATAATTGGCCCAATTCCAGGAATTGCTAAAGTACCAAGACCGACTAATAAGCCAGTTAATCCGCCCAAAGCACCGCCGGTTGCTGCCCCAACTTTAGCACCTTCGTCGGATTTATCCCCAACGCGATCGCGTACTTCAGCGCCTGCAATATCATCACGCTCTCCATCCTGTGTAATGACAGATACTCTGTCCATCCCAAAACCAGCATTTTTCAATTCATGTAGCGCTTCTTCGACATCACGACGAGTAGAAAATACACCTACTGCACGCTTATGTAAACCTACAACCATGTTTTTTCTCCTTACACAACAAATCAATTATTCACAAATTTATAGTTGTCAATATGTACCTTTATACGGTCTTAAATATAAATTTTCATCAATCGCTTGGATGAATTTTTACCTCTATCATTGGGCATAGGTGAAATTATCCAAATGAGTAAAAAATAAAAAGTATAAAATTTTATTTATTTGATTTATCTCATTGTTAACTACATGACTTTAATTATTTGATTCTTTTCTTTAAGGATTAAATATTCGCCGACGTATTTATTTTCTTAATATATCTATTAATTCAAATATTAAACAACTACATTTGTATACTTAAAAAATCTAATTTTGGGTAAAAAAGTTTATTTCACCTATTGTAAAAATTTTTACATTTACCCCCAAATCCTTCCTGCAAGGGAAGATAAGTTAGAGTAACGGCTTGCGCCGTAGACTCACGGAGGGCAGCTTTTGGAAGATATCTGTTAGCGACCCAGGAGCGTCACTTCTCAACAGAGGCATTACAATTTCGTGACAGAGAAGACCTTGATGTAAGTACAAGGCAGAGTGGGATTATTATTTTTGATTTATGCAAGAGGTCTATTACCTCAGAAACTGTTAACCCAGACAAAGTAGGTTTTATATGAATAGACTAAAGTCGGGTAAATATTGTCATCCCATCCTAATGATCTGGAAGCTTTAAACTGTTTGGACAAGGGATGTTATTTATATTCCAATACGGTTCAGTTAAGGCTAAAAGCGTTATTGATGATGTGAAAATTTGGAGCCTCAACTCGCTGTCCAGTACCTCTGTGCTTTGGTTTTTTGGAGCGAAACTTTGATACAGGTTTTTTCACAAC
>NZ_JADEXR010000107.1 GCF_015206995.1 aff. Roholtiella sp. LEGE 12411 | reverse complement strand
CCCCAATCCCCAATCCCCTAGCTTGGTACAATATCATTACTGGCTGGATAGGTAGGAACTTGTAATATGGAAAGCGTTGCATACATCTTGATTTTGACCCTGGCAATAGGAGTTCTCTTCTTTGCGATCGCATTTCGCGAACCCCCCCGCTTTGAAAAGAAAGATAAATAGGTCACTATTGCCAAACTCTTAAGCGAATCTAAACTTAGTATCCGTTGCCACAATATTAAGTAGCAACGGATACTTTTACTTTTGTCATTTATTTGATTGTGACTACTAACTAACAACCTCTCATTTGAAATGTGATATAATTTGCCATCTGGGAGTTAATATGTGTTATTACTAGCCTTTCTGCGCTAGGATGGGAAAAGACGTAAGTGTAAACTGCTATAAAAACGCTTGCATTTGCATCGAGCTTGTTGCACAACCTTTACGGAGACTAGAACCGGGAACAAATCAGCATGGTCAATCAGAATTTAACCGCTACAGAAATTGGATTTACTCACGAAGATTTCGCTGCTCTACTTGACAAATACGACTATCATTTTAGCCCTGGTGATATAGTACCAGGAACAGTTTTCAGTATAGAGCCGCGCGGCGCTCTGATTGACATTGGTGCTAAAACAGCAGCATATATACCTATACAGGAAATGTCTATTAACCGGGTAGATAGCCCGGAAGAAGTTTTACAGTCAAACGAAACGCGGGAATTTTTCATCCTCACCGACGAAAACGAAGATGGTCAATTAACCCTTTCTATTCGCCGTATTGAATATATGCGGGCTTGGGAACGCGTACGGCAGTTGCAAGCAGAAGATGCAACTGTCCGTTCTGGCGTATTTGCGACCAATCGTGGGGGAGCATTGGTAAGAATTGAGGGTTTACGTGGCTTTATCCCCGGTTCTCACATCAGCACTCGCAAACCTAAAGAAGAATTGGTAGGTGAAGAACTACCATTAAAATTCCTAGAAGTAGACGAAGAACGTAACCGCTTAGTTCTATCTCACCGTCGAGCGCTAGTTGAGCGTAAGATGAACCGCTTGGAAGTCGGTGAAGTAGTGATTGGTACTGTTCGTGGTATCAAACCATACGGTGCTTTTATCGATATTGGCGGTGTTAGTGGTCTACTGCACATCTCTGAGATTTCTCATGAGCACATTGATACACCTCATAGTGTATTTAATGTCAATGATGAAGTAAAAGTTATGATCATTGACTTGGATGCAGAAAGAGGTCGGATTTCATTGTCTACTAAGCAGCTAGAACCTGAACCTGGTGACATGATTAAGAACCGCGATTTGGTGTACGATAAGGCAGAAGAAATGGCAGCTAAGTATCGGGAACAGCTGCTAGCCAAACAGCAAGGTGCTACAGCTACACCTGCTGCGCCTACGGACGCTGACGGTATCGCCGAAGAAGATATTCCATCTGCAATGGAAATTGAAGAAGAAATTCCCGCAGCAACTGGAGAAGAAATTTCAGCAGTAGCTGAAGAAGTTCCAGCAGAAATAGAAACTGAAGAAGAAATTTCAGCAGTAGCTGAAGAAGTTCCAGCAAAAACAGAAACTGAAGAAGAAATTTCAGCAGTAGCTGAAGAAGTTCCAGCAGTAGCTGAAACTGAAGAACAAATTCCAGCAGCTATTGAAGAGTAATACATTTATAGTTTTACTTGTCTGTAATTAAGACTATCAAAGCATAGTAAAAAGAGGGAAAAACCCTCTTTTTTTATGACAGAGAATTGGTAAAAATTAAATGTGAAAAATCAAACCTCATAACTTAATAAGCGGAGTGGAATCTTTTGGCAACTATTAAATGTAGAAACATCACGTTTCCAAATATCCAGGCTATTTTTTTTGATAAAAATGGTACTTTAGAAGATTCTGAAGCGTATTTGCGATCGCTTGCACAAAGAGGAGCGCGGTTAATAGACGCTCAAATCCCCGGAATCAGCGAACCCCTGTTAATGGCATTCGGCATCAATGGTAATAGTCTAGATCCAGCAGGTTTAATCTCGGTGGCTAGCCGTCGTGAAACAGAAGTTGCAGCTGCTGCATATATTGCTGAAACTGGCAAGGGATGGTTTGAGTCCTTAAAAATAGCCCGTCAAGCTCTGGATGAAGCTGAAAAATATATTGGAAAAACTCCTTCGCCTCTGTTTGTAGGTAGCTTGGAGGTATTGAAATCTCTACGAAAAGGTGGGCTTAAACTCGGTATACTCTCAGCAGCGACAACTCAAGAAGTACGCGCATTTGTTGCAAATCACCAGTTAAGCGATTACATCCAACTGGAAATGGGAGTAGATCAGGGGCCGAGTAAACCAGATCCACTACTATTTTTGCAAGCTTGTCAAGCTTTAGGAGTTGAACCGGGAGCTACGTTGATGGTAGGAGATTCTGTTGGGGATATGCAAATGGCGCGTAATGCGAAAGCCGCAGGTTGTATTGGTATCACTTGGGTGGGTAAGTCCGAGAATGTCCAAGGTGCGGATGTAGTAATTAATCAACTTGATGAAATTCAAATTTTAGAAGCTTAATTTAGTTTTATTCATCGCTCAACGTTTCAATTAACAAATCTACTTGCTGCTGTCGCTGCTGCAAAAAAGTTTCACATTGACGTAAATACTCAACAGCGCTTGCAAATTGGTCAAACACCTCTGCCAATTCCAACTCACCCGCTTCAATGCGAGCAATGATTCCCTCTATTTCCACAACCTTAGCCTCATAATTCCAACCCTCCATTGAATCAGAACTAGAAGAACTCTTACGTTTAATCATCATCCCCTCTGCGCTCTTTGCGCCTCTGCGGTAGCTGACAGCCAGCCACTACATGTCTAACGTTAATCTTTCACTTCCATAACTTTTACTTTAACCTCACCCTGCCCCAATTGAATCAATAACTCTTGCCCTACTTCTAACTCAGTAACAGAACGAGCGATCGCCCCATCCTTCTGTCTTACCACTGCATAACCACGCTGCAACACAGCTTTCGGGTCAAGAGTTGCCAACTTTTGCCATAACATTTCTAGATGTTGCGTTGCTTGGTGCGATCGCCCCGTCGTAATTTGCACCAAATGCTGACGCTTCCAAGTTAGCTTGTCCACCTCTTGCTGCACTTGCCGATCTAAGCGCAAACGTCGCAAACGGTTTCGTAATACTTGCAGTTTATTAAGAGCAGTTTTCCCAGAGTCATACACCGCTTCATGTAAAGCAACCACTCGTTGCCGATGCTCAGTATACAACTCTGAAAGTGCTGGCACAACCATTTCTGCCGCCGCAGTGGGTGTATGCACACAAGCATCTGCAACTAAATCTGCTAAAGATTCATCTCGTTGATGACCGATACCAGTAATTACAGGAATAGAACAACTAGCAAGCGATCGCACCACTCGTTCATCATTAAAACAAGCCAACTCCTCAACAGCACCACCACCCCGCGATAAAATTAGCACTTCGGCGCGACCATCTCTTTCCACTCGTTCAATTGCTTTGACGATAGATTCTGGTGCTTGCTCACCTTGTACGGTGGCGGAAGAAAATAAAACGTGTAAACCCGGATATCTCTGCTTAAGAGTTTTTTGAATATCGCCCCAAGCCGCCGCAGTTGGGGAAGTTACGACGGCGATCGTTTGAGGATGAGGGGGGAGCGATCGCTTTCTTTGCCCGTCGAACAACCCCTCAGCCAGCAAGCGATTTTTTAGTTGTTGATAGCGCAGAGCCTGTAAACCAACACCAGCAGGTAAAGTCTGCCAAACTGATAACTGATACTCTCCCCGTTGCGGATACACGCGAATACTGCCCAAAATGATGATCTGCTCACCAGGAACGGGTATCTGGGCAAGTTTTGGCAATTGGCTATTCCATACAACACACTTAATTCCGGCGTTGCGATCAGTATCTTGCAGTGTAAAAAATAATCCACTGCGATGGTGGTTAGCACTAGAAACTTCCCCAGTTACCCAAACTTGCCGCAATTGTTCATCCTGCTCTAACAGCAAGCGGATATAGTCAGTTAATCCAGATACTGAAAGCGCTGTGTCAAGAATGAGGGAGTCGGTAAGGTCGAAAGTCATCAAAGATATGTGAAAGCAAAAGCCTAATCAAATCTTAGCAAATAACGTTAATTGATAGCTATTTTGTTGAATAATCAAACTGAAAATATCCCAAAAATCTATTAGACTTAAATTAATCACTAAATAGAGTTTAAAACCATAATGGAAAAAATAGAACTTGAACTAGACAGACTCACCTTTGAACGAGCAAAAACTCTGGCAATAGTCAATCAATCAACTTTATCAGAATTGATTAGTCACGTAATTGAACGTTTAGCATAAGTTCAGGAGAAAAACGATCCTTTAATGGGATTATATGCTGATGTTCCAGAAATTGTTGATGAAATTGTTGCTGAAGCGATGGAAAAAAGAGGATATACTGGAACAGATGAATGAAGTAGAAAAGTCCCTACTTGATACGGATATTCTTTCAGAAATTATTAAACGAGTAAATCCTCGTATTATTGTC
Source organism: aff. Roholtiella sp. LEGE 12411 (assembly GCF_015206995.1). Lineage (GTDB taxonomy): Bacteria > Cyanobacteriota > Cyanobacteriia > Cyanobacteriales > Nostocaceae > Komarekiella. The sequence goes on along the minus strand of NZ_JADEXR010000107.1, from coordinate 16,079 downwards.
AAAGCCAATAGTTACTTAAATCAGTTTGATAAATATATAATTTCTGCAATTACAGTCATGGAAATTGTAGAAGGCTGGCAAAAACGTAAGCAAGAAAGACGTCTTCAGCAATTTTTAACTATAAAGATGACCAATATTTGTGCCCTTTACCGCTTCTGATAATTGCACGCGCTGCAATACTGTTAGGCTTTCTTCTAGATTCAAGGAGTTTTAGCTCAGTTTTATCAATTGGTGCAGCTTGTTGATTAATTTTGAAGAATGAACTTTCTGCTTTAGTTGCATCACCTTCAACCCATTGAAGTTGAATTGCCAAGGCTACTAGATTTTTAGCATATTTGACAACTTCGGGTTTAACTTTATCAGGGTATGTGGAAGCCAACTTAAAATCATCATGCGAACCGACTGTTTTGTTTACTAATTTTCGCGTTTCTTGAGCAATTTCTAGTTGTTCATCAGAAATTACCCAATCATAAAAAAGTTTTGAAATTTTCCCATCACCATAATCATCATTTACCCAAGCAGATAAAGCACTTAATCTATGGCTACCATCAATTACAAACAAGTAGCCACCTGTGCTTCGCCATAAAATAATTGCTGGTATTAAATCGCCCTCAATAAAATTTTTGATAAATTCACAAATTCTATTTTTATCCCATTCGTTAGTTTCTCTTTGAAAATCAGGTTTTCTGATGTTTGAAAAGAAGAATGAGTCTATCTTAAGGTCTTCAATAGAAATTGTTTCTTTTTTCTTGCCCAGATTAATATTTTCTTCTACATCAAAATCTTCTCGTGGAATCAGAGCATCTAGATTAACTTTAGCCATAATGTTTTTCCCTGTATTGGTACAGTTATACGTCAAGCTTATAGGCAGCAAGTACGACTGAGCATTATCGCCTCTCAAAGCTGAAAGTCACCTAAAGCATTGAAAATCCCTTTACTACTACCCTAAAAGCCTTTTACATCAATCCCGACCCAATGAAATCGCTGTAGATGATATGCTGATTGACATAGCGATCGCTGCTAATTTAGCAACCTCCGCAAATGCTTACGAGTACGGTTCTACTGACAGTGTTGTTTAGATAATTTTTCTTTGAAAACCCTTGCTTACCCAGCCAGAAAAAGCTATCTCTGAATGCAAGTTGGTATCATTGTGCAAGACTACCCAAATCAAGTAGCGATCGGGTTAGGATCTTGTCACAGTTCTTTTTTGATTTGAGAAGTCCTATTCCAGAATTTTCTGGTTAAAATAGTATATCTGTTCTACTCAAGCTCCGAACCCAACACTCCTTAAATCCATAAAATCCATATATTTAGAGGCAGGAATGGCTATCAACACCGATACTTCTGGCAAGCAAAAAGCGCTGAGTATGGTACTCAACCAGATTGAGCGCAGCTTCGGTAAAGGAGCAATCATGCGCCTAGGCGATGCTACCCGGATGCGGGTGGAGACGATTTCCAGTGGTGCGCTCACCTTGGATCTAGCATTAGGTGGTGGTTTACCCAAGGGACGGGTGATTGAGATTTATGGGCCGGAAAGTTCCGGTAAGACCACAGTAGCGCTACACGCACTCGCTGAAGTGCAAAAAAATGGTGGGATTGCTGCCTTTGTTGATGCTGAACACGCCCTTGACCCCACCTACGCTGCGGCCTTGGGTGTAGATATTGACAATTTGCTTATTTCCCAACCGGACACGGGCGAATCGGCTTTAGAAATTGTCGATCAGCTTGTTCGCTCCGCCGCCGTTGACATTGTAGTTATTGACTCAGTGGCAGCATTGGTTCCCCGCGCCGAAATTGAAGGCGATATGGGTGATGTCCACGTTGGTCTTCAGGCAAGGTTGATGAGCCAGGCTCTGCGTAAAATTACTGGTAATATTGGTAAGTCTGGCTGCACAGTAATTTTCATCAACCAGCTGCGTCAAAAAATCGGCGTTACCTACGGTAGTCCAGAAACAACAACTGGCGGTAATGCATTGAAATTCTACGCCTCGGTGCGTTTGGATATTCGCCGAATTCAAACCTTAAAAAAAGGTACAGATGAATTTGGTAATCGCGTCAAAGTTAAAGTTGCTAAAAATAAAGTAGCTCCACCTTTCAGAATTGCGGAATTTGACATTATTTTTGGCAAAGGAATTTCTACCTTGGGTTGTATTGTAGACTTGGCAGAAGAAACTGGCGTACTTGTCCGCAAGGGAGCTTGGTATAGCTACAATGGCGATAATATCTCCCAAGGACGAGACAACGCCATTAAGTATCTAGAAGAAAAACCTGAGTTTGCTGAACAAATTAAACAACTGGTGCGTGAAAAGCTAGACAAAGGAGCTGTTGTTTCTGCTAACTCCGTAACCAAGACTAGCGAAGAAGAGGAAGAAGCCGATTTAGAGGAAGAATAACAGTAGTGAAAACATTGGTGAGCAGCAACTGCTGCTCATCATCATAAGTTGACACTAAAAAATAGAGGCGGACGCAAAGCCTGTTATTTGGGATTGTATGGTGTTTGTTTACTGAAAAAACGATCTAAAATTTCTGATTTCTGCTTTGCGTTTAAGGCATTATACCAATGTTCTAATTTCTCATACAAGTCGGAGTTTTTAACAATAGTTAAAGTATCATCTGAGTCTTCAGATAGTGACTTTTGTCTGTTATGAGGATAAGTAGATTTTGGTGCAGAATTGTCCCCAATTCGAGGCACAAGCTGCATTAATAGCTCCATTGCTACAGTCGGCAAAATGCGGTGCGTATGATTTATAAAAAAATTGAAAGTTATACTGCCCAACTTGATGCGATCGCCATCTTTGAGTTTGAACGGCTGATAAGCGCGTTCACCATTGACAAACGAGCCATTTGTGCTATTAAAGTCAACTAAATAGAAGCCTTGAGCGTCAATAAATTGGATAGCGGCGTGGCGACGAGACAAATAACTATCAGCAATGCGGATGCCACTACTGCGATCGCGACCTATTGTCCAAATCTGCTGTGGCTGCCGTAAACTTTGTGTTTCCTTTTCGCACAAGTTAGTTATCAAATAAACAGCAGCAGTATCTACTACACCATTTACATACCAGAGATTCACCCTTCCCAACGAAGGCTGATACACGTTTTCTAGTTGAAGAATTTCATCTAGAAGGCTGCTATGGTGTTCATACAACTTAAGAAATACCTGATATAAACTTAATCGCTGTTGTATTTCCGTTTGTGCAGAGTCAGCCATCATAAGTAAGCCTTGTATTGCCTGATTTCAATCATGAATATTTTGCCTTAGCCTATAACTAGCGATAATTGCTTTTTCATTTAACTAATGTAAAAATCTTAAATCATAACAAGCCTCGTTTACCATTGGGCCGCACAGTCATCCAATTCGTTTTTGCCAGTGCCATCTGCTCTTCGGAAATTTTAGCACCAGTCAGATTAGTACCACACAGATTAGCTCCCCGGAGATTGGCATTGCTCAGATGAGCATGGCTGAGGTCTGCACCTCGCAGATCTGCTCCTTCCAAATCAGCATGGTTGAAGTAAGCTTTGCTCAGATTAGCGTCTTTGAGATTGGATCGAGTGAGGCTGGCTCTCCCAAAGTCACTATTGTAGAGATTAGCTCCTTGGAGATTAGTTTTTTGCAATTGAGATGAATGGAAGTTTGTTTCTGATAAGTCAGCACCTTGTAGGTTAAGCAAGCTTAAATTGTGTAAGGCAAAATCCCGTCTCCCCTTCATATATGCTGTTAGTATACTTTGGGTATCTAACTTGCGCTCAACTTTAGAATTTTGAATTTGCGAACCATTACTGTTGCTATTAGCCAAAGTTGTTGATTTAGCCATTACAGGCCCCTGATGCATTCCCCCTGCTTGTAGTCCAGCGGCTTCTGCTACTCTAGCTCGTCTAGCACGAATTGCTGCCGCTACCTGGGCCATGCCTGTGTTGGCAGCAGCAGAAGGGTTACTGCACAAAACAGCAGAATCATCTCGGCGATTATGTGTTCGCTCTTTAGCACCAGCATCGGATTGAATTAGCAAACCCTGTGCTAGTCCCTCCAGATATGGTTCTATCTCTAATGCTCTGAGAACTTCTTCTGCTGACTGGTAACGAGTGCGTACTGACATCTCTAACATTTTCCTCAGCACGTTGGTCAAATGGTTACTCACCTGCACGACCGACTCCCACATCATCTCACCCGTTGTGGAATTGTATTCTAAATCTTTAGGGGTTTTGCCAGTTAGCAGATAAATGCATGTCACCCCTAGGGCATAAATATCACTGGCATAGACTGGACGCATAGCCATTTGTTCTGGAGGAGCAAAACCAGGGGTGCCGATCGCATACGCAGTTAATGCTGTGTGGCCTGATTGGCTTGGTACAGCTTGACTAACTTGATTTTTTACAGCTCCAAAGTCGATGAGAACCATCCTGGCATCTTGACTACGGCGAATCAAATTGGCTGGTTTGATATCACGGTGAATCACCTTGCGCTCATGGATGTATTGCAACAATGGTAATGTCTCACTCAAGAACTGCTTAACTCCAGTTTCGCTTAAGATACCGTTGTGCTTGACTTCCTCCTGGAGGGTATCACCACTGATGTATTCTTGAACTAAATAAAATTGTTCCTGTTCTTCAAAATAGTCCAGCAGCCGAGGGATTTGGGGATGATTGCCAATTTTGCCTAGAGTCTTAGCTTCTCGCTCAAAGAGTTCTCGCGCCATCTGCAAAACATGTGGTGTGTTCCCAGAGGGGCGTAGTTGCTTGATTACACAACTTGGCTCTCCTGGCAAGGCTTGATCATTAGCTAAGAAGGTTGCTCCAAAACCACCTTGACCTAATGGTTTGAATACCCGATAGCGATCGCGCAACAGTAGTCGCGAGCCACAAGACTGACACATCTGGCTATATGCCAAATTTTCTGGATTGAGACAGGTAGGATTTAAGCAGTAGCTCATGCACTGTCAACTCGCTGCACGAATAATAACGGGGAGCATTACACTCTCATTTCATTATTGAGAGCAGAATCAACTTTTACCAGGTAATTTTTGCTGGAAAGACTTTGAAGAGTTCCTAAAGTTATACTGAGGTTACTTAAAGCTTTAACAAACTGAAGAGAATTTACTGTACTTACTCTAAAAACCCTTTTTTCAGCCATTATTTAGCTTAAATACGTAGCGAATACTGCAACTTGGGTTATTAATCAACTACAAACAATATCAAGTACATTTAATTACCAAAATTTAAATAAAAACATTTGTCCTTCTCACTCACTCTTTTTATCTCCAATGCCAGTTTAAGTTATATTAATTAATATATGAATAAGTGTTCAGATATTTTAGAGTTATCTTTTCAAACTAATCTCACGAGGAAATTGAGAAAAATATGTCAACCGTAAACCAAATGAAATGCGCTTGTCCGACCTGCCTGTGTATTGTTTCACTTGAGGATGCCATCAATAAGGACAGCAAATTCTACTGTTCTGAAGCCTGTGCTGAAGGTCATCAAACCATACAAGGCTGTGGTCATAAGGGCTGTGGCTGTTAAGTAGTACTGAGTGCTGAGTTGGCAAAAACCAGTCTTTACTCAGAACTCAGCACTTCAACTCAGCACTTTTTAGGTCACAGATTAGACATTACATCCCGTGCCACTGCTAAAGTTTGCTCAATATCTTCCTCAGTGTGAGCTAAGGATGTAAACCCAGCCTCAAACTGAGAAGGTGCTAAGTAAACACCGCCCTCTAACATACCGCGATGGAAGCGTCCGAATTTAGCTGTATCAGACTTTTTCGCATCTTCATAGTTATGAACTGGCCCAGAGGTAAAGAATAACCCGAACATAGCGCTAATTTGACCACCACAAGCCGCATGACCTGTTTCTTTGGCAATTTGTAGTAACCCATTTGCTAGCTTCTGCGTAATCCGGTCAAGATACTCATAAGTACCAGGCTTTTGCAGCAATTCCAAAGTCTTAATACCAGCAGTCATCGCCAGAGGATTACCTGAAAGAGTCCCAGCTTGATACATAGGGCCTGCGGGGGCAACCATTGACATGATATCCCGGCGACCGCCATACGCTCCCACTGGCAAACCACCACCGATAACCTTACCCAGGGTTGTTAAATCGGGGGTGACACTAAATTTATCTTGAGCGCCACCGTAAGCAATGCGGAAGCCTGTCATTACCTCATCAAATATCAATAACGCCCCATGCTCGTGGGTAAGCTCCCGTAACCCCTCTAAGAAGCCAGCATCAGGAGAAATAAAGCCAGCATTACCGACGACTGGCTCAAGAATGACGCCAGCGATTTCATTGCGGTTATCCTCAAACAAGGCTTTCACAGCTTCTAGATCATTAAAAGGTGCAGTCAAAGTGTTGCTAGTTGCCGATTTAGGTACTCCTGGCGAGTCGGGTAAGCCGAGTGTAGCAACACCAGAACCCGCCTTCACTAAAAATGTATCAGCGTGACCGTGATAACAGCCTTCAAACTTGATAATTTTGTCTCGTTTAGTGAAAGCCCGCATCAGCCTCAAAACTCCCATACAGGCTTCAGTCCCAGAGTTAACAAATCTTACCATTTCAATGCTGGGAACCGCATCAATGACCATTTCTGCCAGAACATTTTCCAGTACTGAGGGCGCACCGAAACTAGTACCTTTTTCTAAGGCTTCATGCAGCGCCGCAATAACTTCCGGATGAGCATGACCGCAAATTGCTGGACCCCAAGTGCCTACATAGTCGATATATTGGTTGCCATCTACATCCCAAATGTATGCACCTTTAACGTGATCAAAAACAATGGGTTGTCCGCCTACAGATTTGAAAGCACGAACTGGAGAATTGACTCCTCCTGGCATGAGATTTTGGGCAGCAGCGAAGATTTCTTGTGATTTTGTTGTTTTTATCGTGGTATTTACCAAGGTTCTCTCCTAACAGTGGGCAAGAAAAAAAAGCTCTATCTTAGGATAGGGTTAAAAACAGCTTAGAATTTCTATCGTATAAAATTAGCTGAACTATAAAAATAACAATATGTTATATAAATCCAATCAAGACTTGCCTTTAGAGATTCGTACTCGATTGTCTGAGGCATATCAGGATCTTTACCGGGCAGCCTTTAACTCGGCGATCCACTGGTATGGTGAAGCACCAAAAGCTCACCAAGTTGCATTAAGTGCGATAAAAATGCAATCTGCTATGGATAGAAATGTTCTTGTTTAAGTTGACTAAGAAAAAATTCAATTCATAAAAGCATATCAGCTGTTGTATTTAGAATGGTATCGTGAATCCATGAATCATTCTCATTAGAGCAAGCTAGCTGATATGTATTCTAACAATCTGCATTCACTGCGTTTTGCCATCCCTGTTAAGGAAATTCGCTACGATGAACGGGGTCTAGTGCCTGCAATTGTCCAAGATGATCTTGATGGTACTGTGCTGATGATGGCGTGGATGAATCAGGAGTCGTTAAACAAGACTTTGGAAACTGGAGAAACTTGGTTTTGGAGTCGTTCCCGTAATGAATTATGGCATAAGGGAGCGACTTCTGGGCATACTCAAAAAGTCAAGACTATCCGTTATGACTGTGATAGTGATGCGCTCCTTATTGGGGTAGAGCAGGTTGGAGATATTGCTTGCCACACTGGTCAACGTAGTTGTTTTCATCAAGTAGACGGGAGAGTTGCCCTACCACCAGGCGACACATTATCGCAATTGTTTCAGGTGATATGCGATCGCCGCGACAACCCTACTGAAAGTTCTTACACGTGTAAGTTATTGGCAGGCGGTGATAATAAAATTTTGAAGAAAATCGGTGAGGAAACCGCTGAGGTAGTAATGGCCTTTAAGGATGATGAAGCTGATGCGATCGCAGGTGAAGTAGCTGACTTGTTTTATCATACTCTCGTTGCTTTAGCTTACCATCAAGTGGATTTAAAATCAGTGTATCGCAAGTTGCAAGAGCGTCGGAATTGACACTCTGGTAGTTCAAGCCGTGTGGATTTTTAGTTCATCGATCCAGGATACATGAAAACTGACTTTTAAAACATCTTCTTAGTTAAAGCGATCGCATATAGATAACATCGAAGCCACGCCACAACCAATAGGCTTTCGATTTCAACAGCGATCGCCTTAATATCATTTAACTTTCAGGTTGCTCCTCATAAGGTGCAGGCGATCATATTTGTAAACGTTTTTGTAATTCTTATCATTGACTACTATTTTCCTCACTGATTCCACAGGGTTTCCACAGGTATTTTTGCAGTTTTCCACAGGTGTACTACGAACCAATAAGCTGTTGCCGTCTTATTGGGGATTGTTGATTACAAGTGGCAATGAACTGCGTGGACTGAGTTTTTGTTAAGTAAAGTAACTAAAAATAGACTATAAGCCTGATTATTTCGTTAGCAATTATTTTTTATACAATCGTTTTTAACATTTCGCAGCATTGACAAACCTACCCCCTTTTGGCGCACAATGATGCGGCTTGCTTTTATAGTGCATTCAATCGCTGACATCAAATGTATCAAAGATATTACCTAAGATGTAAGTGCAGATTGTCAGGCTGGCGAAAGATTGTGTGAGGTAGCCTTAAGCTGGTTTACCACAATTAACTTGTCCCTCTTTATTAGTCTCATAGAAGGAAAATCTTATGAACACAACAGTTAGTATCTTTACAGAAATTCCCGAAGGACTCCACGAATCCCTAAAAAACTACTTAGAAAAGCATCCCGATTGGGATCAAAATAGAGTACTGACGGCGGCATTATCACTATTTTTGCTGCAAAATGGAGATAGCGATCGCCGTGCGGCCCGAGTCTATCTGGAAACTTTGTTTCACAACTGCTAAGTATAATTATTCAGGATTAACAATAGGGATTTGGGACTGGTGACTCAGTACGGTGTTATGCCTTTACGTAGCGTCTCGTAGAGAAGAGGAGAGGCTAAGAGCAATAGAACAGCGTTCGCTCGTTCCTAGCGAACGTCATTTTTCAAAACTATGAAAAACTCCATTCACAAGGGGATAGAGTTTTTGGACATGGGGCATGGAAAAGAAGCTACCAATGCCCCATGCCCCATGCCCCATGCCCCATGACTATCCCTCTACAAACACCTGGGGATGGAGTTTCCCGTAGCTTTCAATGAAAGATAGTTCATAGATGTCTATTGCAAAATTTGAAAAACTCTCAATGTCATCCTGAATGGAACGCATCTAACTTACACTGCGTTCCGCTCAGCATGGCACATTAAAGTTATGGATTTATGAAATCCAGTACCTAGTTATTTTAGTCAAACGTCAGAAATTCAAAAACTCTAGATTATGGACTCAGGACTTAGCCTCCAACTGCTGGGGTTGAGTAGGACATTCAAATTTATAGCCTACGCCACGTACAGTTTGAATTAATGCTGGCTGACTAGCATCTACTTCAATCTTCTTGCGAATTTGACCGATATGCACATCTACAACCCGTTGGTCGCCCACATATTCATAGTCCCACACCTCTTGGATTAATTCTGCACGCCGCCAAACTCGACCTGGATGACTGGCTAAAAAATGCAACAAGTCAAATTCCAGAGCAGTTAAGAGTACTGGTTGGCTATTAAGTGTCACCTCCCGCCGCACTGGATCAATCATAAGTTTTTCAAATAGCAGGCGTTTTTGTTCTGCGGTAGTCACAACCCGCTGACGCCTTAAAATAGCTGCTACTCTGACTTCTAGTTCTCCCAGCCCAAAGGGCTTGGTGAGATAATCATCAGCACCTTTAGCAAAGCCGCGAATCTTGTCAGCTTCGTCTGCACGGCTAGTCAGCATGAGAACAAACACACCATTACGACTTTGCATCTCTTGGCAGAGGTTAAACCCAATTACGTCTGGTAAATTCACATCTAGAATTACCAAATCAGGGTTAAATTGCTCAAATAGAGCTAAAGCCATCTTTCCATCTTCAGCAGCCTCCACCTGATAGTTCTGCTTAATCAAAAAGCGTTGGATTAAATTGCGGACCGCAGGGTCGTCGTCAACTACAAGAATCTTGGCAGGAGCCATGACCATCACTTTGCACAAAAATTCATAGGATTAACAGGAGGATTGCGTGAATACGCAGTTTCCACTTCGGCACTAATTAAGAATTTACAAGACTAATGCATGAGAATCCTGATTATTCAAAATAATAGTGTAATCGGGATTCTAGACAATGAAAGCGCAAAACTCTGGATAGCCAGCGCTACATGTAAGTGCAAACCTTGTAATTGTCAATTTTATGTCCAGCAGACAGATGTTCTGATTTTAGCCACAGCACTTTGCTAAACTGGGACAATTTTTCCCACCTAAGTGCTAATTTAAAACGTTACAATTTTAAATCGATATGTGAAATACAGATCGATCGCACAAGTTGTAATTGTAAGGCTAATTCAAAAAGACTCACTCAAGGCAGGGCAAGTTGCCAAATTTGAAACAGTAAAGTTAATTTTTTCATAAATAATGTGTAGGTATCCCCAGTTCAAATTCTAGAGTAAAGCTCTAAGTAAATAACGACATGAGGAAATACACGGAGTTATAGCTATATGCTAAAGTGACTATAGTTAAAATTTACAAGTCAATTAAACTGACCCGTGCTACTATCCTGGTAGGGCACATAAATCTATCGGGGCATTAGTTTCGATTAGAATAAAGCCTATAGCTGTTTTTATTCGACAAAAGACTGCCGCTGACTGAGGCTGAAGTAAAAAACTCCCATGAGCGATCAAAATCCCTACGAAAAACTTGGGGTATCAGAAGAGGCTAGCTTCGATGAGATTCAGGATGCTCGGAATCGCCTATTCGAGCAACACAGTAGCGATGCCAAGCGTCTAGAAATGATTGAAGCAGCTTACGATGCGATTTTAATGGATCGCTTACGGATGCGCCAAGAAGGTAAAATAAAAGTCCCTGAGCGCATCCGGTTCCCAGAATTGCGTGTGCAATCGGCTCCTAAAGAAAGTTCAACCCCTCGTGAGCAGTCGCCTGCATGGCTGCAACGAATGTTGGATCAACCGACACCTACGGATGTGCTATTACCAGCAGCTTGGTATGTTGGATTGAGTGCTATCACTGTGTTTTATCCAGAGGCGGGCGACCAGGTTTTACAGTTAGCATTGGTGGTTGGGGTGGGAGTAAGTATTTACTTTCTCAATCGTAAGGAAGGCAAGTTTGGTAGAGCAGTTTTATTTACACTTATCTCCTTAATAATTGGTTTAATAGCTGGAGGATTACTTGCTACCTGGCTAATACCTCAAACACGATTCATCACGCCAAATCAATTTTCAACGGTACTAACGTTTATATTGTTGTGGTTGATCAGTAGCTTTCTGCGTTAAACCGATTTGGAATTGAGATTATACTCTATTTCTTACTTTTGGAAAGTCTCCTAAAAGAAAATGTCTCATTGAATATTGGATTTTGGATGTATATTATTGCTAAAAGTTAATGGGATTAGAAGCTAATGATCTGTTACTCAAGAGAAGAAGAAAATAGACAAACTCTTGCATAGCAGATTCAGGACATCCCTAGACAAGACGTTGAGGCTCTAAGATTAAATCTACAGCGAAGCTAAGATCCTTAACAATTAAGTCGGGGTAGCAAAGTTCCAATTGAGTGCGATCGCGGATGCCACACTCTACAGCCATCACCTTAACACCGTGTTTTTTAGCAGCGGCGATGTCGGCTTCTGTATCCCCGATCATCCAAGTATCAGCAGCTGGGTCAAGTTCTTTCAATGCTCGTGCCATCAACAAAGGCTTATCTTCGATGTCGCGGGTTTTAACATAGTCGTTACTAAGGCAGTAACAACGATTTTTTGGGAAAAACCTACCTAAATCGTATTTTTTAAAGGCATAATCTAGTTCCCAAACCCGACGCATAGTCATAACCGCCAAATCAACGCCAGCTTGTTGAATTTTTAACAGTGCTTCTACAGCACCAGGTGCGAGGCTATCATACTGGAAATAAGGTTCTGTATGCACTGTTTGTCGGCGCAACTGGGAAAATTCTTGTGCTTGAGCTTCGTCCAACCCAGAATTCAAAGCAATTTGTTTTTCGGGAACGCGCGATCGCTTTAGCTGCCAAAATTCTGCTTTAGAAAGTTGTCGTACTAGTTGGCTTGGGTGTCGGGTTTTTTCCAAGCAGAATTGATAAACATGATAATATCGTTCAGACACATCAATAATCGGGCCGTCAAAGTCAGTAATTAGTCTTAGCATCGGCGATAAATATTAATATTTATTAAAATTATCTCATTTCTGGAGCTATTTTTCGAGAGATCAACAGCACGATCAAGTTTGGATAGGTATTTTTTATCTAAACTTGCTTCTAAGGAAGTATCAAGGTATATTTTGAATTTTAAATCGTTTAGGTGAGAGTACCGCGTTTGATTTGTTCGCTTTCAATAGCTTCAAATAAGGCGCGAAAGTTACCTTCCCCAAAGCCTTGAGCTTGGGAACGGCGTTCAATAAACTCAAAGAAAAATGTCGGCTGTTCAAAAATCGGCTGTGTGAAAATTTGCAGTAGTAGGGGAGCGCCATTTTGTAACTCTACGGGAGCATTCTCTTGCCAGTCCACTAAGATTTCTTGTTGGGCGATCGCCTCAATTTCTCGGTGTGACAGTGGAAATCCTGGTCGCTGTTTTAGCTGTGAGTAGTAGCTATTGGGAACTGAGAGTAAAGATAGACCACAGGCTCGAAATTGGGCGATCGCACTAATCAGATTGGGTATTCGCAAAGCGATATGTTGAATTCCAGGGCCGTGGTTAATATCCAGAAATTCCTGAATTTGGGAATTACTAGAAGCTGGCTCATTAATTGGCATCTGTACGCTACCATTGCGCGAAACCATTACTTGGCTGTATAAAGCAGAACGATCAGTTTTAATTTTAAATATCTGTTGGGGTTGAAAATCTAGAATTTTTTCATACCAAGCGACAGCACGGTCTAAATCACCCGATGCCACATTTAGCACTATGTGATCTATGGCGGTAATCGAAGAGGAAAGAAGATCGAGAGGAGGGGAGGACAAGAATACTTTTTTACTTATCTTCTCAAGCCTCGCACTCTCCCACTCTCCTGTAGTGGGAGAGTGCCTTTCAATTAACGTATGAGTCAGCCCACCCCAAGCGGCAATTGTGCTCCATTTAGCGAATCTATCACCCTCCCGATGTTCCTGGATGGGTTGTAGGACTTCAGCATCGTGTGCTTGAGCCAGAGCGATCGCTGCTTCCACGTCTTCAACAATGAAAGCGATATCTGCTACACCAGGTGGATGCTGATGTAGAAACTCAGCTACTGGACTTGTAGGCAATAGTGGTGAAGACAGCAAAAAACAGACGACACCACTTTTGACAACTTCCGTGCAAGTGTGAGATGAACTGATGTTATTGGCTACTGCTTGAAAACCGAGATGGTGTACAAACCAATCCCGCCACACTTTGGCATCTTCTACATAAAAGTGAACGTGATCAATTTTTATCATAAGTTATGAAAATCCAGCTTAACAGTTTATATATCTGTAAATTCTGCCTTTATTGCTAGATTTTCTGGTCTTTCCTAAGCAAGAATTATGTCAGCGTACTTTAATCCTAGAAGAACAGATGACTATCAGGTTGAATATTAATTTCCATTGGCACAGCTTGAGGTTCCGCAGAAAGGGCAAATAAAATTGCATTGGCAGCAGTTTCAGGACTGAGCATTTTTTTCCGGTCTACCTTTAAATTCACGTTGTCCCAGAAAGGAGAATCTACCCCACCAAAGTAGAATAGCGTGAACTTGATACCAAAACGCTTAAGTTCCTCTGCCATGCACTTGCTGAAACCAACAACACCAAACTTAGAAGCCGAATAAGCCGCAGCCGTCGCCATCGAATGTTTGCCCAAAATCCCGATCACGTTACAAATATGACCAGACTTGCGCTTTTGCATTTCTTCAGCAGCCGCCTGAGTAGTGTAGAAGCTGCCTTTTAAGTTGACATCTAGCATCTTGTCTAAATCAGCTGGTTCCAGGTTGTTGTAGGGCTTGAGGATACCAGCACCAGCTGCATTCACCAAAACATCGATTTGACCGAACTCGGCAACAGCCTTATCTATTAAAATATCTACCTGTTGTGGATCAGTAATATCGCAGGGAATGGTCAAAATAGACCCTGGTAGCTCATCTGCTAGTGTTGTTAAACGAACCACATCTCTTGCAGCCAGCACCAACTTTGCCCCTGTAGAGGCAAGTTTGCGAGTTAAGGCTGAACCAATGCCGCCAGTAGCACCAACAACGACAATGACTTTATCCTGCATCTTAACTATTTATATTTAGTTACATTAATTTACATAATACTGAATTACGGGCTGTTGTGCGTAGGCTCATAATTCCGCCGAATTCAAGAAAGCTTTGTGAGAAATCCTAAGAATCGTTTGGTTTTTGGTGTAAGGAGTGTACGACGGTAAGCATCCGCAGCTTTCTTAATAGCTTCAGCTTGAGTGGGATAAGGATGAATCACACCACTGAGCTTGCTCAAACCCAGTTTACCGACAATTGCTGTAGTTACTTCTGAGATCATCTCACCCGCATGACTGGCGACAATAGTAGCACCCAAGATTTCATCAGACCCCTTTTTGTGGTGAATTTTGAGAAATCCTAACTCTTCTCCATCGGCGATCGCTCGGTCTACACTATTAAAAGGAATTTTGATTGTAGTCACATCAATGCCCAACTTTTGCGCCTCGTGTTCATACATTCCCACATGAGCAATTTCGGGATCAGTATAAGTTACCCACGGCATCACTAGACTACTGAGTTTGGAGCGTCCCAAACCAAAAGGAGAAAACAGCGTATTCTTAATCACAATCCGCGCCGCCGCATCAGCAGCATGGGTAAACTTCCAATTCATGCAGATATCGCCTGCTGCATAAATCTTGGGATTCGTAGTCTGGAGATAATCATTTACCTTTACACCCTGGCGCTTGTCATATTCCACTCCCACTGCTTCCAAATTTAAGCCTTCCACATTCGGCGCACGTCCTGCACCTGCTAAAATTTCATCTACTGTGACAGAATCTCGATGACCATTAGAGGAAAAGTAAAGCCTTTTGCCCTCGGTGACAGTTACCACTTCTTCCAACTGGGAATTCAGCACCACACGAATTCCTTCATGAATCAAGACCTTTTGCAGAATTTCAGCGGCGTCAGCATCTTCTTTGTTGAGCAAGTGAGAACCACGATGGAAAAGTATAACCTCACAACCCAAGCGCCGGAAGGCTTGCGCTAATTCGCAACCAATTGGGCCGCCACCAATTATTGCTAAACGTTCTGGTTTTTGAATTAGAGAAAAAACCGTCTCATTGGTTAGATAACCCGCCTTTTCAATTCCTGGAATCGAGAGTTGCGCGGCTCTGGCTCCAGTCGCAATTACAGCTTTTTTAAACCGGAGGGTTTTGTTACCAACTTCCACGGTATTTTTACTCGCAAACCGACCACTACCTAAGAAGACATCAACCCCTAGTTTCTGAAAGCGCTCAGCCGAGTCATTATGGCTAATACCAGCTCTTATCCGCCGCATCCGGGCCATGACTGCGGGAAAATCAACATCAATCTGTTTTGGAATGTTAATTCCAAAGTTTTTGGCATTCCAGATTTCGCCAACTACGCGAGAAGAACGGATAACAGTTTTAGACGGTACGCAACCAACATTCAAGCAATCTCCACCCATGAGATGCTTTTCAATCAAAGCCACTTTTAAACTCAAATCCAGACCCGCTGCACCCGCCGCCACTACTAATCCCGCCGTACCAGCGCCAATCACCACCAAGTCGTAAATATCAGCAGGTTCAGGATTAACCCAATTTGGCGGATGGACGTAGGATACCAACGTCTGGTTATACTCATCAATTGGCCGAACAGTGACTCTCTCGAATTCTGAATTGGACATTGGTAATACCTCGTTTGAACTGGTGACTGGGAAGATTTCTGGTTCTACCGATCCCCTTATGGAGATTTAACACTAAAGTGCCAAGATAATAGGCAGCGCAATCGAAAGTTTGCGAAATTACGAAAGCCATAACCTAGCCTTTTAATCAGCTTCAACTTATTGTTAA